>JBDSXV010000101.1:0-31078 GCA_039926025.1 Dokdonella sp.
CGATGACGGTGTTCCAGGGCCAGCCCTATTCGCCGCTTTGGGACGTGTCCGTGTTCAATGTCGGCGCGGTCGCCGCACACGACCTCAATGGCGACGGCAAGGACGAAATCATCGAAGCTGATGCCCAATGGGGCGCCGTCAATATCTACGACGGCAATACGCACGCCCTCGTCTTGAGCATTCCGCACCAGTCTTATTCGAGCAGCGCCGTCGCTGCTGTCGATCTCGATTACGATGGCCACGAGGAAATTGCCTACGCTTCGGCCGAGGCCGATTTCACCAACGACGAGGCATTCGGGCTCTACGACGCGGTGGATGGTTCGACGAAGTGGCGCATGAATCGCGGCCCTTCCGCACCGTACGCCGGAGCCAGCGTGTCGATAGGTGCGTCGGGTGCGCTGCGGTTCCTGTTCGGCGCGACGTCACCATTCAGTTCTGGAGCTGCGTGGGCGCAAGTGGGTGGCTTGGGAGGATTGTTGCTGTGGCAATCCGCACCAGATGATGCCGTCCTTCCTGTTGTACCGGTCGCATCGATTTCGCTATCGGACAGCGGCGCAGGTTCCGGATTTATCGCTGCGGGCGGCGGCTCGAGCGGCGCGGTGATCGTCGCCATCGATGATGCGACGCATGCGATGCGCTGGCAGATCGACGGCGCCAGCGGAGACCCGCTGGAGAATCGCTCCGTCGTCGCGATGACTGCGGTCCCGCGCCCCGCGGGTGAGCCCGACAGGGGCGTTGCCTGCCTGGAACAATCGGGCGGCGCGCGCCTTTTTTCCTTCGGTCTTGCGGACGGTCAGTCTCAGTGGGAATCGGTGTCGATGAGCAGTCCATGCGTGGGCGTGATGGCGGGTGATTTCGGTGGCTCGCACTTGCTGGTCGCCGTCCTTGCAGGAGCGCTGCGCGCCTACGATTCCACGACCCACCTTCTTGCATGGTCGCTGCCGGAAGCCATCGACGGCGCCACCTTGCTCAACGGCGTCAGTGGCCGCGAATTTGTCGTCTTCCACGATTCGCAACTTACCTTCCACGATGCAACGACGCGCGCGGTGTTGCGCCAGTTCGACCTCGGCCAGCCGATCCGGGCCGTGCAGGAACTGGACAACATCCACGCCGTCGTCGTCTCGGCCGGCGGGCGCCTGCTGCTGGTCGATGGCGCCAATGGCCAGGTGCTCACGACGAGCGACTTCCTCGGCAGCGATCTGGCCGCCGGCAACCAGCTCGCCACGAAGGCGGTCAACGGACAGTGGTTTGTCGGCGCGGTCAGTTCCGCCGGCGGGTTCCGCTATCTCGTGAAAAACGATGCGGTGTTCGCGAACGGATTCGACAACTGAGCGGAGTGCGTGGCGCGGTCAAACGCGCAATCGCCAGCGGGCTCGAGCCCGCCTCGCACCAATGTATCGACGCCGACAATGCGGTGGGCCTGGGCCCACCCTACGCCGCTGAGAACGTAGGGCGGGCTTAAGCCCGCCTTGTGCGGATGTGTCGGTGCCGACAAAGCGGTGGGCCTGGGCCCACCCTACGCGGCCGTCACCGCGCGATGAGGCGCTTCTTGCCGTCGACGTCGATGCGCACGAGCAGGAAACTGCTCGCGACCGCGCCGATCCTCGTCAAGGCCATGCTGTCGTCGGACACCACTTCCTGTTCGAGTGGAAGCCGTCCATATTCAAGTCGCGGTATCGATTGCACGATCAGCGCGGACGGCGTGGGCCGGGTGCGGACTGGAGTCCCTGGGCTGCGTCGATCGCATCGATCCAGCCCGCGCACGAAGCGGGAAATGCATCCGCATATGGCACATACGGCTTGATATCGAGGATCGGCGTGCCATCGAGAAGATCAACGCCGCGGACACGCAGGCATCGTTTCTCCACCGCGACCAGTTCAACCGCGGAAAGACCGATCGCATTGGGGCGATGCGGCGAGCGCGTCGCCAGCACGCCGCGTTTGGGACCGCCGCGCGGCGGCTTTACCAGCGCCTTCCAGCCTTCACTGCGGTCGAAAACAAACACCAGCCAGATGCGCTCGAATCCGGCGAGGTCGTGCAACGCGGCTTCCGGAAAGTCTGCCGCGAATTCGATGATGGCGTCTGCCGCACTGCCGGCTTCAGTACCGGCTACGACCGTCGGCTGATGCGGCGCGTCGATACGCCGCGCATAGGGCGAGCGCACGAATGCGATCGGCTGGAACGTGAACGTATCAGGCGTGTCGTGCATGCTGGAAATAAGGGTCGAGTTTATTTTTCTGCACACGTCGGTGAGCTTGTCGACGACAAAGCAGACTGTCGCGAGATCTGATTGACGTTGAGGCCGACTTTCTTCCACACATCTATTTGAATCGCGCCACGCCGAATGCGCGCGCCAGAGTACAACTCTTTCGACAGCGTGAGCATTGCTCGCACCCGCACCCGCCCACCACAAACTCCCGCACGACCTCAAAACGGTGGGCTTAAGCCCACCCTACGCGCTTACAACGCCCAGGTGCGCATGCCGATCCAGCCGATCGACAACGCATAACCTGCAACGGCCAGCAACGCGATCGACACCAGTGCTGCGTTGATGCGCACGAAGCGCCCCGCTCCGCTCGCCCGCAGGCTCGAAGCCAGACCGAGCGCAGCGAAGATCGGGAACAACAGGCTGCCGAGCATGATCGTGATCGCATACGGGCCGACATCGGACAGGCGGTGCACGGCCTGCATACCCGACGCCATCAGCGCCATCAGCGGCAATGCGAATGTCGCCACCATCGCCGCCACGCCGGCGATCGGCCATAGCCGCAGCATCGCGCCGCCACGCGTGCGTCAAAGTATTGGGGCCAGGTGTAATTTCGACCGCCGTCAGGTATGCCGACTGCGGGTCATTTATGACACCGGCCCCGATTCACTGTGCCATTTCCCGTGAAGTGTCGGCGGGATAATCTTGTCTGTCGATATCCTTGTCTGGTCTCAATGTCTGCCGACCACCGTCACCTTGCCGAGCAGGTGAACGCCGTCACCTTTGGGATAAAAGTACAGTACCGCCGTCTCGCCGACGGAAATGGGTTCCGGCAACGCACCGGGACTGGCAATGCTGCCGAGATACTGATGCACTTGGCCGGTGAGGTTGTTGTCGCCATAGACATCCACTTCGGCAAAGCCCGGTGTATTCCACGACAGCGTGTAGTTCGTCGTCGTCACGTTGGCGGGAATGATCACGGGATTGGGCGAGGCGCTGATCACCGCGGGCGATGTGGCGGTGATATTCACTGAGCCCAGCAGGGTGGTGGCGTCACCATGAGGATAGAACTTGATGACAGCGCGTTCGCCAAGTTCGATGGGCTCCGGTGCCGATCCCGGGCTCGCGGCGGTGCCGAGGAACTGGTGCACCTGGCCGGTGAGGTTGTTGTCTCCGTAGACATCCACCTGGGAATAACCGGGCGTGCTCCAGGCCAGGGTGTAGGTGGCGCTGGTCTGGCCAGCGGCAACAGGCACGGGATTTGGCGTGGCCGTGAACGTCGGCGTGGGCATGGCTTGGGCGAGAACAACGGTGCTGGCCAGCCGTAGCTGGCCATTGTCCTGGGGGCACAGGAAGAACTCGTACCGGTGATTGAGCTGGATCCAGTTGACGCTGACGCTTCCGCTCTGGTTGTTGGTGGCCACCAGAGTAAGGGCTGCGCCGTCGACCGAGACATAGACGCCGGTCTTTGGAGCCACCCCTTGTGAGTTCCAGTTCAGCATGGTTGTGCCGGTGCTCCCACCCGCTGGAATGACGACGGGGTTCGGGGTTGCGGTAATGATCGGGCCCGGTTTGCCGGTGACCGTCGTCGTGGCCAGTATTTCCGTGCGATTGCCCGGACGGTACAAATCCAATTTATAACTATTGCCGACATAGATCGGAATGACCACGCTGCCGCTCGACGCCGCAGCGCCGCGCAGCAGGCTCTGGCTGCCGTTGACGGTGAGGACGAGATCGACAGCCGCGTAGCTCGGCGCGCTCCAGCTCAGCGTGGTCATTCCGAAAGCCGCACCATTGGGGGCCAACACTGGATTGGGCGATGCCGTCAGCGTGGAGGGCTGGGCAGTGACGTGGATGGTCACCACCCGCTTGGACGACCCCACGCTGGACGACGGCACGCTGGACGAACCCAAGTTCGACGACACCACGGTCGTGGCTTCCGCCAACGGCTGGTTGCCGATCTGGATGGTGATCGCGTGCTCGCCCTGGGACAACTTGCCAACCACATTGACTGAGCCGCCGGTGCCGAGAAGGCCGTCGATATCGGAAGTCCAGGTCAGGCTGCTGGTGCTGGTGCCCGCGTTGCCGGTGAACAGCGGTAGCTGACTGACATCATAGGTATAGCCATTGACGGGATTGCCGAGGGTGATCTTCGGATCGGGCGTCCAGCCGACGTGGGTGGCGATGTAGCCTGAATTGAAGTCGAAATAGCCGGAGCCTATGGATGCCGCGTCCCCAGTGGAATCGGTCACAATCGCGTTTTCAATGCCGATGATCGCGTATTGCCAAGCGAAGTCCAGATTCCGATCGTTGACGATGGACATCCGGCCGATCATCGGGCCGCCACTCATTCCCTTGGCCGCTTCGTTAAGCGTTTCCCAATAGGGGTGGCAAAAGGATTCGGCCGGAGGGCAATGATAGATCAGCTCTTTCAGCGTGCCTGACGCCAATTGCCCGGTCGACACGTAGGCGCGGTGCTCCTTGTTGATGACTGCCCCGACCTTGAGCGGGTAGCCCAACATATACATCTGCATGGGACGATTGATGGTGTACGGCGGCGGATAGAACCAGGACGGATAAAGGGCGCCTGGAATTTCCCAGCCGTTGATGAAGAACGGATCCGATTCCGGATGGCCGATGCCGCCCACCAAGCCGAGGTCGAGGCGACTATCGGTGTAGCGCAAGCTGGGAAATCCAGAAGACGAGGCTGCCTGCGTAGGTTCGGTGACGTTCAAAAAGGCCAGGTCGTTGCCGATATTCCGCGGATCACCGATATCGAACAGGGCGAACTCGTTTGGAACGATCACCTCGGTGATGCGGATGGACTGCGTTGGGTCCGGAACGCGGTAATGCGGATAGATGCGGCCGTTCTTCAACGGGGCGCGAGTGGTTGGGTTGAAGGCTAGATGCGCCGCCGTCACGTAAACATAGGGCGAAATCTGCAGCGCAGAGCCTTGCGAAGCAGCCACGCCATTGGGTTGCTCTTCAAAGGTGACATAGGCGACGGCGGAGAACGCATACGTCGACTGGTTCCACGGAGTCAGCCCCAGAATGTCCACCTTGGCGCCCGGAGAATCCATCGGTGCCGCAGCGTCTGCCGCCGTGCGGTCGAGAGCAGCGTCCGCGGCCATCTGAGCACTGTCGACTTGGGCTTCCGGATAAGGCATCTCCATAGCGAGCCGCCCTGGAATGGAAGCTGCGAGCAGCGCAGCGGCCTCGACGCGAGTCAGACCCACCCGTTTCGGCATGGTGAGATAGACGCAGAATTGCGTGTAACTGTTGATCGTCGTCCATGCATAGGCCCGGGTACCGATCCACTGTACCGATGGCCTGCCATCACGGGCGGCCATGTCGTCGAGCTCGTCGTGGGTATAGAGCGAGCAATCCCCCAGGCGCTGCTGCGGGCTGTCGAACAGAGATTCGGAAATGCCGGCCTTGCCGGCGGCAGAGACCAGTTCGGAGACCGGGCTTACCTCCTGGGCAACAGAAGTCATCGACGCCAATGCCAGCATCAGGGTGACTATTCCTGCCGCGCGTCGGAAAGATTGTCCTATCAATTGCACGTGTATTCCTTGTTGGATGAACGATTGCCGCGCCATTCCTGAGGCGAGATCAATCAATGCGGTGGGCCAAGGCCCACCCTGCGTGGTGCGGCGGTATTCGACACCCACTTTCCGCACGCCTTTGAATCAGCCGTCAAATCCATTGGCGAAGATGCGATCCCCGCCGGGCAGCGGCCACACCCAGGCTCCGCGCGAGCGCGTGAAGATGGCCAGTGTGGTGGCGCCGCGATCGATCACGAGATCCCAGACCATCGAGGAGGGCACGCCGATGTCGAGTCGCTGCCAGACCGGAGTGGACGCATCGATGTCGTCGGTGAAATAGAGGCCCCAGTCGGTGCCGACGAATGCCTGACCCGGCACATTGGGATTCAGGGCAATCGCGTTGACGGGTATGTCGGGAAGATTGCCACTGCGATTGATCCAGCTGTGCACCGAGCAGTTGGCGTTGCAGGCCAGGCGATAGATGTGGCCGAGGCTGCCGGGCGTGTTTTCGTTGAAGCCGCTCAGCGTCGCGTAGGCGACGATCGAGAAGCGCGGATCGCTGGCCACGTCCATGATCGGACGGTTTGGCAATTGCGCGTTGGCGTCGGTCACATTGACCCATGTGGCGGAATTTGCACTGCCTTGGCCAAGACCGAAACCGACCTGGACGTTGCCGTCGTTGGTACCGACGATGGCAGCGCTCGGGTTGCCCTCGATATGCACGACCTTGTTGATGATGGACAAGTCGTTGTTCGTCGCGAGGGTCTTGGTCAGATCCGGACTGTTCGCAACCCAGGAGGTGTTGGGCAATCCGCCGGTGATCGATTCCCAGACGCGAAACGTGCCGGCCAGCATGCGTTGGCAGCCTGTCGCCGGCGGGCATGTCGTTGCGTCGCCGTTCGTGTACAGCGTGTACGGCATCAGGAATCCACGACGGTCGCCTGCCCAGTCGTCGGATGGCGTGACGTCGTTGTCGACGGGCGCATTCGGGCCAGCGATGCTCGCCGCGATGTAGCCGAATTGCGAGCTGTGGTACCAGCGCTGGCCGAGGATCGGCTCGATACGGGAAGAGACTCCATCGCCAGCGAAACGCACTTTCCAATTGGCCAGCGCAGGCGTAACGCCGCTTGCCCAGGTTTGCGTGGACGAGCCATTGTCCTGCGCACCGGCGGCGATCCCGCGCAGCGGACTCGCCGGATCGTTGAAGCGTGCGGTGATGTCACCGGAATAGAATTCGATCGTGTTGGTGCCGTTGTTGATCGCTGTGAAGTCCGGCTGTGATGCCTGGGCGTTGCTGGTGAAGGAAACCCCGCCGTCCGTTCCGATCAACAGGTTTTGTGGACTGCCACCGACGTAGGCACGCGCGTGGTGATCGACATGCACGGTGCCCGCTACGCCCGGACTGATTTCGTCGTAACCGCAGGTCACGTTGGTGAAGTTCAATCCGCCATCGGTCGAACGCCATAAATCAGTCGAGGTGAGGAACAGCGTGTTTGCGTCCGTGGGGCTGATCGACAAGCCAGCCGAATAGTCCTCGAATACGAGACCGCTCAGCGGATCGGTGACGCACCCACCCGAAAAGTTGTCCGGATCAATAGCGCGCTGCGACCAGGTGGTGCCGCCATCGAGCGATCGAAAGACACCCAGAAACATCACCTGTGCGTAGAGAATGTTGTTGTCGCCCGGTGCCATCGCGATGTCGATACGGCGCAATGGATTGCCGCCTGGACTGGCGACAGGTATGCCGCTTCCTGATCCGGCGGGCCAACCGTTGTCCGAGCGCGAAATCAGTGACCAACCGCTCGCGCAGCCGCTGGCTGGCATGGTTGCGCGATAGATTCCGTTGGCGCCATTGAGCCGTAGATCGGGGCGAACCGTGGAAGGGCGGGCGATGGTGCCGACCGCGACCATCAGTTCGGTCGTGCCACCCTGATTGATCGCGAGCAGGCCGGTGATGTCCTGGCGCTGATCAGTAAAGGTGTTGGTCAGGCAAGGACCACTCCAGTTCACGCCAGTATCGTGGCTGAAATAGAGACCTTGGCTGGTGCCGACGACGAGACGTGATCCATCGTTGGGGTCGACGGCAATCGTGGAGATCGAGCGATACTGCGGAAAGACCCCATTGGGCTGGCTGTAGACAGGCGTAAAGACGTCCTCACCGAGTACGCTCCAGTGATTGCCGCCGTCGATGCTGCGCAACAGGCCGCTTGCGCCAAAGCCGAACGGTCGGTTGCGTCGATAGTCGCCGGTGCCGGCGTAAACGATGTCCGGATTGTTCGGATCAAGGGCCATGGTACTGATGGCGATGTTGGCGATGTCCGGCTGATCGGTCGTGGTTGACCAGGTCGTCGCTGGGCCGCAGCAATTGCTGGTCTTCCAGACGCCGCCGCCATCGGAGCCGAACCACGCGACACTCGTATTGGTTGGATGAGTGACGATGACATTGGCGCGTCCGCCGACCATGCCGTAGGTGTCGCTCCAATCCAGCGGAGCTGGTCCGAGTGCGGTGGCGGCATGGGTATCCAGCACCGATCTGAATGAGACGCCGGAAGCCGAGTTCTGGCTGCGGACGCCAGCAGGCAATGCGCGTGAAATGGAGCGATCGGCATCGCGCGCCGCCTTGATCCACGCCGGATCGAGACGCCCGGTCGGGTAAGTCAGCCGGTATTCCCAGAAGTCCGAAGGGACCGGCGACTCACCCGCTTCCCCTCCAAGCGATCGTTCTGATGCTCGTTTCCGGGTTGAATCAGAGCTGCAAGCGCCCAGCACGACTGCGCTGAGGACACAGAGAATTGCGATCGCTCGTTTCACCGTCTGCATGCGGGCTTCCTGGCTGGACACGGACACTCGATGGCCCTGCGCATCTATTCGATGGCAACGCCAATCCGAAGCCAGCGCAAACTACGATCTATTTCGTATGACGTCAACAGCGAGCACGCGGGCACCGTGGCAGCGGGCGTTCGATTGCGAAGTCGCTTTGTGCTTTATGCAACATAGGCAAGCTGTGGAAAACAAGTTGCAGACGTCCATCGCGCGGCTGCAGCGGCCATGATTGTCGAGGAGAGCATCGCGGCTGAAGCCGCTCCCACAGATAGTTGCTCGCACCAATGCTTCAGCCCTCCCCTTCAAGGGGGTGAAGAGGTGCGTTTGCGGACCACTGGTCCGCGCACCGATGAACGCCCGAAGGCTGTGCCTGAGGGCCGGGGGCGTTGGGTGGGGATGGTGTTTCCACGCACCTCAGTCGCCACGCTTGACCGTTGCGCCCACTGTGGGAGCGGCTTCAGCGGCGATGCTCTTTGTGAGGAGAGCATCGCGGCTGAAGCCGCTCCCACAGGCTGTTGCTCCCACAGACAGGTACTTCCACAGGCAATTGCTCCCATGGACCGTTGCTACAACAGACCTTCGCTCCCACAGAGTCTTCGGCGATGAAGGGGATGTGCTGATCTCGACTCTCGCGTGGACCGACACCGCAAGCGCAGCATCGCCCTCGGTGAGGCATGCATTTGGATATAAAACTCGCGTGATCCAACCTGCCCCCTTCTTCGCTGTAGATGGCCAACTGCGCTGGCGACGATGTACACACGACCATCCGCAGGACTCAATCCACCGCTGATCGGTCCGCGGCAGCCGTCGTAGGCACGCGCAGCTAGACTGCGTCCACACGTGCGGGGTGTCGCCATGAGCAAGCGAATTGCGATCGTCGGGGCAACATGCGCCACGGTGCTGATCGGTGCTGCCGTGATCGGTCAATCGTTGTTGATCGATCATGCGTCGCCGGTGCCGCCGGATGTCGACGGCCTTGAACCACACTTCGATTCGCCAGCCGAAGCGCGCGCGTACTATCTGGGCAAGCGTCTGGCGCCAGGGATGACCGAGCTTCCCGTCGAACGATTGCTGTCAGCGCGCGAACGAATGGATCAGATGGCGCATGTGTCCAGCATCGCCAACTGGCGCATTGCGGCGGGGCAACCCTCCGACGCGCTTCCCCCGTCGGTGAACTGGACGGCCCTTGGACCCGGCAACGTTGGCGGACGCGTGCTCTCGTTCGCAATCGATCCGGGCAATCACCTGCGGCTCTACGCGGGGGCCGCCGGTGGCGGCGTTTGGAAGTCCATCGACCAGGGCGGCACGTGGGCACCAACGTCCGATACGATGGCGAATCTCGCTGTCGCTTCGTTGGCGATCGATCCGACCAATACGCAAGTGCTCTACGCCGGCACCGGCGAAGGCGACGGCAGCATCGACTCGATCCGCGGCGCCGGCATCTTCAAGTCGATCAACGGCGGCACCAGCTGGACGCGCCTTGCCAGCACCACGACATCGAGCTGGTACTACGTCAACGACATCCACCTCTCCGCGCTGAACGCGCAGAAAGTGGTGGCCGCCAACTCGACGGGCGTGTGGACCAGCCCCGATGGCGGCACCACGTTCACGCGCACGCAAGTCGCGAGCAATTGTTTCTACGTCACGTCATCGGTCACCGCGGGTGTCGAATCCTGGCTGGCGTCCTGCAACAGTCCCAGCCCCACCACGATCTATCGCAGCACGGATGCGACGACCTGGACGCCGGTACTCAGCGGCGAAACCGGGATGGGTCGAACCAGTCTGGCCATGCGCGGCACACGCGCCTATGCACTCGCCGCCAGTTCTGTTGCCGGACCGGATCGCACCGGCGATGGCGTCGGCGACTACAAGGACCAGTTGCACGCGATCTTCCGATCCGACGACAGCGGTCAGACCTGGGCAGCGACGGTGCGCAATACCGATCCCGTCTGGGGCAAGACGCTGATCCTGAGCGGCTACTACAGCTGCCAGACGTTTCTCGGCACGTATGGCCAGGGCTGGTACGACAACACCATCGCGGTCGACCCGCTCAACCCGGATATCGTCTGGGTCGGCGGCATCTACAACTACCGCTCGGACGATGGCGGATTCAATTGGGGTCGCGGCCCCTCTGTCCATCCGGATCATCACGTCTTTGTCTACGATCCTGGCTTCAACGGGACGACCAATCAGATCCTTTACGAGGGCCAGGATGGCGGCATTTTCCGTTTCGACAATTCGCGCGCGGCGACGGGCTTGCTGCCGCCCGCTCCCGGATCGAACTGCACGGCGCCGCAAGTCGTCGGCACAAACCTCAATCACGGATTCGCGGCAACGCAGTTCTATCATGGCGTTCCGTATCCCGATGGCACGCGCTACATCGGTGGCGCACAGGACAACTCGACCCGACGCGGCAGCGACGCGAGCGGCCCCGACGCGTGGACTTATCTGACCTGCGGCGACGGCGGCTACAGCGCGATCGATCCCATCAATACCAATGTTCTCTACGCCAGCTGCAACGGCCTGACTATCCAGAAGAGCATCAACGGTGGAACCAATTTCAGCAGTGCGCAAAGCGGTATTCCGGGCGGCGAATCAGCCGTGTTCATTCCCCCGTTCGCGCTGGACCCCAACAACCATCAGATCCTGTGGTTTGGCGGTGCGCATGCATACCTCACGACCGACGCAGCCGCCAACTGGGTTGGCGCGTCGACCGTGTTCGCCCACCCACGCGTGTCGGCGATTGCCATCGCGCCGGGAAATTCCAACCGTGTGCTTATGGGTAGCGAATCGGGTCGCGTTTATCGCAGCGTCACGGCCACGACAGATACCGCTGCGAGCGCATGGACCGAGAGTGTCGTCAACGCCGGCGGCTACATTTCATCGCTCGCCTTTGCGCCCGATGACAACAACACCGTGTATGCCAGCATTTCAACGTTTGGCCGTCCGCACGTGATGAAGAGCATCGACGGCGGCGTGAGCTGGTCCAACATCACCGGCAGCGGAGTGACCGCTCTTCCCGACGTACCGGCATTGAGCGTTATCGTGGACGTCGGCGATCCGAGCCGACTGTTTGTCGGAACCGACATCGGCGTATTCACCAGCACTGACGGCGGTGTTTCGTGGTCGGTGGAAATCACCGGATTTCCGAACGTGTCGACGGAATGGCTGGCCATGACCGGCGATGCACAGACTCGCAGTCTCTTCGCGTTCACCCACGGTCGTGGCGCATTCCGAGCCGTACTTGGAGCCGGCGTGAAGCCCGACATCATTTTCGTCGATGGATTTGACTAGCGCGGCGCCTGAGCGACGCGGCACGGCACTCACACTTCGCGTTCAAGCACGGTTCGTGCACGCTCGTGCGCACAATGTTGCGAGCAATCCGGCACCGGTTTGGGGTTGACGAGTGATGCGTGCGCGACGCGATGACGGTGGACGATAGATGCGGTGGGCCAAGGCCCACCCTACGTTGATGCCGGGCGGGCGTAGGGCGGGCTTATGCCCGCCTCGCGCGGACTTTTGTGGGTACGATTTTGTGGGTACGGAAGAGGCGGTGGGCCCAGTCCCACCCTACATGTTGCGGCGATATTCACCGCCGACGTCATACAACGCATGGCTGATCTGCCCGAGGCTGTGCGTCTTCACCGCCTCCATCAGCGCCGCAAACACGTTCTTGCGATCGCGCGCGGCGTCCTGCAGGTATCGCAGGCCGTGTCCATCGTGGACCGTGGGGGCTTCCTCGTCGGCATCGGCAAGGTTCTCGCGCGAGGTTTCGCCCGAAGGCGCCAGACGATTGCGGTTCTTCTGGTACGCCAGAACATTCGTGATCTGCGCGCCCTTCTCTTCCTCGGTGCTGCGGATCAGTTCGATCTCGGTGACGATATCGCCCGCGTGCTCCTTCGGCAGGAAAGTGTTGACGCCGACGAGGGGCAGCGAGCCATCGTGTTTCTTGTGCTCGTAGTACATCGACTCTTCCTGGATCTTGCCGCGCTGGTACATGGTGTCCATCGCGCCAAGCACGCCACCGCGTTCGCTGATCGCTTCGAATTCCTTGTAGACGGCTTCTTCGACCATGTCGGTGAGATAGTCGACAGCGAAGCTGCCCTGCCACGGGTTCTCGTTGAAGTTGAGGCCGAGTTCCTTGTTGATGATCATCTGTATTGCGACGGCGCGGCGCACGCTTTCCTCGGTCGGCGTGGTGATCGCTTCGTCATAGGCATTGGTGTGCAGGCTGTTGCAGTTGTCGAACAACGCGTACAGCGCCTGCAGCGTGGTGCGGATGTCGTTGAACTGGATTTCCTGCGCGTGCAGCGAACGGCCGCTGGTCTGGATGTGGTACTTCATCATCTGGCTGCGTTCGTTGGCGCCGTAGCGCTCGCGCATCGCGCGCGCCCAGATGCGCCGCGCAACGCGACCGATCACGGTGTATTCCGGATCCATGCCGTTGGAGAAGAAGAACGACAGGTTCGGCGCGAAGTCGTCGATGTTCATGCCGCGCGCGAGGTAGTACTCGACGATCGTGAAGCCGTTCGAGAGCGTGAACGCGAGTTGCGAGATCGGGTTCGCACCCGCTTCGGCGATGTGGTATCCGCTGATCGACACGGAGTAGAAGTTGCGCACTTTCTTGTCGACGAAGTACTGCTGGATGTCGCCCATCATGCGCAGCGCGAATTCGGTGGAAAAGATGCAGGTGTTCTGCGCCTGGTCTTCCTTGAGGATATCCGCCTGCACGGTGCCGCGCACGGTCATCAGCGTGTGCGCCTTGATGCCCGCATAGGTTTCCGCGTCGACGACTTGTTCGCCGCTGATGCCGAGCAGGCCGAGACCGAGGCCATTGTTCGTCTTTGGCAGTTCGCCGAGATACTGCGGACGCGTGCGGCCTTCGAACAGTTTTTCGATCCGCTTTTCCGCTTCCGCCCAACGTGCAGGATCTTCGCGCAGATATTTCTCGATCTGCTGGTCGATCGCAGTGTTCATGAACATCGCGAGGATCATCGGCGCGGGGCCGTTGATCGTCATCGAGACTGATGTCGTCGGTGCACAGAGATCGAAGCCCGAATACAGCTTCTTCATGTCGTCGAGCGTCGGCACGTTGACGCCGGAGTTGCCGATCTTGCCGTAGATGTCCGGGCGCGGCGCGGGGTCTTCGCCGTACAGCGTGACCGAATCGAATGCTGTCGACAGACGCGCCGCGGGTTGGCCGACGCTCAGGTAATGGAAACGCCGATTGGTCCGCTCGGGCGTGCCCTCGCCCGCGAACATGCGGATCGGATCCTCCCCGGTGCGGCGATACGGATACACGCCGCCGGTGTACGGGTAGTAGCCCGGCAGGTTTTCCTTCTGCAGGAAGACGAGCAACTCGCCCCAGCTCTTGTAGGTCGGCGCGGCGATCTTCGGGATCTTCTGGTGCGACAGCGATTCGCGGTAGTTCTCGACCTTGATGACCTTGCCGCGCACTTCGTATTCGGTGTACGGATCGATGATCGACTTCAGCCGCTGCGGCCATTCGCGCAGCAGCTTGAGCGAATCGGATGAGAGCGACTGGATCGCATCGTTGTAGCGTTGGCGCAGCGTGACGAGCGAGCGATCGACGGTGGCTGCCTGCACCGGCGCGTGGCTTGTGCGCTCGTCCGATTCACGACGCAGCTCCCAGTTGAACTTCTGCTTGCGCCGATCCGGTCCGCCTGTCCGACGCTCGCCAGACGCCGGAAATTCCGATGCTGCGGCGGAAAGCAGGAGCAGTTCGTCGACGCCATAGAGATCGAGCATCTTCGGCAACGCAGCGTCCTCGATATCGCGCAACGACTGCCAGTACGACTGCGCGCGATCGGCGGCTTCGGCCTGCTTGTCGATCGCGCCATTGATGCCGCGCCCCTGCTCGGCGATCTCGGCGAGGTAGCGCACGCGTGCGCCGGGGATCAGAACAGTCGCGCGGGGTTCCTTCAGTGAGGTGTCGAGGTGCGGAGTCCAGTCAATCCTGCTGGCCGTTGTGGGAGCGGCTTTAGCCGCGATGCTTTGCGGATTGTCAGAGGAGAGCATCGCGGCTGAAGCCGCTCCCACAGAGGCACTGGCTGAAGCCGCTCCAGCAGAGGCGCCGTCGGAAGTCGCTCCAGCTGCCACCGTGTTGCCGTCGTTGAGATGGAGCTTCTCACGCAGCAATCGGCACAGGTTGGTGAACATCCAGGTCACGCCCGGATCGTTGAACTGGCTCGCGATGGTCTGGTAGACCGGCACGTTCTCGTCCTTCAACTGGAACGCGACGCGATTGCGCTTCCATTGCTTGCGCACGTCGCGCAACGCGTCTTCGGCACCGCGCTTGTCGAACTTGTTCAGCACGATGAGTTCGGCGAAGTCGATCATGTCGATCTTCTCGAGCTGGCTCGCGGCGCCGTATTCGCTGGTCATCACGTACATCGGAAAGTCGACGAGGTCGACGATCTCCGAATCGCTCTGGCCTATGCCCGCGGTTTCGACGATGACGAGGTCGAAGGCCTGGCCCTTGAGGAACGCGATGCAGTCCTTGAGCACTGCATTGGTCGCGACGTGCTGGCGGCGCGTCGCCATCGAGCGCATGAAGACGCGATGGCTGCGTAGCGAATTCATGCGGATGCGATCGCCAAGCAATGCGCCGCCCGAGCGACGACGTGTGGGATCAACCGCGAGGACTGCCACGCGCATCTGCGGGAACGCGTGCAGGAAGCGCAACAGCAGTTCATCGACGACGGACGACTTGCCTGCGCCGCCCGTGCCGGTGATGCCGACGACGGGCGTCTTGTTGCCGGCGAGATGCCACTCCTTGCGCAGGCGATCGAGCTGATGTTCGTCGTGGCGGCCTTCTTCTATCGCAGTGAGCGCGTGACCAACGGCGATTTCATCTTCAATGTTCACCTGCGCAGGCGGCAACGTGTGCGCATCGGCATCGCGCAGCACGCGCGCATCCGCAGCGGTGCGCGCGCGTGCGACGACATCCTGGATCATCGCGACGAGGCCGAGGTGCATGCCGTCGTTCGGGTGATAGATGCGCTCAACGCCGTAGGCCTGGAGTTCGCGGATTTCTTCCGGCGTGATCGTGCCGCCACCGCCGCCGAATACACGAATGTGGCCCGCGCCGCGTTCCCGGAGCATGTCGACCATGTACTTGAAGTACTCGACGTGGCCGCCCTGGTACGAGGACAGCGCGATCGCGTCGGCATCTTCCTGCAGCGCGGCGCGCACGACGTCCTCCACCGAGCGATTGTGGCCGAGGTGGATGACTTCGGCGCCCTGCGCCTGGATCAGGCGACGCATGATGTTGATCGCGGCGTCGTGGCCGTCGAACAGGCTGGCGGCAGTGACGAAACGCAGCGGAGCGCCGTCGATGGACGTCTCGGTGGCGATGTTCTGGGCAGGTGTGCTCATGGCGAATCCGCAATCGTGAGGCTGAACGGAGATTGTAACGCTGCCGGGCACGCTGTTGCCGCCGCTGGCAGGAGCATCGCGGCTGAAGCCGCTCCCACAGACAGTTGCTCCTGCCGTTGCATTGGGGATGGGAAGAGCATCGCGGCTCCCACACCGCTGCTGTAGGGGCGGCTTCAGCCGCGATGTTTGATCGACCTGTCGATGGGCAGAATCCGGGAGCGGTGGCGCGATGCCCTGCCGCTTCAGAAAGGCCTCAAGCAAAACCATACGGCAGGTTCGGCGACGAGATCACGCGATCGCCGACGATTCCGCCGGCGATAAAGCGCATGCCCGCGTCGATCACTTCGCGGTCATCGACAACACGGTGGTGTCCAAGGCCACTCGTGGTGAGCAGGCGCGCGTCGGACCAGTGACGCGTAATGCGCTCGCCTTCCGCCCACGGCACTTCGCGGTCGCCAAGGTCGTGCACGATGAGCGCCGGGCAGGCGAGCGCCGGCGCTTTCAGATGCGCCTGCAAACTGGAAACGCGCGTCGGGTGAAATGCCTCGTACTCGTCGAACAGATGTGACGACAGATGCTCGGCCAGGCCGACGAACCGCGCGAAGCGCGATGCCGCGGCCATCGGATCGGACACCGGCGCGATCAGGATCACGCGCTCGGCCTTGATGCCTGCGGCCAGCGCGAGCACGGTTGCAGCGCCGCCCAGTGAATGCCCGATCACCGCGGATGCCTTGCCATACTTGTGCGCAACCGCGACCAGCACGTCGGCGAAATCCGGCAAGGTCGCGCGTCGACCGCTACTGCGTCCGTGACCGATCTGATCGACGCCGATCACCGCATAGCCGGCTTCACGCAACCGCTCCACCCATGGCAGGAAGCGCGTCGCGTGACTCGACCAGCCGTGCGAGAGCAACACGAACGGCTGCGACGCGGGTTCACCCCAGACATACATACCCAACTGTTCGCCGCCAAACGGGAAGCTCGACAGCACGGCATCGCCGGTCGCCGCCGTCGCGGCACGCCGGCGTGAACTCGACATCGGCGTGCAGAACAGGTCATAGGCGCGGCGCAGGGTTGTGCCTGGCCGCAGCCAGCTGCCGAAAGTGAAGCGCGCGCGGAGGCCGAACAGGAAAATATTGCGAACGATCGTGCTATTTTTATTCGCCGTCATCGCGCTCATGGCATACCTCGTGGATCAGGGGGAGTTGGCAGTGAGCAGGCGATCGAAAGCGCGTTCCGCCTGCGCCCTCGCCTGCTTCGGATCGAACAAGCGCGTGTCCTGATGCAGGGCCAGCGCAAAGCCGAAGATTTCAAACGACAGTTGCTTCGCATCGGTATCGGCGCGCAGTTCGCCCGCCTCCACCGCCATCACGACCGCACGTGCGGTGTCGTCGCGCCAGCGTTTTATCAACGTGACGACGGCATCGTGCAATACCCCTGGACGTGAGTCGTATTCGCTGACCGCGCCCATGATCAGGCAGCCTTGGCGGTTGTCGCGCACCCAGTCGTACCAGCCGCCGACGATCGCGCGAAGGCGCGCAAGTCCGCGTGGCGCGCGCAACGCGGGAATCAGTACGGCGTCGCCGAAGCGCCGACCACCCGAATCGAGCACGGCCAGTTGCAGGTCCTCGCGCGAACCGAAATGCGCGAATACGCCGCTCTTGGACATGCCGACCGCTTGTGCGAGATCACCGATCGAGAGGCCTTCGAGGCCTTCGCGGCATGCGATTGAATAGGCGCGATCGAGGATCAGTTCGCGCGTTGCCGCACCCTTGCTGGTTGCTGTCTGAGCTGCCATGGACCTATTAATAGCACGACCGTTCGTTTTTTTTCAATGCCCTCATTCGGGTGAATGCCACGGCCTGTCGCACTGTCGTGACCCGACCTGCGCCGTTACACTACGCGCCGCGCTCCACCGGCCACTCACGCCGAACACCGCAAAACAATCTTTTAATCAATCATTTACGATCCGTTCTTCGCCTGGTTCGCAAGCCAAATGGGCGTGAGCGGTCTTTTCTTCTGCCTCTCGGGAGCAGTCATGATTTTTGAAACCGTCGCCCAGACCGGCCATGAGCAGGTCGTGTTCTGCCACAACAAGGATGCGGGCCTGAAGGCCATCATCGCGGTCCACAACAGCGTGCTCGGTCCCGCCCTCGGCGGCTTGCGCATGTGGCCGTACAAGAGCGAGGCGGAAGCGCTGAACGATGTGCTTCGCCTCTCGCGCGGCATGACTTACAAGAATGCGGTTGCGGGCCTCAACCTTGGCGGCGGCAAGGCGGTGATCATCGGCGATCCGAGCAAGGACAAGTCCGAGGCACTGTTCCGCGCATTCGGCCGCTTCGTCAACTCGCTCAACGGGCGCTACATCACCGCCGAAGACGTCGGCATCGATGTCAACGACATGGAGTGGGTGTTCCGCGAAACCGAATTCGTCACTGGCGTACACCAGGTGCATGGCGGCTCGGGCGATCCGTCACCGTTCACCGCGTTCGGTACGCTGCAGGGACTGATGGCTGCACTCAGCCACAAGCACGGCAACGAAGACGTCGGCAAGTACAGCTATGCGGTGCAGGGTGCCGGCCACGTCGGCATGGAGTTCATCAAGCTGCTGCGCGAGCAGGGCGCGAAGGTTTTCGTCACCGACATCAACAAGGAACTCGTGCAGAAGGCGGTTGACGACCACGGCTGCACCGCGGTCGGGCTCGACGAAATCTACGACGTCGACGCCGACGTCTACAGCCCGTGCGCACTCGGCGGCACGCTCAACGAGAAAACCATCGACCGCATCAAGGCGAAGATCGTCTGCGGCGCCGCGAACAACCAGCTCGCAACGGATGCGATCGGCGATGAGCTTACCCGTCGCGGCGTGTTGTATGCGCCCGACTACGCGGTCAACGCCGGTGGCGTGATGAACGTGTCGCTGGAAATCGACGGCTACAACCGCGAACGCGCAATGCGCATGATGCGCACGATCTATCTGAACCTCTCGCGCATCTTCCAGATTGCCGAACGCGACGGCATCCCGACCTACAAGGCGGCCGATCGCATGGCCGAAGAGCGCATCTCGGCGATCGGCAAGATCAAGCTGCCGACGATGGGCAACAACGGCCCGCGCTTCCTCGGTCGCATGCGCGGCCAGTAACGCCTGCCGCTGTCAGGTAGACTTGCCGCCACCCGGATGAGAGGTGGCGGCAATGAAAGCACGTCAATTCCCGAGCTGGATCGCAGCAGGCCTGTGCGCTGTCTGCGTGAACACGGCGAGCGCGGGCGATCTTTTCGTCGGCTCTGCGATCGATTCACCCAGCGGCCACGACTGCTCGGCGGTTTCTCCCTGCTCCCTGCGCGAAGCCTTGACCCTGGCGCACTTCAGCGCCAGCGATACGCGCATCCTTGTCAGCGCACCGCAAGTGCAGCTGACAACCACGCTGACGATCTTGAATGATCCTGCACGGGTCGACATCATTGGTACGCTCGCGGTTCCCACCCGCATTTACGGGACGACTGGCGGCAGGGTGATGCGCATCACCAACGCGCGCATCGGACTGCGCAACCTCGATATCGAGAACGGCATCGGCGGCGTGTCGATCGGTGTTTCGCCACCGGGCATCTCGACGCTCGACCTCGTCAGTGTCGTCTTCAAGAACAACAACGCATTCAACGCCGGCAGCGACCGCGACGGCGGCGGGCTGAAGAGCGTCAATGCAGCCGTGACGATGCAGTCGGTGACCTTCGACAACAATGTCGGGATCCTCGGCGGCGGCGCCTTCATCAGCGGCGGCAGCGTCAGGATCGAGGACTGCAGTTTCCACGGCAATCACGCCAGTAGCGCAGGCGGCCTGCTGGTGCAGGACGCCGCGACAACCATCGAACGCTCGACCTTTGACGGCAACGCCGCCAACGACCTTGCAGGCGGCATCTATCTTTCGCTGAACAACCGACCGCTGTTGGCAAGCAACCTCACGATCGCAAACAATGCGGTGAACGGTGCTCCGACGCTCAATGCGGGCGGATTGTTGCTTGCGTACAGCAACGCGACCGCAAATCAGGGCCGCATCGACAACCTCACGATGTCCGGCAACATGTTCAGCAGCAGCGGAACCGGTGGATCGCTGGTGGTCGCCAACGCGATCGCAGGCGGCATCTCCGATATGCGCATCGACAACAGTATCGTGCAAGGTATCTGTGCGCCCGGCACGAGCATCCTTGGGAGCCACGACATCGAGAGTCCCGGCAACACCTGCGCGCTCGATCCTCTGACCAGTCAGGTGGCTGTTTCCTCCGCACAACTTGCACTCGGCTTGCTCGGCGACAATGGCGGACCGAACCTGACCCAGGAACCTGCCGCCGGCAGTGTAGCCATCGACGCAGGCCTTGCCTGCGAGACGGTGGATCAACGTGGCTTCGCACGCAATGTCGGCGCCTGCGACGTGGGCGCGGTGGAAGTCGGCGCGATGGCCGTCGTTTTTGCCGACGGCTTCGACAACTGAAACAGCGCAATCGCGCGAAGGCGCATCATCGCTATATCACCTGCGATTGATGCATCCCCTGTGCGGACCTGCGTTGCCGGACTATCATTGGCGTTCCATCACGATTCGTCGGGTTGCCATGCGTCCGTTCCCCCTGGGTGAAGACATCGATGTCCTGCGCGAAAGCGTGCGCGCCTTCGCCGAAAAGGAAATCGCACCGCGCGCGGACCTGATCGACCGCGACAACGCGTTTCCCGCCGACCTGTGGAAGAAGTTCGGGGACATGGGCTTGCTCGGCATCACGGTATCGAGCGAATACGGCGGCTCCGATCTGGGCTACCTCGCCCATGTGGTTGCGCTGGAGGAAATTTCGCGCGCCTCGGGCTCGGTCGGATTGTCGTACGGCGCACACTCGAACCTGTGCGTGCAGAACATCGCGAAGAACGCGAGCGAAGAGCAGAAGAAAAAATACCTGCCGAAATTATGCAGCGGCGAGCATGTGGGTGCACTCGCGATGAGCGAACCGGGTGCCGGATCCGACGTGGTCGGCTCAATGACGTGTCGCGCCGAGCAGAACGGCGATGTATGGGTCGCCAATGGTTCCAAGATGTGGATCACCAACGGGCCGGATGCCGATGTGCTGCTGGTCTACATGCGCACGGCACATCGTCCCGCGGGATCGCGTTGCATGACGGCCTTCATCGTCGAGAAAGGCATGAAGGGATTCTCGACAGCACAGAAGCTCGACAAGCTCGGCATGCGCGGATCCAATACCTGCGAATTGGTATTCGAAAATTGCGAAATTCCCGACGCCAACCGCGTCGGCGAAGTCAACGAAGGTGTGCGCGTGCTGATGAGCGGCCTCGACACCGAACGCCTGGTGTTGTCCGGCGGCCCGATCGGGCTGATGCAGGCGGCGCTCGATGCTGCCCTGCCCTATGTGCGCGAGCGCAAGCAGTTCAACGCGCCGATTGGAACCTTCGGCATCATGCAGGCGAAGATCGCCGACATGTATACGGCGCTGCAATCCTCGCGCGCCTACGCGTACATGGTTGCGCAGAACTACGATCTCGGCGTCAGATCGCGCATCGACCCGGCCTCTTGCCTGCTGCATGCCTCGCAAAGTGCCGTCCAGGTCGCGCTGGAAGCGATCCAGGCGCTCGGCGGCAATGGCTACATCAACGAATATCCGGCGGGCCGCATCCTGCGCGATGCAAAACTTTACGAAATCGGCGCCGGCACCAACGAGATCCGCCGCATGCTGATCGGGCGCGAATTGTTTCACGGCAAGTCCTGAAAACCGCACTGTCTACGGCATGATCGTGGTCGCTTGCACCTCGGTCAGGTGCACACATCGGCGTTTGGCGATGCTGCAATTGATGAGGCATCAGCGCGCTCGCGGCCTCCCTGGACGGTCTACCAACCCACGCTAGTCGGAGTACACTCAAACCGTGCTTGGCGGGGGCGCAATGGGGCGAGTGGAAGACAGCCTGAATTTTTCTGCAACGGATTCCCGGGAAGCGCCGCCCTGGAAGATCCTGATCGTGGACGACGAGCCGGAAGTCCACGAGGTCACCCGTCTGGTCCTGGGTGGCTTCCAGTTCGCCGATCGGCGGCTGCAGTTCCTCAGCGCACACAGCGCCGCCGAAGCGCGAGCGCTGCTGATTGAACATCCCGATACTGCGGTCGTGCTGCTCGATGTCGTGATGGAGTCGGAGCAGGCGGGCCTGCAACTCGTGCGCAGCATCCGCGGCGAACTCGAAAACCCCTTTGTGCGCATCGTGCTGCGCACCGGACAGGCCGGCCAGGCGCCGGAACAGGATGTCATCGCCGAATACGACATCAACGACTACAAGGAAAAGACCGAACTTACTGCGACACGACTCGCCACGACGATGTATGCGGCATTGCGCGCGTATCGCGACATGCGCACGATCGAGGCGAATCGGCTGGGTCTGGAAAACGTAATCCGTGCGTCGGCGCAGGTGTTCACGCGACAGAATTCGCACGAATTCGCATCCGCCGTACTTGCCCAGCTTGCCGTACTCGTCGGCGTTGAGCGCAGCGCGTTGTATTGCACGGTCGATCATCGCAGCGAACCGCCGGAGCATTTTCGCATTGCGGCCGCAACCGGCGACTACCGCGACTTTGTCGACAGCAATGCCGACGAACGACTGCCCGAAGCAGTCACGCGCTCGCTGCAGACCGCGTACCGCGATCAGAACCATCAATTCGACCGCGATCACTACGTGCTCCACTTCATCGACAGCCAGCAGAGCGAAAGCCTGCTGTTCGTGGGCGAGAGCTGGAACCTGTCGCCGCTGGACTACAAGCTGGTCGAACTGTTCTGCACGAATGTCTCGATCGCATTCGAGAACCTGCATCTCAACGACGAACTGCTCTCGTCGCAGCTGGAAATGGTCTACATGCTTGCGGGTGCTGCGGAGACGCGCTCGCAGGAGACCGCGAATCACGTGCGCCGCGTCGGCCTGCTCGCCGAAATGCTCGGGCGCGCCATGGGGCTTCCTGCCGCGGTGTGCGAGACGCTGCGCTATGCCGCTCCCCTGCACGACATCGGCAAGATCGGCATTCCCGATCCGATCCTCAACAAGCCCGGTGCGCATACGCCCGAAGAAGCCGTCATCATGCGCACCCATGCGGAAATCGGTGCAAGACTGCTGGGCAATTCGCAGAAGCCCGTGTTGCGTCTGGCGGCTGAGATCGCCTCCTCGCACCACGAGAACTGGGATGGCAGTGGCTATCCGCTCGGACTGACAGGCACCGACATTCCCATCGGTGGCCGCATCACGATGGTCGCCGACGTATTCGACGCGCTGGGCAGCCGGCGCTGCTACAAGGATTCGTGGGCACCGGACAGAATTCGCGATTTCATGCTCGAGCAACGCGAGCGGAAATTCGACCCCGAAGTCGTCGACCGGCTGTTCGAATGCTGGGATCAGGCGATGGAACTGCGGGACAAGCTGCCGGACTGATCGGCGTCACGCGCGTTTCGGCATCACTCCCGGGTTGAAGCGGATGTGGAAACGCACACCTTGCCCTGGCGCGCTCTCGCAATCGATGCTGCCATGCAGAACCTGGGTGACCAGGTTGTAGACGATGTGCATGCCCAGACCGGATCCACCCTGGCCGCGACGCGTGGTGAAGAACGGTTCAAATACGCGAGTTCTGACGACGTCTTCCATGCCACGGCCGTCGTCGGCATAGTCGATCAGGATATCGCCACCTTCGCGCGCGGCGTCGATCCGAATGCTGCCGCTACTGGCAGCCTCCAGCCCGTGCGTCAGTGAGTTCATCACCAGATTCGTGACGATCTGATAGAGCGCACCCGGCGCCGTTTCCACGATCAGGCCAGGCGGACAATGCAGCTCGATCCGGTGCGGCGTTTTCTTCAGTGTCGGCCCCAGCGTGGTCAGGATTTCATTGAGACTGGTACCCAGATCGATGACCCGGCGATCCTCGCTCGACTGGTCCACCGCGACCTGCTTGAAACTCTTCACCAACCGATCAGCACGCTGCAGGTTGCGCAGGATCATGTCCGAACTTTCGCTCGCCATTCGCTGAAACCGATCGAGGTCCGTGCGATTCAAGGCGCCGTCATCAATCAGGCGCGACATGCGTCGTGCCTCTTCCTGCAGGTGCGACGCTGCGGTGACGCCAATGCCAAGCGGCGTGTTGATCTCGTGCGCGATGCCGGCAACCATGCCGCCCAGTGACGCAAGTTTCTCCGCTTCGAGCAGTTGGCGCTGGGCCAGCGTGAGGCGTTCAAGCGTTTTTCGCAGTTCGATGTTCGCGCCCTGCAAGGCTTCAGTGCGCTGTTCGACGCGCGACTCCAGCTGCTCATTGAGGACGCGCAGCGCGCCCAAAGCCTGTTTCAGCGCATTGATGTCGGTGTTGGTGCCGGTCATGCGTAGTGCACGCCCATCCGCATCATGTTGCACCACCCGACCGCGGGTCAGGATCCACACCCACTCCTGCGACCGGTTCGGCGTGCGGTAACTCGCCTCGAACGCCGGCTTGAGTCCCTGCACGTGATCGCGCAACGCGCGCTCGAAGCCGGCCGCATCGTCCGGATGCATGAACGGCCGATAGCCATGGAGCGTCTGCTCCATCGTCTCGTGCGATACGGCGAGATGATCAAGCTGGTTGTCACGCCGCAGCGCGCCGGTGGACAAATCGATGTCCCACAACTCTGCACCACTTCCCCACAAGGCAAGCTTCAATCGCTCCTCGGACTGGCGGACTGTCTTCTGCACCTGCTCACGCTCGCGTCGGTTCGTGCGCATTTTCAGCGCCGCCAGTGCAAAAAACGAAGCGATGAGCATGGCGTAAGCAAGCTTGGCCCCGCCCGACCACCAAGGCGCCGGCAATACGCTCAAATCGATACTCGCCTCCTGCTTGCTCCACGCTTGGCCGGGGTAGCGCGCGCGAACGCGCAAGCGATAGTCGCCGGGCGCGAGGCGCGTATAGGTGGCCGTGCGCAGGCTCGCGTCGGTCTCGATCCAATCCGCATCGTGCGGCTCAAGCCGATACGCAAACGTCAGGCTGCCGGGTGCAAACGCCGCAGGCGCGCCGTAGTTGATCGAGAGCATGCTCTGGTGGTAGTTCAGCACGATGCGGCCACCACTCCATGGCGTCTGTTCCAATGGCGACTGCGGATCGCGCCAGCGCGGCAGTACGGGCGTGTTGAACAGGCGCAACTCGGTCAGGACGGGCACGGGCACGGGGAGTTGCTGAACTTGTTCGGGATCGAAGATCGTGGCGACGACGGCGCCACCGAAAATGATGCGTCCATCATGCGCCTGGTGCACGGCCGCTATGAAATATCCCTGCGGCGAAGCACCTTGATCCGCGCCGAGATTGACGATGCTGCGATCGCGCGGGTCGTAGCGCGAAATACCGACCGTCGTGCTCATCCACAACCGGCCCGCTTCGTCCTCCGCGATACCGCCGATGGAATCGGACGCCAATCCCGCACGCGTGTCGATCGTCTCGAATCGCGCGCCTGCGGCATCACGTTGCAGTAGGCGTCCGAGGCCGCCGCCGCGCATTCCGAACCACAGCTCGCCATGACGGTCTTCGTGCAGGTCCGTCACGGAATTGGAGCCTAGCGATGCCGGATTACGCGCGTCGCTGGTGAAGTGCTGCGCATGGCCCGTGGCGGGATCGAGCAGGTCCAGGCCACCGCGATCGGAACCGATCCATATGGCCCCGTCGTGCGTCTGCGTGATGGCATAGACGCCTCCGGCGGCAAGGCTGTCCAGCGCACCATCGACGTGAGCGTAGTGGCGAAACGCGCTACAGCCAGCGCACAATGCATCGACACCGTCATCCTTCGTTCCAATCCAGAGGGTGCCGTCGCGATCGAAATACAATCGATTGAGTTCGTCGGAAGCAAGGCTCGTCGGATCGGTTGCATTGTGGCGATGGTGATCGAAGCCGCTGCCATCGGCGCGCAACCGCTCAAGTCCGCCGCCGCGTGTCGACACCCACAGAGCGCCATCCGGACCGCGTATCGTCGAATTGACGAAGTTGTGCGCGATGCTATCGGGCTTGTCCTCTTGATGGACGTAATGCTGGATCAATCCGCGATCGAGATCGAAATGGCTCAAACCGCCGTTTTCAGCGGTCCCGAACCAGAACGTGCCATCGTCATCGGCCTGGACGGACAACACCGAGGCACCCGGCAATGACTTGGGTCCTGTGCCCGTATGGACGGAGATGAACCCCGCCGTGCGCGGGTCGAACACGCTGACGCCATTGCTCCAAGTGCCCACCCAGATCTGGCCGTCGCGGTCCTCGAACAGACTGAAGGCGCGATTGCCCGCCAGGGAATCCGGTTGTCCGGCAGCGTGTCGGAAG
Organism: Dokdonella sp.; assembly: GCA_039926025.1. Lineage (GTDB taxonomy): Bacteria > Pseudomonadota > Gammaproteobacteria > Xanthomonadales > Rhodanobacteraceae > Dokdonella_A. Next base: position 26,320 of record JBDSXV010000101.1, read on the forward strand.
GAATCCATGCGCCGCGTCTGCGGATTGAGCCTGGAGAGACCCGCATTCTCGCTACCGAACCAGACTGAGCCATGGCGATCGACCAGCACACCGGTGATGTCGGTATCGGCCAGCGGCGGCGCGGAATTGGCGTCGAAATGATCGATCTCGGTGCCGCCGCCATTGAATCGATACAGTCCCGCTTTTTGTGCGGAAATCCAGACATCGCCTCCCGCCGATTTCTCGAGCGCGCGCCCGCTCAGGTGAATACCGGACTGCGCAGGCCATTCACGCAACTCTCCGCTGGCGCGATCGCAACGGAACACCCCCATGCTCGTGCCGAGAAGGAGGCCACCGTCATCGAGCTCAAGCATCGCCAAGAGATGCTCCACCGCACCGCTTCGACAGCGCGACTCCACAAAATGTGCGCCGGCTTCGTCGTAGCTTTGCAGGCCGTGGCCGCGGGTACCGACCCAAACCGTGCCGCTGGCGTCCTCGAACAACACGCCGACGAATTCGTTGCCAATGGCATCGGCGCGATTGGGATCAGGTCCGAAATTCTCGAAACGATCCAGACGTTCATCGTAGCGACTGACGCCACCATTGGTTGTGGCGATCCACAAGCGTCCTTTGCGGTCGAGCAAAAGGCGGCGCAAATTGTTCGCTGCCAGCGACCAGGGGTCGGTACGATCGTGCTTGTAGACGCGAAACCCGTAGCCATCGTAACGATCAAGGCCATCCTGGGTCGCAATCCAGATGAAACCCTGCGCGTCCTGCACGATGTCCACGCCGCTCGCTTGCGACAAGCCCTGTCCGACTCCGATGTTGCGAAAGCGCACGCGTTCCACGCCCGTGCTTTCGTCGACGCGGTCACGCGCGAACGCTGCGCCGGTGACCATTGCTGTCACCAGCCCGACGGCCAAGCATGCCGCCCATCGCACCGCCCAGAGCCCCCTGTCGTGCATGCGTCGAGGCTAGCCCGCAGCGGGTCCGGAACACAAGCGCAATTCGAGCCCCATGCGAATTGCCGCGTCGCAACAGCGCGCGCATAATCCGCTCGTTCAGACGCGGGTCGTCCGCGTCGTCATCGCCTTTTTCTTGCTCGAATCGTCCTCTGGAGGTTTCCATGTCCGACATCGTCATCGTCGGTGCCAAGCGCACCGCGATCGGTTCCTTCCTCGGCCAGTTCACCGGTGTGCCGACGCCTACGCTTGGCGCCACCGCGATCAAGGCGGCGCTCGCACAATCGGGCGTCGCCGCTGGCGACGTCTCCGAAGTCATCATGGGCTGCGTGCTGCCGGCCAATCTTGGGCAGGCACCCGCACGCCAGGCAGCACTCGCCGCCGGCCTGCCGGTCTCCGCCGGCTGCACCACGATCAACAAAGTCTGCGGTTCCGGCATGAAGGCGATCATGCTCGCGCACGACCTGATCAAGGCGGGGTCCGCTCAGATCGTGGTCGCCGGCGGCATGGAGTCGATGAGCAATGCACCGCACATGATTCCCAATTCGCGCACCGGCAACCGCTATGGCAATTTCGAAGCAGTCGACCACATGGCCTGGGACGGCCTGACCAATCCCTACGACGGCAAGTCGATGGGTGTGTTTGCGGAGAACTGCGCAGACAAGTACTCGTTCACGCGCGAGCAGCAGGATGCGTTCGCGACCGAATCTGTCAGACGTGCGCAAGCGGCGATCGCTTCCGGCGCCTTCGTCGACGAAATCGTCGCGGTCAAGGTGAGCACGCGCAAGGGCGAAGTCGAATTCGCCGTCGACGAACAGCCGGGCAAGTCCGATGTGGCGAAGATCCCGACCCTCAAGCCGGCTTTCCGCAAGGAAAACGGCACCGTCACCGCCGCGAGCTCGTCGAGCATCTCGGACGGCGCAGCCGCGACGGTCGTGATGAGCGCGGACGAAGCGAAAAAGCGCGGCATCCAGCCGCTCGCCCGCATCGTCGGTCACGCCACGCATTCGCAGGAACCCGAATGGTTCACGACGGCGCCAGTGGGCGCGATCCAGAAACTGTTGAAAAACGTCGGCTGGAGCGTTTCGGATGTCGACCTGTTCGAGATCAACGAAGCATTCGCGGTCGTTGCGATGGCGCCGATCAAGGAACTCGGCATTGCGCATGAGAAAATCAACGTCAACGGCGGCGCCACCGCACTCGGCCACCCGATCGGCGCCAGTGGCGCGCGCCTCGTCGTGACCCTTATCAACGCCCTCAAGGCACGCGGTGGCAAACGGGGTATTGCCACCCTGTGCATCGGCGGCGGCGAGGCTACCGCAGTCGCCCTCGAACTAGCTTAGTATTCGGCCGCTGCAAATCGTTTTGGCAGAACGGGCACACGCCCCTCGCACCCATCACTCGAAAAGGAAGACTTCCGATGAACTTCAAGCATATCGCTCTCGCTACCGCCCTCATGACCGCGCTGGCCGCATGCAGTGACAATGCCCAGCAGCAGGCGCAGGAAGCAGCGGACAAGGCTGCCATGGCAACCAAGCAGGCGGCAGCCGATGCCCAGACGGCAGCGAAGAAGGCTGCGGACGCTACTGCTGCTGCTGCAGAACAGGCTGCCGACGCCGCCAAGAAAGCCGTTGACGCCACCAAGGATGCCGCTGGGACTGCTAGCGCCGCCGTGAGCGGTGCCGCCATGCAGGCCGCAGACGCGTCCAAGGAAGCCGCCGACAAGGCGAAGGACTCCGCTGCCAATGCGATGGACGCGTCCAAGGAAGCCGCCAGCGACGCAGGTGCCGCGATGAAGGCCAGCGCGCATTCCGCCATGCAATCGGCGAAGGACGCGAAGGACGCGAAGACCACCGACGCGCCTGCCAAGAAAGAGTAGTTGACCCGCGCGCGAACTCGCGCGATTCGATGACGCGCCGGCCGCCTCGTGCGGCCGGTTGCGTTTCTGGCCCACGCAAACGCCGACACTCCGGCGCTTTCGTAAAATCCAGCGCTATGGTTTCATCCGCGCTCGCCGCCGCAGGACTCCGCATGACGCCCATCGACAGCAAGATCGATACACGCAGCCCGGATTTCCGGGACAACGCCAACCAGTTGCGCGAAACGGTCGAGCAGTTGCGCACCGAACTCGCGAAAGCAGCTCTGGGCGGCGGTGACAAGGCGCGCAGCAAGCACACCGAACGCGGCAAGCTGCTGCCGCGCGAGCGCATCCGCGCCTTGCTCGATCCGGGTTCGCCCTTCCTCGAACTCTCGCCGCTTGCCGCACACGGCATGTACGACGATGCAGCTCCGTGCGCCGGCGTGATTACCGGCATCGGTCGCGTCAACGGCATCGAGGTGCTGGTTATCGCGAATGACGCCACGGTCAAGGGCGGCACCTATTTCCCGATGACGGTGAAGAAGCATTTGCGCGCGCAGGAAGTCGCGCTCGAAAACCGCCTACCCTGCGTCTACCTGGTCGACTCCGGCGGTGCGTTCCTGCCGCTGCAGGACGAAGTGTTTCCGGACAAGGAGCATTTCGGCCGCATCTTCTACAACCAGGCGCGCATGAGCGCGCTGGGAATCCCGCAGATCGCGGTCGTGATGGGCTCGTGCACCGCGGGCGGCGCCTATGTGCCGGCGATGAGCGACGAGACGATTATCGTCAAGGAGCAAGGCACGATCTTCCTCGGTGGCCCGCCGCTGGTGAAGGCGGCGACCGGCGAAGTCGTCGATGCAGAGACGCTTGGTGGCGCGGACGTGCATACGTCGATCTCGGGTGTCGCCGATCACTTTGCCGAGAACGATGCACACGCGCTGGATATCGCGCGCGGCATCGTCGCCAGCCTCAATCGCAGGAAGACGATCGCGCTCGCCTTGCGTGAGCCGCGCGAGCCGCTTCATCCAGCCGAGGAACTCTACGGCTGCGTTCCGCGCGATACGCGCATTCCGTTCGATATCCGCGAAGTCATCGCGCGCGTCGTCGACGGCTCGGAGCTGCAGGAATTCAAGGCGCGCTACGGCAAGACCCTGATCACCGGCTTCGCGCACATTCACGGCTATCCGGTCGGCATCGTCGCGAACAACGGCATCCTGTTCGCGGAATCGGCGCTCAAGGGCGCGCATTTCATCGAACTGTGCAACCAGCGCAATGTGCCGCTGGTATTCCTGCAGAACATCACGGGCTTCATGGTAGGAAAGAAATACGAGCAGGCCGGCATCGCGAAGGACGGTGCGAAAATGGTGACAGCGGTCGCGTGCTCGCACGTGCCCAAGTTCACCGTCGTCATTGGCGGCAGTTTCGGTGCCGGCAACTACGCCATGTGCGGCCGTGGCTACCAGCCGCGCTTCCTCTGGATGTGGCCGAACGCGCGCATCTCCGTGATGGGCGGCGAGCAGGCGGCGAGCGTGCTCGCCACCGTCAAGCGCGACGGCATCGAAGCGGCCGGCAAGACCTGGTCCAAGAACGAAGAAGACGCGTTCAAGACGCCGATCCGCGAACAGTACGAACGCCAGGGGCATCCCTACTACGCCACCGCGCGCTTGTGGGACGACGGCATCATCGACCCCGCTGACACGCGTCGCGTGCTCGGACTCGCGCTGTCGGCGAGTCTCAACGCACCCATTGAACAAGGTCGATTCGGCGTGTTCCGCATGTGAAGTCGGCGCGCATTCCATGCGAATGCAAACAAATCGTTACGCATACTGTTATGTCGCTTTTTGTGAGTCCCATCACACGTTCAGCATCCGCATGCGGTCTACCCTCAAAGGCCCTGAAGCGGAACCTGCACCATGGCCATTTTCAATCAGCAACCTGCGGCAAAGAAGGAATCACTCGC
>JBDSXV010000102.1:0-3263 GCA_039926025.1 Dokdonella sp.
CGCGTATAGACGACGCCGTGCGTCACCGGCAGCATCGGCACCTGCGCGCGCGAATAGTCTTCGCGACGGAAGATCGCGAGCGCCCAGAAATGCGGCGGCGTCCAGATGAAGATGATCAGGAACAGCAACAGCGCATACGGATGCACGTGGCCGGTCACGGCAACCCAGCCGAGCACGGGCGGCGCCGCACCGGCCGCACCGCCGATCACGATGTTCTGCGGCGTCGCGCGCTTCAGATACGCGGTGTAGATGACCGCATATCCGATCAGCGAGGCGAAGGTGAGCACCGCCGTCAACGTATTCACCAGCACGATCAGGATCGTCATCGACAGCGTGCCGAGGGTCAGCGCGAACACGAGCACCTGGGTCGGCGTCAGACTGCCCGTTGCGAGCGGGCGCTGCGAGGTGCGCGCCATCAGCTTGTCGATGCGCTGGTCGATCAGGTGATTGAGAGCCGCGGCGGACGCAGCCGCCAGCCAGATGCCGATGAACCCGGCAACCGACTGGCGCAATGGCGGCCAGCCAGGCACGGCGAGGAACATGCCGATGATCGCGGTGAACACGATCAGCGCGACGACGCGCGGCTTGGTCAGTTCGAAGTACTGGCTGAAGAGGGAGCGAGTTTTCACAGAGTCACACTATGCCAGTACGCGGGCGCGAGAGCAGCGCGGACGCTTCGGGCAAGCGGGCTTGCGTGCGCACGAGCAGCGCGACGAGGCAGAGCAGCAACAACGCGGCGCCACCGTTGTGTGCCGTCGCGACCGGCAATGGCAGCAGTAATTTCACGTTCGCAATGCCGAGTGCGACCTGACAACAAAGCAGAAGCGCAAGGAGCGCGCCGATTCCGCGCAATCCTCGGCGCCACGCAAGCACCGCCGTCGCCATGACGTGCCCGAACACGACGAGCGCGCCGATGCGGTGAGTCACCTGAATCGCCGCGCGTGCGGCTGCGTCGAGCACGCCGCCCTCGTAGTTGACGCCAATGCCGCGCCAGAGCACAAAGCCTTCGCGAAAGTCCGTCGTCGGCCACCACGAACCGGCGCAGCGCGGGAAGTCGATGCCGCAGGCGAGTGCTGCGTAGTTCGCGCTGGTCCAGCCGCCGAGGGCGATCTGCAGTCCGAGCAGCACCAGCGCCACCACGACCATCGGTCGCAGGCGCGACTGCTGCGGCGTCGGTGCCTGGGTATTGCCCAGGCGCAGTGCGACGTAGCCGAGCAGGGAAAACGTCAGCAATCCACCGAGCAGATGCGCCATCACGACGACGGGTTTCAGCAGGAGGGTGACCGTCCACATGCCAAGCATTGCCTGCAGGATCACCACCGCAAATGCGACTACCGCGGCACGCCACGGCGCGCTGCGATCAAGGCGCAGCGCAGCGAACAGCGGCAATGCGATCGCCACCGAAGAAAGCACCGCCGAGGCACCGTACGCGCCCTTGATGTAGGCGAATACACCAAGCGCCGCCGCGAGTGCTGCGACCAGCAATGCGGCAAGCAAGGTGCGGCGGCGCCACGCCGCAACCAGGGCAAGCGCAAACACGAGCACGCCGAGCGTGCCCGCGATCATGCGGTGCACCTGCTCGCGCCAGGCCTTGTGCGTCTCGAAGGGACGATCCGGAAAGGCGGCATTGGCGCGCGCGATGTCCTGCTCGTGCCCGGGCCAGGCCGCCTGGCCGTAACACGTCGGCCAATCGGGACATGAAAGACCCGCGTTCGACAGCCGCACGAACGCGCCGAACACGATCACCAGGAACGCGAACAGCGTGGCGAACGCGGCGATGCGCGCGGGCGTCAACAGTGTGCGCATCGTCATCAATTCTTGATCACCCGTTCCAGATCCTTGCGCAGCTTGTTGGCGTCGTATCCCGGCGGATAGCGCAGCACGAGGAAGCCATGCGGATCGGCGAATGCAACGGCGACCGTATCCGGCGCTGCCGGGCGCAGATTCGCGAGCTTTGCGTCGACGTCCCGCGCGATCTCGACGGGCTTGAGATCCGCCAGCGCCGACGCGGGAATGCTCGCATCGAGAACGACGACGCGCACACGGAACGTATTCTGATTCAGCGTCAATCGCGCGCGGCGCAATTCATCCAGACGCGCGAGACATAGCTTCGCGCAATCGGGTCCGGTGATCGCGAATATCGTCCACGACCAGTCTTCGTTCTTCCACGCGAGCGGCGTGCTGTCGGCAAGCAGAAAGCGCGCGGCGGTCAGGTCCTGTGGCGGTTCGATGAGCTCGCCGTAGTTGCGCGTACCGGCTGGGCGCCAGCCGATGGCATTGAGTACGTAGGCGGTCACCAGCGGCGCTGCGAACAGGGCCAGTATCAGGATCATGCCGATGCGGTTGCGCATGCGCGGGGTCATTGCGGGTCCTCTTGCTTGCGCCAATGCAGAATCACGAACGTCGCAGCGCAGACGACGGCGAACAGAAACCAGGTGAACGCATAGGCAAGATGGCGTTCGGGCGGAAACACCTCGGGCTTCCACTCGCGCACGAACGCATCGCCCGAAGCATCGCCGCTCGCGGGCATCAGCAGCAGCACATGCGTATCGAGCGGATGGCCAAGGTCGGCCGAAATTTCTGCAACATCGACGTAGATACTCGTTTTCGGCCAGGCTTGCTGCTGCGGCAGAGCGTTGCCGCCGAGGCGCAGGCCAGAACCCGGCGGCGGCGCGTACAACGCGATCAGAGTCTGCTCGCCCGCAGGCGGCGGGGGTACTTGTGGTCGCGCACCGCGTGCATCGCGCGCGAGGAAGCCACGGTTGGCCAGCAATTGCAGACTGCCGTCGGATGGTTCGAATATATCGAACAGCATCACGCCGGCATGCCCGTTGCGTACCTGGTTATCGAGGATATAGGCGTGTTGCGGGTCATAGCGTCCGCTGACGCGCACCAGCGGATAGCGCGCCAGGGCTTTCTGCTGACGCGCTTGTTCGATCTCGACCGGCATCTGCTGTGCAGCGCCCGCGAATGCGGCGAACAATTCGGTCTTCTCGTGCGCGCGTCGGGTCTGCCACTGCCCCAACCACACGAACAGCGCCATACCCGCGATCGTCAACACAATCGCGAATACGCGTGGCCTGCGCCAACGCCTAACCACGGCGAAACGATATAATTGCCGCCGCGGCCGGCCACTCGCGCCGACCAAGGCGATCGCACATGCTCAGCACGGTCTTTATCCTGGTTTTCTTTCTGGCCATCGTCTACAACCTGGGCGCCGGCCTGTATTTCATGATGACCGACAAGGGCGACAGCGACCGCAC
>JBDSXV010000103.1:0-15793 GCA_039926025.1 Dokdonella sp.
CGCCCGCTTCGAGCAGCAGCACGCGATGCGCCGGATTCGCACTGAGACGATTCGCGAGCACGCAACCGGCCGAGCCGGCGCCAACAATCAGGTAATCGTAGATGACGCCTTCGTAGCTCATCGGACGAGCGTATGCGGCCGCGTTAGAGCCGTTGCTCCATTGCCCGAACAGAAGCATCGCGGCTGAAGCCGCTCCCACAGGATCAGGTAGCGACCGCGACATTGCTGCACGCGGCGGGATTTCAATCCGACGCCCGCGGCTTCCCGCAGGGGAAGTCCGATCGCAAGCGGGGAGCCATCTTTTGGGCGAGCGACGGCCGCCGCAATGCTTCTGCTCGGGCAATGGAGCAATGGCTCTAACGCGGCCGCATACGCTCGTGCGATGACCTATGAAGGCGTGACCTACGATTACCTGATTGTCGGCGCCGGCTCGGCGGGTTGCGTGCTGGCGAACCGCCTCAGCGCGAATCCCGCGCATCGCGTGCTCCTGCTCGAAGCGGGCGGTCGCGACTGGCATCCGTTTATCCATATGCCCGCGGGTCTGGCCAAGCTGGTCGGCAAGAAGGGTGTGAACTGGGACTACACCACCGAAGCCGAACCAAACCTCGGCGGGCGTCGCCTGTGGTGGCCGCGCGGCAAGGTGCTCGGCGGATCGAGTTCGATCAATGCCATGTGCTACACGCGCGGCGCCCCCGGCGACTACGACGACTGGGCTGCGGCAAGCGGCGATCCGCGCTGGGCGTGGTCGAATGTGCTGCCCGTGTTCAAGCGCAGTGAAGGCAATACACGCGGCGTCAGCGCCTTGCACGGCGCGGACGGGCCGCTTGGCGTTTCCGACCTGCGCTACCACAATCGCTTGTCGGATGCCTTCATCGATGCGTCGGCGTCGGCCGGTTTCGCGCGCAATGGTGATTTCAACGGTGCCGCGCAGGAAGGCTTCGGGCTGTATCAGGTTACGCAGAAAAATGGCGCACGCTGCTCATCGGCCGTCGCCTACCTGCGTCCTGCGCTTTCGCGAAAGAATCTGCGCGTCGTCACGCGCGCTCTGACCACGCGCGTGCTGTTCGATCGTGCGCGCGCAAGCGGCGTCGAATATCGCCAGCACGGCAAGCTCGAACGCGCCGAAGCCGGATGCGTGATCCTTGCCGGTGGTGCGATCAACTCGCCGCAGTTGCTCATGCTCTCGGGCATCGGACCCGCCGATCATCTGCGCGAACACGGTGTCGCACTCGTGCGGGATCACGCCGGCGTCGGCGCGAACCTGCAGGATCATCTGGACATCTGCACCCTGGTGCGTTCGACCCAGCCGATCACCTACGACAAGACCAACGATCTCGCGGTCGCGTTGCGCTTCCTGCTCAAGCGCGACGGCATCGGCAGCTCCAACATTGCCGAGGCCGGCGGATTCGTGCACTCGCGCTTCGCCGCCGATGAGCGCTGCGATCTGCAGTTCCATTTCGTGCCAGCGTTGCTCGATGACCACGGTCGTCATCGCCTTGACGGTTTCGGCTATACCTTGCATGCGTGCAACCTGCGGCCGAAGAGCCGCGGCATGATTCGCCTGCGCTCGGCCGATCCGCAGGCCGCGGCCTCGATCCAGCCGAACTACCTTGGCGATCCTGAAGGCCACGATCTGAAGATGATGGTCGAGGGCGCGCGCGCGTCACGCGAGATCCTTGCGCAGGAACCCTTCGCGGCATTTCGCGGCGAAGAAATATTTCCGGGCGTCGCGGCGCGCTATGAAGCGGACTTCGTCGCGTTCATCCGACGCAAGGCCGAGACGATCTATCACCCGGTCGGTACTTGCCGCATGGGCAACGATGAAACGGCGGTCGTCGACAGCGAGCTGCGCGTGCGCGGCATCGAAGGCTTGCGCGTTGTCGACGCGTCGATCATGCCGACCCTGATCGGCGGCAACACGAATGCGCCGACGATCATGATTGCGGAGCGCGCCGCCGATCTCCTGCTCGCCCACGATTGACCTTCGCAGCGCGCTGCTACACTCGATACCAGCGGGGCACAGGGACCCGTGGAAACCAGGGTAGGCGGATGAATTCAACTGTGATCGACCTTCCGGCGGCGTGGTCGACCGCTACCGGGGATTCGACGTCGTCGCCGGTGACCGAGCAGCGCTTCGAGTTCAGCGGCGATACGTACGAGTACTTCCGCATCTGGGTCGTCAACCTCGCGCTTAGCATCGGCACGCTTGGTGTGTACTCGGCCTGGGCGAAGGTGCGCACGCAACGCTATTTCTACGCCAATACGCGTCTCGCCGGTGCGACATTCGACTACCAGGCGCAACCGCTGGCAATCCTGAAGGGACGCGCGGTCGCGCTCGTGCTGTTTGGCGGCTACGCGCTGGCCGGACAGTTCAGCCTGAAACTGCAGCTTGGCCTTGCGGCGCTGATCGCGGTGCTCGCGCCCTGGCTGGTCGTGCGCGGCGCGGCATTCCGCGCACGCTACTCGGCTTGGCGCGGCATCAATTTCCGCTTCGTGCCGGACTACGGCGAGGCGTATATCCGTTTCCTCCTGATCTACCTGCTTCTGCCGTTGACCATGGGATTGATCTTTCCATTCATCAAGGCGAAGCAAAAGGCGTTTCTGGTCGAGCATCATCGCTACGGCGGCAAGCCTTTCACGTTCAGTGCGAAACCGGGAGATTTCTATCCGTCCTATCTGGCTGCGTTCGCAGCGATGTTCCTCTGGGCTCTCGTTGTCACGATGTCTGCCGGCGCGTTCCTGTTCAGCCCCGACGCAACGGGAGGGGCCAAGCCTTCGGCGGCGCTGATGTACGCGATGCCGCTGTTCTTTTACGCCGGCTACTTCGCGATCTTTGCGTTCCTCGCTGCCGCGATCGCCAATCTCGTCTACAACAGCATTCAAATCGCCGACAACCGGCTACGCTCGACCCTGAAGGGCTCACAATTGCTGTGGATCTATTCCAGCAACACGCTGGCGATCCTCGGCAGCGTCGGCATGCTGATTCCGTGGGCCATGATTCGTCTCGCGCGGTATCGCGCCGAATGCCTGACCTTGCTGCAGGCGGGTGACCTGGATCAGTTCGTCGCCTCGGCGCAGAGCGAGGTCGACGCGACCGGCTCCGAAATGGACGGCTTGTTTGACATCGATATCGGCGTGTGAGCGTGTGGCGCGGTCAGTACTTCGACGGACGCAGCAGTCGTGCGCACGTTGTCGATGCGGCGATCGAAGGCGCCGATCTCGTGCTGCGCGATCCGGAAGGCGAGCGGCGCGAACCACTGGCGCAGCTGCGCCTGTCGCCGCGACTCGGCCGTACGCCGCGCACGATCACCTTTGCTGATCGTGCGCAGTTGATCATCGATGACGATCCCGCGCTCGATGCGTTGTTTGCATCGACGGATCGCGTTCAGTCATGGGTCGACCGACTCGAACGCCGCTGGAAGGTCGCTGCCGGTGCGGTCGTCCTGTGCATCGCGGCCAGCGCATTCGCGTTTGAATTCGGGGTTCCGTGGATGGCCGAACGCATCGCGATACGCATGCCGGCCTCGATCGAGGCATCGCTCGGCCGCGGCGTGCTCGATCAGCTCGACGGCTGGATACTCAAGCCGACCACGCTCGCGCAGGATCGGCAGGACACGCTCGCGCGCGGCTTTCGTGGGCTGCTCGATGCCGCATCGGACGCCGATGCCATGCGCGTGGTGCTCCGCGATGCGCCCGCTGTCGGCGCCAATGCGTTCGCATTGCCGGGCGGCACCATCGTCGTCACCGACCAACTGGTTGCGCTGCTCGGCGACGATCGCGAGTTCCTCGCGGTGGTCGCGCACGAGCTCGGGCACGAGCGGCATCGGCATACGTTGCGGCAGGCGCTGCAGGGATCGGTGGTCGCCGTACTCGCGGCGATGATGGCCGGTGACGTGAGTTCGGCCAGCACGGTGGTGATCGCGGTGCCAACCTTCCTGCTCAACGGCCACTATTCGCGCAGCTTCGAGAGCGAAGCCGACGAGGCTGCGTTTGCGACGCTCGCCGCGCATGACATCTCGCCGCGCTGGTTCGCGACGATCATGCGCAAACTCGAAGCGAAGCATCCGGGCGCACCGGAACTCGCCTACCTGTCGTCGCATCCGCCAAGCGAGGCACGCATCGTGCGCGCGGAGCAGCTTGCGGCTATGTTCGATGCGGCACATCTGGCACCGCACGCTGACAGTGCGCGCTGAATAGTCACGGGATGCGCCTGGTCTTGCGCAGGCCGACTCTTGAGCGGACCGGCAACCATGCTGGCAATCGGACGCCAGGGCGATGACGCTCATGATTGCCGACGCGCAGCATTTTAAGCCCTCGCCTTCAAGGAGAGGGCTTCAGTGCAACAGCGCCGCGACGGATAGCGAGACGTGACTCCGCGCAGAAAACCCGATGCTTTAGCCCTCCCCTTCAAGGGGTGAGCCGGGATTTCGCGCGGCATGCCGCGCGCCGGCGAACGGCTGCACATGGATGTGCAGACCGGGCTTTCGGGCAGGATGTCCGAGGCTGGGTGGGGATGGTGTTCGATCGCGACGGACGTCGGATTCACGCGAGCTGTCGATCAGGCCAGCGCGGCCGTCATCTCCGGTACCAGCTTGAACAGGTCGCCAACGAGGCCGTAGTCGGCGATCTCGAAGATCGGTGCTTCCGCATCCTTGTTGATCGCGACGATCGTGCCTGCGTCCTTGATGCCGGTCAGGTGCTGGATCGCACCGCTGATGCCGATCGCGATGTAGAGATCCGGTGCGATGATCTTGCCGGTCTGTCCGACTTGCAGATCGCTCGGCACATAGCCGGCATCGACCGCGGCGCGCGAGGCGCCAACCGCGGCGCCAAGTTTGTCGGCGAGTGCGTAGATGATCGAGAAGTTCTCGCTCGAACCGAGTGCGCGGCCACCGGAGACGACGCGCGCGGCCCCTTGCAGGTCGGGGCGATCGCTGTTGCCTTGCGCGAGGTCAACGAAGCGCGTGTGGTTCGGCAAGGTGACATCAAGCGTGAGCGCTTCGACCGGTGCAGCATTCGCGCTCGCGCCTGCGGCGGCATAAGACGCCGTGCGCACGGTGGCGACGAGCAATTGATCCGCCGGTGCTTCGACCGTGACGATCGCGTTGCCCGCATAGATAGGACGCTTGAACGTATGCGCGCCATCGACCGCTGACAGATCCGAAACCTGCGCAACGCCGAGCAGCGCAGCGGCGCGCGGCAGTACGTCCTTGCCGAAGGTCGTCGACGGTGCGAGCAGGTGCGTGTAACCGTTCTTTGCTGTTGCGACGATTTGCGGCGCGAGCAGGGCCGCCAGCGCATGCGCATTCTCGGCGCGCGTGACCGTCAGTACTTTCGACACGCCGTCGATCTTGGCAGCGTCGGCGGCGATCGCGCCGGCGTCGGCGGCGAGCACGAGCACGTCGATCGACTCGGCCTTCATGTCCTTGGCACAGGTCACGCAACGCGCGGTGCTGCTGTTGAGATTGCCGTCCAGATGTTCGGCAACGATCAGGATCTTGCTCATCGGATCAGCCCCTTCGTCTTCAGTGCCGACACGAGTTCGGCGACATCCTTGACCATCACGCCCTTGCTGCGTTTTGCCGGCGGCGCGTAGTGAGTCGTCTTCAGATGATCACCCGATTCGACCCCGAGGCTGGCGAACTCGATCGTTTCCATCGGCTTGGATTTGGCTTTCATGATGTCTGGCAGCTTGATGAAGCGCGGTTCGTTCAAGCGCAGGTCGGTGGTGATGACGGCGGGCAGATCGACTTCGATCGTTTCGAGGCCGGCGTCGACTTCGCGCGTGACTTTTGCGGTTTCGCCAATGACTTCCACCTTGGATGCGAACGTCGCCTGCGGACGATCCCACAGAGCAGCGAGCATCTGGCCGGTCTGGTTGCAGTCGTCGTCGATAGCCTGCTTGCCGAGCAGGACGATGCCGGGCTGTTCTTTCTCGATGAGTTTCAGCAGCACGCGCGCCGCGGTCAGCGGCTGGATCGCATCGCTGGTGACGACATGGATCGCGCGATTCGCACCCATCGCGAGTCCGTTGCGAATGTGTGCCTGCGCGTCGGCCGGGCCTATCGTCACGACGATGACTTCGGTCGCGACGCCTTTCTCGCGCAGACGCAGCGCTTCTTCGAGCGCGATGTCGTCGAACGGATTCGCAGACAGCTTCACGCCATCGGTGACCACGCCGGAACCATCCGGCTTGACCTGGATGCGTACGTTGTAGTCGACGACGCGCTTGTAACCGACCAGGATCTTCATCGGGTATCGAACCTCGCTGGGATGGCGCGCGGAGCAAGCCCCGGCGCAAAGAAGCGGGATTTTAGCGGAAACCGCGACGCGCGTGCTGCGAGGCCGCGCGGCGGGAATGGTTCAGCATCGGTGCGGACGTTGGTTGGGGGCACGCCTCGAGGCCGTTGAAGCAGATCGCGTCGGAGATCGAGTCCGCCGGTATTGGCGGCGGCGACGGCAACAGTGGCGCGGGCGCGCTCGTGCCGCCCGTACCCATGCCGTCGCCGCCGCAGCCACCAGGGCCGCCCGCGCCACCGTTGCCGCCGACGCCGCCGCGCGCGAGATTGCTGGAGAGCAAGGTGCCGATCAGGGTCAGCTCGCCGGCGTTGTAGATGCCGCCGCCTTTGCCGTTGCCACCGATCCCGCCGGAGTCTCCGAAACCGCCCGTGCCACCGCCAACGCCGCCGGCAGATCCAGCGTCGCCGTTGGTTCCGCTGCCACCGTTGGCGCTGTTGTTCGACAGCGTGTCGCCGGTCAGGGTCAGCGTGCCTTCGTTGTAGATTCCGCCACCTGCGTCGCTCGACCCATTGCGGATCGACAGCTGCGTCATGCGCGCCGTCACGCCGGTGTCGACATGGAACACGGTGACGGTTTGGTTGCCGTCGTCGTCACATCGAAATCGCTGGCATCGATGGTCACGGATGTCGCCAACGTCAGCGTCCTGGCGAGAGTGATCGTCATGTCGCTGTCGAACACGATCGTGTCGTTGCCGCCGCTCGCAGCGGCGATCGCGTCGCGCAATGTGCAGGTCGTGGGATTGCCGGCGCCGCAGTTCGCTGCGTTGCCATCGGCGGGGTCGGCATCGCTGTTGACCGTCACCCAGTGTTCGCTTGCGCCTGAAGGGAGACGAGCGCCAGCAGCATCGCCATCGCAAGACCAGGCATGCGTCGACCCATTCTTCCCATCGGCCGTTTCACGGCCCGAAATTGCGCTGATTCCCGACAACATCGAATACGAAGGTGACCGCGTTGCCGTTCGCCTCGTCCGCGTCGACGCCATGTGCAGTGCCGATGCGCGTGACGAGCGTACACCAGATCGTCGGTGCATCCGGGCGCCGCGAAGCATGCCTTCGCACGCGTGGGTGCGACCGTGATCGGCCTGTGGCGCCGAACGACCATCGAAGCGATCGAAGCCAACGCGCGGCCTCCTGATGGGTATGGCAGGATGCACGTTTTCGGCGTGGGCGCGTATGCTCGAACAGATCGCGACAGGTTTGATCGGCTATTCGATCTGCAGCGCCGTGCTGCTGCTGATCGCCGCGTTCACTGTCTACGCGACGGTTGAGCAGGACCGGCTTTCGCGCTTCGCCGGTGTCGCCCTCCTGATCGGTCTGGCCCTGCTGCAGCTCGCGCATTGGGGACACCTCGCGCACGCTGACAGCGTCATGGCATCGAAGACGTACATCGCACTGCTGTATGTCGTCGCGCCGGCGTTCTACCTGTTCTTCAGCGGTGCCCTGCAGCCGCAGGCGGGCGAGCGATGGATGCGCCTGCTGTATTTCAGTCCCGCGTTGCTGGGGCCGTGGCTTGCGCCGGCGCTTGCGGTTCCGCTCGCGTTCCTGCTCGGCTTCGCATACGCACTGCGGCTTGCCGTACTGGTGCATCGGCTGCGCGGGCAGCGCACGCGCTTTCGCATGGAGATGGCGGTGTTCGCTGCATTCGCCGCCATTTCGCTGACGATCCTCCTGCTCGGGCTCGCTTCGCCGCTGTCCGGCATGCATGCGTTCGTTCTCGGCTATTCGATCTCGATTGGTCTGGCGTTCCTGCTCGCGATTTACGTCTTGCTGCGCTTTCCGGATATTGCCGGAAGGACGGCAGACGCGGTTGCCGTCGCGTATGCCGTCTCGACCCTGAGCCGTGTCGATCGCGACGGCGCGCTCGCGCGACTGCAACGCGCGATGGACGACGACAAGGTGTACCTCGATGAAAATCTCAGCCTTGCAAGTCTGGCAGCGCAGATCGGCCTGAGCACGCATCAGTTGTCCGAGCTCGTCAATACGCAGTTCGGCGTCGGTTTCTCGCGCTATGTGCGCGGCCATCGCGTCGAGGCGGCGCGCAACATGCTGCTCGCCGAGCCGGACGCGTCCGTGCTGTCGGTAGGGCTCGCGGTCGGCTTCACCTCGCAGTCGAACTTCTATGCCGCATTCCGCGAGATCACCGGCGAGGTGCCCGGGCGCTACCGGCGCCGCCAGGCGGATACGACGACCGGCTGATCCATTCGTTTTGATCATGCCGAAAATTTGCAAGTCGTTGTTCCGCCGACGCGCGTGCAAGACCTTGTTCCAGTCCGATCAATCCGGCAGCGCGCCGACGCCGCTGGCTGCGAAGGTTGTCGCGTTCCTGGCGGACGGAGGCGGCGATGGGCGCGATCTCGGTGTACTACGACGGCTTCTGCCTGGTCTGTGAACGTGAGGTCGCGGTCTATTGCCGCTTCGTCGCGCCGCGGACGGCGGTGATCCCGGGCATCTTGTTCGCCATTGCAGTTGCGGTCACGGCGACAGCACGATCGCGCACAGCGCGGGCGCTCGCGTTGGCTTGCATGGCTCACGATCCGCATGTTCACCCTGCCGAACACCACGCGTTTCCCGCGCTGCCGACCTGTGGTCTGGACGAACTCGCGTGACGACTGGATACACGCGTGTCGCTGCCGACCGAAGAGTTTTCCACAGCACGCGTGGATGACCCTGTGGACAAGTCCTGTATCGAAGTGCGGAGACGACCCGCGGGTGCGGCTGTCAAGTGGGCATGCGTACGGCGTGACCAATCGCGCGTCGTGCGGCATCGTTCGCACGCGCATTCAACCCCACCAGGCGCTCCTTTGCGTAAGGAGATCGCCGAATCCATCAAGGAGACTGCCATGAAATTCCGCCTGCTTCCTTTTGCCGCCATCGCGTTCGCGTTCGGATCACCCGCGGCGTTGGCGCTGAAGGTGGTCGCACACCAGGCGCAGCAGACACCAACGGCTACCGTCAACGTGCGCAAGGGCATGACCTGGGGTGTTGGCGCGCGCGTGTCGGCTGATCCGGATATCGTGTTCGTGAGCTGCCAGGGCCAGCCGAAGATCGATGGCCACGGCTGCGAGGCGTACCACGGCGATACCACATGCAGCGCCAAGCGGCCCGTGCTCTGCCTTGCCATCGATGGGCGTGTGCGCCCGGACGGCATAGCGACGCCACCCTCCGGCGGTGTCATGTCGGCGGGGTTCTACTCGGGCTGGGCACGGGGACGCATCGCACTTGCGCCGGACGTGCGCGGCGATGCGTTCCAGCGACGCTCCGATGCGGATGCGTACTGCGCGGCCAAGCTCGGCGCCGGCTGGCGCGTCGCCGAACACCACGACGGCGTGAGCGCCAACGGCGCGCATGGTGGTTGGGGTCTCGTCGCGAACGGACACGTTCGTGCCGGCGCGCGTTTCTGGGCCGCGATCAACGATACCGAGGCGAACTGCTGGGACCCGTCGCGCTAGGAAAGTTGTGCGCAGGACCCGTCATGGCTGGCGCTTCGACGCCGCCTTGGTTTGGTGCGAGAGGTCTCAGCCGCGATCAGGTTTTCCACGCATCGAAAATCGATGCTCATGCATGCGGCGCGTCGAAGCCATCGACAAAGATAATGTCCGGCGCGACCTCCACGGCACCGGTGTCGCAGCCCGCGTATTGCGGACGCGCGACACCGCGCTGGTCGACGGACTCTGTGCACGCCTGCAACGGAATCGCATCGATCGCCGTGCTGCCGACGCCGGGCAACATCGTCCATGTCGGGCCGCCGTTGTCCTGCAGCGGGCCGAGGTCGAGGTTCGCCGTGGAGGTCAGGTTGTAGCTGCCCGTCCAGCCGCCGCCGAGATGGATGTCCGTGCCCGACGACTGCGAATTGCCAGCGACGATCGAATGGTCGATGGTGCCGTGACCGCTTCCGTCGATACCACCGGTCAATCCGCTCGATGCATTTCCCGACAACGTCACATGCCGAAATTCGATGGCGCCGTTGGCAAGCACGCCTCCGCCGGCGCCGAGGACAAAATTTCCGCTGATGGTGCTGTTGCTGGCCGTCAGCGTGCCCTCCGCATACACGCCGCCGCCGCCGTAGCGCGCGGAATTGCCGATGATCGAGCTGCCGGTCACCGTCGCGGTGCCGCCGACTGGCACGTGGATGCCGCCGCCGCGGTAGTACGCCTGGTTGTCGATCACCACGCTGCGCGTCAGGCTCATGTCACCGACGGCGTCGATGCCGGCGCCGATCTTGCCGATATTGCCGCTGATCGTGCTGCCGACCATGACGAGCGTGCCCTCAGCGCGGATGCCACCCCCGTGCGATACCGTCCAGTCTCCGTTACCGCTGATCGTGCTTTCCATTACCGTCGCGTTGCCGGAGCCGAAATGCAGCCCACCGCCGAGATAGGCGATATTGTTTTCGATCGCGCAACGGGTCAGCGTGACCTCGCCGGTCGGCGCCGCGATGCCGCCGCCGCCATTGCCGGCGAAGTTACCGCTGACCTTGCTGTCGGTCATCGACAGATCTGCCGCGACGATGCAGATGCCGCCGCCCTCGCCGAAGCCGTTGCACAGGCCGGCGATGGCCGAGCCATTGCGGATCGTCAATCCTTTCAGCGTGAGCGATCCGCCGGATGCGGCCGTGTCCCTGATGATGCCGAAGGCATGCGTCGCACCCGTCGGTCGCGCGATCGTCACGCCATCGCTGTACTGGCCCGCGCCATTGCCGCGCCAGGCGCTGCCATCGATGGTCAGATGCGGATCGAAGATGAGGAGCGTGCCACCGACGTTGCCGATCTGATCGGCGGAATCGGCGAGCGTGACGGTGCCGGGCGTCGCTGCGCCGGTGATCGCTGACGCTGCGAAGACAATCGTGTCATCGACGCCAAACGCACCGGATTTACTGCAGCTTCCCACCAGCCCGCCGACATCCATCGACATGATGGCCTGGCGAAGCGTGCATGTAGTAATGGTGCCCGTATCGGAATCATCCGGCGAGGTGACGGCAATCGTCGCAGCTGTTGCGGGCAGCCCTGCGAGTCCTCCCGTCAGCAGGACGGCTGCCAACGCTTGCGGCAAGTGCGCCTTGCGCGGCTGGGTGGGTGAACGTCTGAATGTTGTGCACGTCGTCGAAAACACGCGCAACTCCCCACGATGGATGACAGGTGATTTTTCACGGGCGCCGCGCCCCATCGGTGCGGCTACGCGCCTCGCATGCATGCTTACGCAAGAACGCGGTGAAAAACCTCATCGTGGAAAGAGATCATCGAGGGGTAACCCGCCGACTCAACGGGGCCCACTCAACACGGCGGACTCAACGATGCCGGGGCACGCGCGCGAGGAGCACATCGGCGAAACGTCGCGCGCTGCCCGCGCCATGTGCGAAGAACAGCGACGGTTCGGCGAGCTCGAGTTCGAGCAGGCGTGGCGCGCCGTGGGCGTCGTGGATGAGGTCGATGCGCGCGTAGGCGAGCGGTTGCGCAAACGGCATGGCGTGCAGGACGCGCGTCGCGAGTGTGCGTTCGGCGTCGCTCGCGGCGCGTGGCGTGATGTCCTCGGTGGCGAACAGTTCGTCGGTCGGGCCATCGCCACGACGCAGCAGCGGACCCTTGCGGATCGCGTGACTGAAGACGCCGTCAAAATGGATCAGTGCGGTCTCGCCTTGCTCGTCAACGCGATCGAGATACGGTTGCAGCAGCACGCTGCGCCCTGCGTCGAGCAGGCGCACGATGTGCGCATGTGCAGCTTCCAGATGATTGCGGCCGTGCCGTTGCGCGTCGCGCGAGCCGGCGCCGACGCTTGGCTTGACGACGAACTCGTTCGCATCGGTGCCGGCGAGGAACGCGTCGAGCGCCGCGCGCGGATCCGCACCGGGTTCGACGAACGTGCTCGGTACGATCGCGACGCCGGCGCGTTCGAGTTCGGCGAGGTAGTGCTTGTCGACATTCCAGCGCAGCACGTCGAGCGGATTGAGCAAGCGCGTGTGTTGCGATGCACGCGCCGCCCAGGCGAGGAATTCGGGCAGGCGTTCGGCGTAATCCCAGGTCGAGCGCAGCAGGGCGAGGTCGAATCGCGACCAGTCGACCTGTGCATCGTCCCAGTCGACGATCGCGACATCGACGCCGGCTTCCAGCAGCGCGTCGCGCAGGGGTGTGAGGTCTTCGTCGAGGTTGCGCGCCGCGGCGACGGAAACGAGGGCGATCAGCGGGGCAGGCATGGACACTCCGGGCGCGCGAAAACGCCGAGCCTAGCCGATCAGCGCGTAGCCGTGCAGCGCAGCGTGCCGGCGTCGTCGCCGCATGCGACCATGGCGGCGCGCCATTCGCGCTCAGGGGAGGGCGCCGCGACGCGGCGCCATGGCATGCAGCTTCGACTCACGTTCAACCTCGTCCTCATTCTCGTCTTCGTGGTCGGCATCCTCGGTGCCGGCTGGTACTACCACGCACAGTTGCAGCGTGACGCGATGGACGAAGTGCGGCACAACTCGGAAATGCTGATGGAGACCGCGCTGGCGATCCGCAGCTATACGACCGACCAGATCAAGCCACACCTCGATCCACTCAACGCCGAGCATTTCCTGCCGCAGACGGTGCCGGCGTTCGCGGCGACCGAAACCCTGCACCGACTCGGCGATCGATACCCCGGTTACGCCTACAAGGAATCGGTGCTCAACCCGACCAACCCGCGCGATCGCGCGAACGACTGGGAGCGTTCGCTGATCGAGCAGTTCCGCGGCGATGTCGGGTTGAACGAACTCAGTGGCATCCACGGAGATGGCGTCGAACAGTCGATGTACGTGGCGCGACCGATCACCATCAAGCAGCCGGCGTGCCTGACGTGCCACAGCACGCCGGACGCCGCGCCGGCGACCATGCGCGTTGTCTACGGCGATGCCAATGGCTTTGGCTGGAACCAGGGCGAGACGGTCGGCATGCAGCTTGTGCGAGTACCCGTGCTGTATCCGCTCGAAAAGGCGCGTCGCGCATTCAACACCTTCATGCTTTCGCTCGCAGCCGTGTTCGGACTGATGTTCGCAGGACTCAATCTTGCGCTTACGCGTCTCGTGATGACGCCGATGGCACGCGTGAACCGCCGCCTCGAAGAGCTGGCGACGACGGATTTCCTCACCGATCTTGTCAACCGCCGACGTTTCTTCGAACGGCTCGAGGTGGACATGGCGGAGGCACGCATCAAGCGGCTCGGGTTGTCGGTGGTGATCTTCGACCTCGATTTTTTCAAGCGCATCAACGACACCTTCGGTCATGACAGCGGCGACATCGTGCTGCGCAATACCGCCTTGCGCGTGCGCGAACTGCTGCGCAGCTCCGACTGTGCGGCGCGCTTCGGCGGCGAAGAGTTCATCATCCTGCTGCGTGAGACGCGCATCGACGCCGCCATGGCGACCGCCGAAATCGTGCGCGCGAAGATCGCGGGTGCCCCGTACGAGGTCGTCGGCACGGTCAGTGCGAGCTTTGGCGTCGCTGAATGGGATCACTCGGAAGATGCGCGTTCGTTGATCAACCGCGCCGACAAGGCGCTGTACCAGGCCAAGCAGGACGGGCGCAATCGCGTCGCGCGCGCGACGGAAGCGTGACCGCCGCGCCGGGTCCTTCACTTTGCACGCCGTCCGATCGGTTGCTGATGCGTGTCGTCGCGCCGAGCACGCGATCGCGCAGGAACACATCCTGCATTGCGCGGGTGTCACCGGGCACCCGCCTGGTCGCGTCGCTGATGAAGGCGACTCGCGGAACACAGTGTCCGTGCAAGCTGCTACGCAATGGCGTGCGGAAAATTCCAGTGCATCGCCGAATTCATCGTTCGCGCATGGCCGATGCGGCGAGCGCACGGCCACGCGAATCGTTCCGTCATTGCGTGCCAGCCGCGCCGGAATACCGCATCATTGCGGTATTGCTGTGATGGAGTGCGTTGATGAAGTCCAGTTCACTTGCCGTACCACTGCTTCTGGGCAGCCTGTGGGCGGTATCCACGTTTGCGCAGAATCCCGATCCGCTCGACATCCGCGCGTGCACGGCGATCGTCAGCGACGCCATGCGCCTCGCGTGTTACGACCACGCCACGCATCGCGACCTGTCGGACCCGCAGAAGGATGCCGATACGAAAATACGCACGAAAGGCGTTTTTTCGCAGGTGCACGCAGACGCGCTGACCGAAGCGACGGCGTCTGAAGCAGCGCCACCGCCGTCGCGTTCGCTGCTCAACAGCCGTTGGGAGCTGACGCCGGAAAGCAAGCTGGGCACCTTCAACCTGCGCAGCTTCCAGCCGGTCTACGTGATGCCGGTGTTCGCCACGAGCAAGCAGAACAACGAGCCGAGCAGTCCCAATCCGAACAACTCGGCGTCCACGCCGCAGCACCTGGACAACATCGAGGCCAAGTTCCAGCTCAGCCTCAAGGCCAAGATCTGGCAAGGCGTCTTCGGTGACGTCGGCGACCTGTGGATGGGCTACACGCAGTCATCGCGCTGGCAGCTCTACAACACCCGCGAATCGCGGCCGTTCCGCGAGAGCGACTACGAACCCGAGGCGATGCTCATGTTCGCCACGAACTATCACGCGTTCGGTTGGGACGGGCGCTTGCTCGGCATCGGCATCGACCATCAGTCGAACGGGCGCAGCGATCCGTATTCGCGCAGTTGGAACCGCATCGTCGCAAACGTCGGATTCGAACGCGAGAACTGGACCGTCATGCTGAGGCCGTGGTGGCGCCTGCCCGAATCGCGCGGCGACGACAACAATCCCGACATCGAGAACTACATGGGTCGCGGCGAGATGCAGGTGGTGCATCTATGGAACGCGCAGGAGTTCGGACTCACCTTGCGGCACTCGCTTCGCGGTGGCGATGACAGCCATGGCTCGGCGCGCTTCAGCTGGAGCTTTCCGCTGTCGGGCAATCTGCGCGGATACATCGAGGCGTTTTCCGGCTACGGCGAAAGCCTGATCGACTACAACCACAACGCGACGTATGTCGGTGCGGGTGTGTCCTTGCTCGACTGGTACTGACCTTTATCGAGACCGCTCGGCATCGCCGCCGCTGCTTGAAACGCGCGGCGCTCGACGTAGTTCTTCAGAAAGTGGACTCGCGGACGAGCGATCCTTCGAATCCATCCGCGTAGATCACATCGGACACGCCGTCTTTTTCCACGGCACCCACGTCGCACTCTGCCGTGCCATTGCCGTCGCCGTCAGCGGGGCGCGCGACGCCGCGCTGGTCGGTCGTTGGACAGCCGCTGGCGATGCCATGGTCGATCGCCGCGACGCCGGCAAGGTGAGTACGCGTGAAGCCGCCATTGTCAGCGAGTGCTTCAAGGCCGGGATCCACGTTGAGTTGATCGGTGGGCTGGGAAGATATCTGGCAACCGAAGGTATTGCCGACGATGTTTCCGCCGCCGATCGAGGTGAATCGTTCGCAGTCGGGCGAACTCGGTGAGGGGCCATTGCCCGCGAGAATCGTGTTGGTGAGGAAGGTCAGTCCGAATCCGCCGTGCACATCCGCGAGTGCGCCGGACA
>JBDSXV010000104.1:0-4269 GCA_039926025.1 Dokdonella sp.
TACGCGACCAAGGACCCCCGGGTCGAGACTGAGTTGCAAGGAGAAAGCGATGTAGAGGCGATGGAGCGAATCGTTAGATCGACCGCATCGGGCCACGATTCACAGTGACCCTGGCAAACACAGTGCCCGCACCATACACCCGATCGGCGCGCAAAGCCACTCCGAAACTGAACCAATCGTCGGTCAAGCGGGTTTCGGCGGCGGGTCCGGCAACCGCGTTCCCTTGGCCAGCAGCAGCTGGCGCAACTCGCGCCGTTCCTCTTCGGTAATTCCCGTGGCGCCTTTCTCCTCCAGCTCCTTCACCCGCTGCTGCAGGTCCGAACGGCGCTGGGACTCGGTTTGGCGGTCGAGCTGACGCACTGCACCGACGAATTCCGCCCGACTTTCCTCCTCGCCGCCCGGAAAATCCGTCACTGCCAGTTTCTGCAGCGATTTGCCTTCTTCGCGTTCCGTGAAGTGTTCAAGCAGGGCGCCGGTGGTGATGTCCGGGCGCGCGCGGCAAAGGCTGATCAACTCGATCAGCAACGGCACACCGGGCTGGCGCAGTTCGGCGAAGGTCCACGGCGGTTCGATGCTGATCGCGAGCGCAGGCCGCTGCACCAACAGCGTGATCGCTGCGCGAACCAGCGAACGCTGCTGTGGCGGCGCGCTGCGCGCCCGCGCGGGTGTCGATTCGGGTGCCGCAACCTGTACGCGCACGCCGGTGGATTTGTCGAGCTCGGCGAGCATCAGGTCGCGAAAGGCGCCATCAGGAATCTGCGCGACAAAGGGGCGCGCGCGCTCGGCGAAGCGCGCGCGGCCGTCGAGGCTGCCGAGGTTCACGTCCTTGCCCATTTCGGCGAAGAAGAATTCACTGAGCGGCGTTGCATCCCTGAGGCGCTGCTCGAACCCGGCAAGACCTTCCTTGCGGATCAGCGAATCCGGATCCTCGCCGTCGGGAAGGAACAGGAATAGCGCCTGTCGCCCGTCGCGCATGCGCGGCAGCACGGATTCGACCGCACGCCACGCGGCCTGGCGTCCAGCGCGGTCGCCGTCGAAGCAGAAGTAGACGTCGGCGCATTGGCGGAACAGGATCTCGGCGTGATCGCGCGTCGTCGCCGTCCCGAGCGTCGCGACCGCCTGCGGCACGCCGAACTGATGCAGGCTGATCACGTCCATGTAGCCTTCGACGACGATCAGGCGCGGTATCTTCGAATGCGCCTCGCGCACCTGCCACAGCCCGAACAGCTCGCGCCCCTTGTGGAACAGCGGCGTCTCCGGCGAGTTCAGGTACTTGGGCCCATCGGATTTGTCCTTGCGTGCGTCGGCAATCGAAACCGCTTCGCCGGGCTTTTCGACGGGCGCAGGGCTCTTGGTCGAAAGGATCCGTCCCCCGAACGCGATCGTGCGGCCGCGGCGATCAAGGATCGGGAACATCACGCGATCGCGGAAGCGGTCGTACTTGCTGCCGCGGTCGCCGCTGGTCAGCATGCCTGACTTTTCCAGCAGGGCGATGCGCGCGGCGCTGGTGCCGAGGGCGCTCTTCAATGCGTCCCATGCGTCGGGCGCATAGCCGAGGTTGAAGCGCGCGAGAATCGCGGCATCCAGACCGCGCTTGCTGAAATACGCGCGTGCGGTTTCGCTCGATTCGAGTTGTCGCTTGAAGAAACCCGCGGCGGCGTCAAGCACGTTGTATAGGTCGGTCGCGTCTTCGCGTGGCGCCTCGCGGCCGCCTTCGTACGGCACCTTGAGGCCGGCGCGATTGGCGAGTTCCTCGACTGCGTCGGGAAATTCGAGGCGGTCGTACTTCATCAGGAAGCCGACCGCGCTGCCGTGCTCGCCACAGCCGAAGCAGTGATAGAACTGCTTGGCCGGACTCACCGTGAACGATGCGCTGCGCTCATCGTGGAACGGGCAACGCGCGGACCAGTCGCGCCCGGATTTCTTCAACGGAACGCGCTCCTGGATCACATCGACGATGTCGATGCGTGCAAGGAGGTCGTCGATGAATTTTTCGGGGATGCGGCCGGCCATGCGCGCCAGTGTAATGGGACGCGGGGCGTATCCTGCCATGCCCGGTGGCGGCGACGATGGCTCGCATCATGCCGGGCTGCGCTATGTGCGCGCGAACATACTCAGGTCGGACCGCGGTCGAATTCGCTGCTTCCGCGGGGTTTCAATCGAAGCCGTTCGCGAACAGCACGTCTTCCTCGTATGCGCCAATGTCGACATGCGGGCCAATGATTCGCGGTTTGACGTCGAGGTCGACCGCCAGTGCGCTGCCCGGCGGCGCGTCGTAGCCCGCGTCGACGAGCGGAGATGCACGCGTGAGCTCGAAGCTGAAACACAAGAGGCCGGTACACGTCGCGAACGCCGGATCAGTGCTCTGATTTCCTTGGCTCACGGCGTCTGGCGGAGTACCAGCCGTCGTGCCGATGTCATTGTTGATGAGCGCGTTCCACGTATTTGATTTGAAATCCGGTGCCCCGTTGGTGTGGTTTGCCCAGATGATGTTGTCGCTGACCCAGAAGTGCGCCCCCCCGGATACGCTGAGGCCACCCGCGAATCCCGCGGAACCCGCTGTATTGTCGACGATCGTGTTGCCGACGATATACGCGACGCTTCCATTGCTGTTGACCGATATACCGCCGGTATACACGGTGGATGTGTTGAGGAACAGCAAATTTCCGCGTACGCGAATCTCCCCGGCTACGGTCGATGCATCGAGCCCAGCCGCCCCATCGTTGCCCGCGCCCTGATTGAGATAAAACCGGTTGTGGTCAATCTGTATTTGATTGTTGTGAGTCTCGGCCTTGAGTCCGTGTCCAGCGCCGTTGGCGAAGGTGATCCACTGCACGAAAATATCGCCGTTATCGGAATAGATCGTGAGAGGCGCGACAGAACCCTGACCGTCGAGCACCGTGCGACCACCGGTAAACAGGGAGCAATCGCTGTTCCAGCCCCCGATGACCAGCAATGAATTGCTCTCGGTTGAATTGAACACGAGATTGCTGGTCAGGGAATAGGTGCCGGCCGGTATATCGATCTCGTCGTCTTGGCCGTTGTCATGCGACGCGGTCAACGAAAACTGGATTCCTGCCTGGCTATTGGCGCAGAAGCGGAATGCGTATGCGGTCGCCGGCGCAATGGCCGCGCAAAACGCGGCAGCAGCGAGCATGACGATAGTTTTCAACGGCATCGACGGTCTCCTGATCGCGAGGGATGGCGTTGGGCGGAGCCAATCGCGAATGAGCGCCGTCCTCCCGAATCAGACGAAAAAGAGCGGTCAAAGGGATCATTCGGCCTCAAGAAGCGCCGAGCGGGTGCGGATATCACGGGGCAACGGCTCGTTTCGCGCGCTGAGAAGGAACCGCTGGCCACGACGACCCCGATCGGAGAGCAGGAGATTGGCGAGCGCGAGACGTGCGGTCGGGGCCCATGGCTGCCCCGCTTTCGCGGTGCAGGTACCGACGACGATGCCGCACAAAACGTGCGGGTCGCTTCGATGATGTCCCTCCGTCCCGCATTGCAAGCCCCAGGGAGTGGCATGCAGGCACGGCATAGCGATTTTACCTGCCGTTCTGCTTGCGCACGCCCGTTTTCCGCAGCTTCAGGCCCCGAGGCGAGCCTTCACCTGCTGCGACAACGCGCCCATGTCGGCGCGCCCGGCAACTTGCGGCTTGACCAGCGCGATGACCTTGCCCATGTCCTTTGCCCCTGTCGCGCCCGAGTCGGCGACCGCCTTTTCGATGATCGCGTCGATCTCGGCGGCCGAGAACTGTGCCGGCAGGTAGGTCTGGATCACGCCGACCTCGAACTCTTCAATGATCGCCAGATCCTCGCGACTCGCGGCGCGGAACTGCGTGATCGAGTCACGCCGCTGCTTGAGCATCTTCTCGATCGCAGCCAGCACCTGGGCGTCGTCGAGCATGATGCGCTCGTCCACTTCGCGCTGCTTGATGGCCGCGTTGATCAGGCGGATCACGCCGAGGCGGTCCTTGTCACCGCTTTTCATCGCAGCCTTCATGTCGTCGACGAGGCGTTCTTTAAGGGACATGGACGTTCCTTGGAGTGATGTTCCGGAAAAAATGTGCGGCAGGAGGCTGGGAGCGCGCACCCGGCCACAACGCAAAAAGCCGGCACCGCTTGCGCGATGCCGGCCGATGAACAGCCCTTTCATCCAGCAGCGAACCCAAGGGTCCGCCAACTCGAATCAAATTCTGATCAATACAACCGCTGTTTCTTGGTCACGTCGCGCGATACGCGGCGCAGGTGACGCTTGACCGCGGC
>JBDSXV010000105.1:0-17522 GCA_039926025.1 Dokdonella sp.
TTCGACACGGGGGTCGATGGCTTGCGCGTGGTCGAATTCGCGCCGGGTGTGGAGCTTGCCGAAGTGCAGGCGAAGACGGGCGTGCCGGTTCTCGCCTGATTGCTGCGTTCGCTCGACAAGAGCGAACGCCGCGATCATTTCGATTTACACGATTGACTGCGATTCAAGCCTGCGGCTTGGCCCGAAACGGGAATGCCTGCTGCGCACGCCAGCCATCGGGCATGTAGTCGCCGACCACACCGTAACCTGCGGGAAACGGTTTGTTCGCGGGCACCTTGACCGCGGTGCCGAACAGATAGTCGAGGAACGAGTAGTGCGCCGCGTAGTTGCGGTCGATCGCCTCGTCGTCGGCCGAATGGTGCCAGTGGTGGAAGTCCGGCGTCACGATCAGGTACTTCAATGGACCCCAGGGCAGGTGCACGTTCGCATGGTTGAACACCGCCTGGAAACCGACGATGAGGATGTAGGCGTTGATCACGCCTTCGCGAAAGCCGAGCACGAACAGCGGCGCCAGCACGAGCACGCGCGTCAGGATGATCTCGAGCACGTGCTGGCGCGAGCCGGCGAGCCAGTCCATCGTCTTCGTGCTGTGGTGCACGGCGTGGAACTTCCACAGGAACGGCACCTCGTGATACGCGCGATGCGTCCAGTACTGGGCCAGATCCGCAACGAGGATGCACAACAGCAATTGCGGCACGAACCAGATGCCCTGTATGGCAATCTGGAAATCGTGGTTCACCAGCCAGCCGAACGCGTGATGGATCGCGAAGTTCACCGTGAGCAGGATCAGGCCGACAAGGAAATGATTCACCGCGAAATGCTTCAGATCGGTCTGCCATTCGTGACGGAACACGGCCTGGCCCTTGTACAGCGGAAACATTTTTTCGATGACGACGAAGATCACGGTCGAACCGAGCAGGTCGAGGATGAACCAGTCGAGACCGATGTACGGCGTGTGATCCGGAAAGTCGCCGACCGGCACGCGTGAGCCGCCGAACGCGACCGCCGCGATCACCAGCGCGAACGCGACGAGATTGAGATTGCGGCGCACGCCAAGCACGAGGTTCGCGAGCGAAAGGCCACCCGCAACCAGCAAAGCGACGAACATCGCCTGGCGCAGCACATCGACCGAGTATTGATGGCGCAGTTCGGGCGTCGTCAGGTATTGCGGGTAATGGAACGCGAGCACGCCGAGCAGGCAGAGAAAGCCAAGCGACAGCGCAACGATCGTCGCAATCATGCCCTGGCCGAACGTGAGTCCGCCGCTGCTTTCGAGCAGGCGAGCGGTATCGTCGGCGGTGGAACGTACGAGCTCGCGATGCGCGTGTAGTGCGTCGCCAAGCGTGTAAGGCGTGCGGCTGACCGATCTGGACATCTGTTTCCCCGAAGATCTTCGACTTGCGGCCAACGATCGGCCGTCCCGGCGGGGATTCTAGTCGTCATCGGCGCTGGCCGCGCGAGCGCCTGTCCGCATGGCCCTTCGACTTCACTGCGCCACGCTCGGCGCGAACGACCTATTTCAGTGATCGAAGTCAATACGCGACTTCGTGAGCAACAACGCGTAGCGGAGTCATGTCGACGGCCGCCAGGGCCCTCGCGATTGAAGCCGCCGCTTCGCGTCCGTCGTGCACGGCGCGCACGACCAGATCGGCGCCGCGCACATTGTCGCCGCCCGCAAATACTCGCGGATTCGTGGTCTGGAACGGCAGGCGCCCGACGCCACCGACGACAATGCGGCCGCCCGCGTCGCGTTCGATATGCGCTCTGGCGCACCAATCCGGTGGACTTGGCCGGAGGCCGAACGCGACGATGACGGTGTCGGCGGCGAGCGTCTCCTCGCTTCCCGCGATCAGCTCCGGTCGCGCACGACCTTTTCCGTCGGCAACCAGGCGCGTTTCGACGATGCGCAAGCCGGTTGCACACTCGTCGCCGAGCACCGCGAGTGGTTGGCGATTGAACAGGAACCGCACGCCCTCCTCCTTCGCGTTCTTCACTTCGCGGCGCGAGCCCGGCATGTTCGCCTCGTCGCGACGATAGACGCAGGTGACCGAGGCTGCGCCGAGGCGGATCGCTGTGCGATTGCAATCCATGCCGGTGTCGCCGCCGCCGAGCACGACCACCTTTTTGCCACGCAGATCGAGCTGCGCATCGGCGTTCACGCCGTCGCTGAGCAGGCGTCGCGCATTTGCAATCAGGAAAGGCAACGCGGGCAACACACCGCGTAATCGATCACCCGGAAGATCGGCCGCGACTTCGCGATACGCACCGGTGCCGACGAATACCGCGTCGTATTCGTCGAGCAAGGCATCGAACGCGAGATCGCGGCCGATCTCGACACCGAGCTTGAACTCGACGCCCATCTCCTCGAGCACGCGACGACGAAGGCGCACGATGTCCTTGTCGAGTTTGAACGGCGGAATGCCGAATGTGAGCAAGCCGCCGATTTCCTCGTAGCGATCAAATACGGTCGCGGCGACGCCGGATCGCACAAGCCGGTCGGCCACCGAAAGTCCGGCAGGTCCTGCGCCGATGACTGCAACGCGGCGGCCGCTCGGTTTCACTTTCGACAGATCTGGACGCCAGCCTTGCGAGAACGCGAGGTCGACGATGTTTTTTTCGATCGCGCCGATGGTGACCGCACCGAAGCCTTCGTTGAGCGTGCAGTCGCCTTCGCACAATCGATCCTGCGGGCACACGCGACCGCAGATTTCCGGCAACGGATTGGTCTCGTGCATCAGGGTCGCCGCTTCGAAGATGCGGCCTTCCTTCGCCAGCTTGAGCCAGTTCGGAATGTAGTTGTGCACCGGGCATTTCCACTCGCAATACGGATTGCCGCAATCGATGCAGCGCCCCGCCTGCTCCTCGCCCTGGCCGCTGTCGAAGCCGGCGTAGATTTCGCCCCAGCCAAGCACACGCAGCGCGACCGGCACTTCGCGCGGCAGCGCGCGCGGAAATTCAATGAACGCGGGGATTTTCTCCTTCATGCTGCGCGCCTCAATGCGTCGATCAGCGCATCGACGCTGGCCGCTTTCGGCTTGACCAGCCAGAACTTGCTCAGCAGGTCGCGAAAATGATCTCGAATCTGCGTGCCCCAGGCGCTGTCGGTCGCGTCGACATGCGCCGCGATCAGGCCGCTCAGGTGTTGCAGGTAGTTCTCCATGCCTTCGGGCGAAATGCGCTGGATGTCGATGAGTTCGTGATTGTAGCGATCGACGAAATCCCGCTCGGTGTCGAGCACGTAGCCGAAACCGCCGGTCATGCCGGCGCCGAAGTTGATGCCGGTCGAACCCAGCACGACGACGATGCCGCCGGTCATGTATTCGCAGCAGTGGTCGCCGACGCCTTCGACCACGGCAAGCGCGCCGGAATTGCGCACCGCGAAGCGCTCGCCGGCGCGACCCGCCGCATACAGCTCGCCGCCGGTTGCGCCATAGAGGCAGGTATTGCCGAGGATCACTGCATCGCGCGCGACGAAGCCCGCATCACGCGACGGATGCACGATGATGCGACCGCCGGCCATGCCCTTGGCGACGCCGTCATTCGCTTCGCCTTCGAGCACGATATGCACGCCGCCGGCATTCCAGGCGCCGAGGCTCTGGCCCGCGCTGCCCGACAAGTGCAGGGTGATCGGCTTGTCGTCCATGCCGTGGTCGCCATGCCGACGCGCGACTTCGCCCGATAGACGCGCACCGAGCGAACGATCGGTATTGCGCACGACGTAGCGGAAATCGCCGCCGAGCCGGTGCGTGACCGCAAAGCGCGTGTCATCGGCGATCTTCGCGGCAAGCGTGCCCGGATCGCGCGGCACGTTGCGCGCACCGGAGCAGAACTGAGCACCGTCGGCAGCGATGCCCGCCGCATTCAGCAGTGGCGCGAGATCGATGCGCGCGTGCCGCGCATCGACATCCGAGCGCGCCTGCAGCAGGTCGACACGGCCGACGAGATCCTGCAGGCGGCGCACGCCGAGCAAGGCGAGCCAGCCGCGTACGTCGTCGGCGACGAAGCGGAAATAGCGCATGACCTTCTCGGCAGTGCCGACGAAGTGCTGTTTGCGCAGGACATCGAGCTGTGTCGCGACACCTGTGGCGCAGGTGTTGAGGTGGCAGATGCGCAGGTATTTGCAGCCCATCGCGATCATCGGCGCAGTGCCGAAGCCGAAACTCTCGGCACCGAGGATCGCCGCCTTTATCACGTCGAGACCGGTCTTGAGGCCGCCGTCGGTCTGCAGGCGCACGCGCTCGCGCAAACCATTGCGGCGCAGTGTCTCGTGCGCTTCGGCGAGACCCAGTTCCCATGGCACGCCGGCATAGTGGATCGAACTCAATGGACTCGCGCCCGTGCCACCGTCGTGACCGGAAATCGTGATCAGGTCTGCATAGGCTTTGACGACGCCCGCCGCGATGGTGCCGACGCCCGCATGCGCAACCAGCTTCACCGACACCAGCGCATCCGGATTGACTTCCTTGAGGTCGAAAATAAGCTGCGCCAGATCCTCGATCGAGTAAATGTCGTGATGCGGCGGCGGCGAAATCAAACCGATGCCGGGCCGCGCATAGCGCAAACGTGCAATCAGTTCGTTGACCTTGTGTCCTGGCAACTGGCCGCCCTCGCCCGGCTTCGCGCCCTGCGCGATCTTGATCTGCAGCACTTCGGCATTGACCAGATATTCCGGCGTCACCCCGAAACGCGCCGACGCAACCTGCTTGATCTTCGACATCTTGTCGGTGCCGTACCGCGCCGGATCTTCGCCCCCTTCACCCGAGTTCGAACGTGCGCCGAGCCGGTTCATCGCCTGCGCCAGCGTTTCGTGCGCTTCCGGCGACAACGCGCCGAGCGACATGCCGGCGGAATCGAACCGCTGCAGGATCGATTCGGCAGACTCGACTTCCGCGAGCGCAATCGCGTCGATGCCTTCGCGAAATTCGAGCAGGTCGCGCAGCGCCGCTGGCGCACGCAGGTCGACGAGATCGGCGTAGCGCCGGTAGTCTTCTGCATCGCCCGTCGTCACCGCCCGTTGCAACGCACCGACGACGTCCGGGTTGTAGGCGTGGTATTCGCCGCCGTGCATGTATTTCAGCACGCCGCCTGGTGCAAGCAAGGCGTTGTCGTCGAAGGCCATGCGCACGCGTTCGCGCTGTTCGTCTTCGAGGTCGACGAAGCGCGTACCGCCAATGCGCGCGGGCGTGCTGGCGAAGCACAGATCGACGATTTCGCGCTCGAGGCCGACGATCTCGAACAACTGCGCGCCGCGATAGCCGGCGATGGTGGAAATGCCCATCTTGGAGAGAATCTTCAGCAGACCCTTGCGAATACCCTTGCGATAGGTGCGGCCGAGCTCGCGCGGTTCACCGCCGCGTTCGCCGATACGCGTGTGGCGGCCGAAATCGAACAAGGTCTGGTAGGCGAGGTAGGGATAGACAGCGGAGGCGCCGAAGCCGATCAGGCAAGCAAAGTGGTGCGCGTCGCGCGCGGTGCCGGTTTCGACGAGCAGATTGCAGTCGCAGCGCAACTGCGCCGCGACCAGCGCCTGATGGATCGCGCCGGTGGCGAGCAAGGCATGCAGCGGCAGCTTGTCCGCCTGCTGCGGCGGGTAGCGGTCGCTGAGGAAAACGAGCCGGGCACCGGCGCGCACGGCGCTGGTCGCCTCGATGCAGATACGATTGAGGGCAGCCTCGAGTCCTTCGCTTTCGCGGTAGTAAAGATCGACGAAGCATTGCGCGTTGGCGAATTGCGGGAGCGCGAGCAGCTGGCGCAATTTGCGTTGCGACAACACCGGCGATGTCAGCAGCACCTGCTTCGCGTTGTCGGCAGACAACTCGAACAGATTGCCTTCTGCACCGATCTGCGTGACCAGCGACATCACCGCCGTTTCGCGCAAGGGATCGATCGGCGGATTGGTGACCTGCGCAAACGCCTGGCGGAAGTAGTCGTATAGCGGCCGCGCGCCGCCGGAAAGCGCCGCGATCGGCGTGTCGTCGCCCATCGACCCGGTCGCCTCGACGCCGTCTTCGGCAAGCGCGGTCAGCACGGTGTCGCGCTCCTCGCGTGAAAGGCCGAACAGTTTCTGGTAGCGCGCCAGCGTTTCGGCCGGGAACGGCTCGGCGGCGAGGCTCGGGTCGATCAGATGCGATTCGAGGTAGGTCACGCCCTCGCGCAGCCAGCGCTTGAACGGCGCGAGGCTCCGGCTCATCGCATCGATGTCCGCATTCTTGAGCAGACGATGCTCGACCAGGTCTATCGCGATCATCTCGCCCGGCCCGAGTCGACCTTTCTCGACGATCATCGAATCGGCGAGATCCCAGATCCCCGCCTCGGACGCGACATGCAGATGGCGGTCGGCGGAGAGCGCCCACCGCGCCGGACGCAGGCCATTGCGATCGAGCGTGCAAGCCGCGTGTCTGCCATCGCACAGCACCAGCCCTGCCGGCCCGTCCCAGGGTTCGGTGTGCAGTGCGTAATACTCGTAGAACGCAGCCAGGTCGGCGTCGATGTCTTCGCGCGCCGACCACGCCGGCGGCACCAGGATGCGCATCGCGATCGGTAGCGAGATGCCGCCGACGAGCAGCAGTTCGAGCGCGTTGTCGAGACTCTGCGAGTCCGAGCCGTTCATCGCGATGAGTTCGCCGAGCGCCGAGAAATCCATCACTGGCGACACCAGCTTGGGGCTGCGCGCCTGCATCCACGTGCGATTCGCGCGGATCGTGTTGATCTCGCCGTTGTGGGCGAGGTAACGGAACGGTTGCGCGAGACGCCACTGCGGCGTCGTATTGGTCGAAAAGCGGTTGTGGAATACCACCGCCGCGCTGGCGAGATCGGCACGTGCGAGATCAGGATAAAACGTGCGCAGTACGCCCGGAAGCACCATCGCCTTGTAGCCGATCGTCGCCGCGGACAGCGTGACAACATAGAAATGCTTGTCGTGTGTCAGCGCATTCGTCGCCAGCCGACGCGCGCGGAACAGGGCGCGCTCGAACGTGTCCTCGTCCTGTCCGATCGCCGCGTTCACGAACAATTGCAGGATCAGCGGCCGCTGCAAGGCGGCCTGTTCGCCGCAGACCGTCAGATCGAGCGGCACCTCGCGCCAACCCGCAATGCCGAGACCCTCGGCGCGCAGCCGCACTTCCAGTTCGACGACGGCGCGCTCGCGCTCGATCGTTTGCGGTGAAAGAAAGACGAGGCCGGCAGCGAAGCGTTCGCCGAGGGCGATACCGGCATCCCGAGCAAGCGCTTTCAGCCACGCGTCTGGGCGGTGCAGCAAGACGCCACAGCCATCGCCGGAAAGCCCGTCGGCACCGACCGCGCCGCGATGGGCGAGACGTTCGAGCGCACAGAACGCGCGCTCGACAATATGCGCGCTCGGTTGCGCATCGATCTGCGCGATCAGCCCGAATCCGCAGCTGTCGTGCTCGTAGCCAGGGTCGTACAACCCGTCCAGCCGGTTCGCCATCGTGCTCACCTTCGCCTACAACAGCTCGCCGACCACCCTTCCGGCGCGATGCACGGATGGGCGTCTAGACATCCATTTGCGGAATGCGTCCCGAGGCTGTCGTTCGGCTTCGAGTGGAACACACTTGCTGCGTTGCGTCAAAACGTTTTTCGCGGGTCCGTCGCATACGTCAGATGGGCTTGCACGACAGGCGCAGCCCTGCAGCTGACACGGCGGCCGCAGTGCGCCTTGCATGCGCCTTCGCTGCTG
The DNA here is from genome assembly GCA_039926025.1 of Dokdonella sp. GTDB lineage: Bacteria > Pseudomonadota > Gammaproteobacteria > Xanthomonadales > Rhodanobacteraceae > Dokdonella_A. The sequence goes on from JBDSXV010000105.1 coordinate 7,697, forward strand.
CTCTACGCTGCGGCAGGCGCAGCATCCCTGCGCACAAGGCGGGCAGTGTCCGATGCAGGTGCCGACCACGGGCGCCGCGCGTGCCGGCTGCGCCTGTTGTCTTTGACTTGCGATCGCGAGATCGAGTTTCCATCCGGGAAAGAACGGCCCATGAGCATCAAGCTGCGCCTCGTCATCATGAGTTTCCTCCAGTTCTTCGTCTGGGGGTCGTGGCTGATCACGATCGGGGCATACTGGTTCCAGACGCGGCATTGGTCGGGCGCGCAGTTCGGCGCGATCTTCTCGACCATGGGCATCGCCTCGCTGTTCATGCCCTCGATCGCGGGCGCGATCGCCGACCGCTGGGTCAACGCGGAAAAACTCTACGGCGCGTTTCACATCTGCGGCGCGCTCGTGCTGTTCTTCGTGCCGACGATCGACAATCCCACCGCGCTGTTCTGGGTCATGCTGCTGAACATGGCGTTCTACATGCCGACGATCTCGCTCTCGATCGCGGTGGCGTATGCGGCGCTCAAGCGCGAAGGCAAGGACGTCGTTGTCGATTACCCGCCGATCCGCGTGTGGGGCACGATCGGGTTCATCGTCGCATTGTGGGTGATCAGCCTGCTGCACCTGGAAACCTCGGGCGCACAGTTCCATGTCGCGGCGCTCGCCGCGCTCGTGCTCGGCCTCTACTCATTCACGCTACCCGCGTGCCCGCCGATGTTCGATCGCACGCGCCGGCGCACGTTGTTCGACAGCCTGGGATTCAGCGGCTTTGCCCTGTTCCGCAATCCGAAAATGGCTGTGTTCCTGATCTTCGCCATGTTCCTCGGCGCTGCGTTGCAGTTGACCAATGCCTACGGCGACACCTTCCTGCACGATTTCGCCAACGTCGAAGCGTATCGCGGGCTCGCCGCCGTGCGCTATCCGGCCATCATCATGTCGATCTCGCAGATATCGGAAACGCTTTTCATCCTGGCGATCCCGTTCTTCCTGCGCCGCTTCGGCATCAAGACCGTGATGGTCGTGAGCATGCTCGCCTGGGTCGTCCGCTTCGGGCTGTTCGCCTACGGCAACCCCGGCGACGGGCTGTGGATGATCGTGCTGTCGTGCATCGTCTACGGCATGGCGTTCGACTTCTTCAATATTTCCGGTTCGCTGTTCGTCGAGACACAGACCGACGCCTCGATCCGCGCCAGCGCGCAAGGCATGTTCATGCTGATGACGAACGGCATCGGTGCGATCCTCGGCAGCTCGATCAGCGGCGTCGTTATCGACCGCTACTACACCGCCGCCGATGGCGCCAAGGACTGGCACGGCATCTGGCTTGCGTTTGCCGGCTACGCGCTGGTTGTCGCAGTGCTGTTCGTGCTGCTGTTCAAGCACCGGCACGATCCCCAAGCGGCGCGCTTGATCGAGTCGAGTGAAGCGCTCGATCACAAGGTCGGCATCTGAGCGCCGTCACCATGGCAGCAGATGCTCAGGTCATCATCGTCGGCAGCTATGTACAGGATCACGCCTGGCTGACGGATCGCTTTCCGCAGGTCGGCGAAACGCGCCGTGCGCTCGGCTTCAATACCGGCCCCGGCGGCAAGGGTTTCAACCAGGCCATCGCGTGCGCGCGCCAAGGCGTGGCGACCCTGTTTGTCGGTGCGATCGGCGACGACTCTCTCGGCGCGATCGCGCAGAAATTTGCAGCCGACGAACAACTCCCCTGCCGCTGGCAGGTGCGCAGCGACGTGCCGACGGCGGCATCCAGCATCGTCGTCGACCACACCGGCTCGAACCTGATCGTGGTCAACCTCGCTGCCAACGAGCATCTCGACCCGGCCTTCGTTGAGGCACAGGCCGAATCGTTCGCGCGTGCACGGATCCTGCTGCTGCAACTTGAGAACAACCTCGATGCTATCGCGGCCGCGCTCACGCTCGGTGCGCAGCACGGTCTCCTGCGCGCGCTCAACCCAGCGCCGGTGCATCCACAGCTCGATGCGGCGCTGCTGGCGCAATGCGACCTGATCACGCCCAACGAAACGGAGTTCGCGCTGCTGCTCGAACGCCTCGTCGGCGTGCACATCAATGCAGCCGAACTCGCCGGCCGCGACGCCGACGACCTGCATGCGCTCGCGCGCAAACTGTGCGTCGAGACCGTCGTGATCACGCTCGGCGCGCACGGCTGTTTCGTCTCGCACGGCGAGAACACTCGTCGTGGCGACAGCGAGGCGTTCTACCGGATTGCACCCGAACCCGTGAACGCGGTCGACTCGACCGGCGCCGGCGACGCGTTCTCGGGCACGCTCGTCGCCGCGTTGCTGCGCTTTGCCGGACGTCCGTTCCGCGACGCGGTGCTGCATGCGAACCGGGCCGCCGCGATGTCGACCGAGATCGTCGGCACCGCACCGGCGATGGCGCGCTTCGAGCAGGTGATCGCACGTTTTTCCTGAGCCGCCTCGCGCGGCTCGCGCCTACGCGTCCTTGTTGCTCCGAATGCCGTTTTCGCGCGCGAGCCGCGTTGCACGATGCTCGAGCAACCGCGTGCGGCGCTGCTGTGCGCGGCGCCAGACGAGCCAGGCAACCCCCACGATGATCAACCCCGCGAGCACCGCGACGCTGCCTTGACCGCGCTTGATCCACGCGAGCAGCCATTCGCGATTCTCCGCGCCGTAGTAGCCCAGCCATATCCAGAACGGTACCGACAGCAGTGCCGCGAAGCCGTCGAACAGCAGGAATCGCAGGAACGTGACCCGCTGCGTCATGCCAGCGCTGAGAAACACGGCGGTGCGCATGCCCGGCAGGAATCGCGCAACGAACATCAAGCGGTTGCCGTAGCGGTCGAACTTCTCCTGCACCTGCGCATAGCGCCGCGGCGTCAACAGCGCTGCGACCCAGCGCAGGCGCAATGCGCGTGCGCCGAAGTAGCGCCCGACCAGGAACATCAGCGCGTCACCGAGCAGCACGCCGGCGAGACCGACCGCGCACATCACACGGACGTCGGCATAGCCGAGCCCGGCAATCACGCCGCCGGCAACGAGCGATATGTCTTCCGGAATCGGGATGCCGAGGCTGCAGATCATCAGCACCGCAAACACGGCGATGTAGCCGTGCAGGGTGAAAAAATGTATCAGCGTGTCGAGGAAGTCCATCAGGACTCCCGGCGGAGCACGGAACACCAGCGCACTGGGCAGTCGGGTTGAAGCACGTTCGGTCAGCACGGTCCGGATCGAGTACGGAGTCTAAGTGTTTATCGGACGGCTACGGCGTTCCCACAGGCGCCTGTAGAATGGTGGGATGCGTATTGGTCCTCACATCATCGACCCGCCCGTGGTGCTCGCGCCGATGGCTGGCGTCACCGACAAACCTTTCCGACAGCTGTGCAAACGTCTTGGCGCGGGGCTTGCGGTATCCGAGATGACCACGGCTGATCCACGTCTGTGGACGACGCGCAAGTCGCTGCAGCGCATGGACCACGTCGGCGAGCCCGATCCGGTCAGCGTGCAGATTGCCGGTTACGACCCGGCGATGCTTGCCGAGGCTGCGCGCTACAACGTCGATCACGGTGCGCAGCTCGTCGACATCAACATGGGCTGCCCGGCCAAGAAGGTCTGCAATGTCTGGTCCGGCAGCGCGCTGCTGCAGGACGAGGCCCTGGTCGCACGCATCCTCGATGCGGTCGTGCGCGCCGTCGACGTGCCGGTTACGTTGAAGATCCGCACTGGCTGGAATCGCGACAATCGCAACGGCATCACCATCGCGAAGATCGCCGAAGCTGCCGGCATCGCCGCGCTCGCCGTGCACGGGCGCACGCGCGCCGACCATTACGAGGGCGAAGCCGAGTACGACACGATCGCCGCGATCAAGTCGGCAATCCGCATTCCACTGTTTGCCAATGGCGACATCGACTGCCCCGAACGCGCACGTCACGTGCTCGACTACACGAAGGCCGACGCTGTGATGATCGGCCGCGCCGCACAAGGGCGACCGTGGATCTTCCGCGAGATCGCGCACTATTTCGCGACCGGCGAAACACTCGTGCCGCCATCGCCGCGCGAAGTACGCGACATCCTGCTCGGCCACCTCGATGACCTGTATGGGTTCTACGGCGAGCAGCAGGGCCTGCGCATCGCGCGCAAGCACCTGGGCTGGTACGCGAAGGACCGTCCCGAAAATGCGACGTTCCGTGCGGTTGCCAATCGGGCCGAAAGCGCGGCGGAGCAACAGCGGCTGACGCGCGAGTATTTCGACGCGCTCGAAGCAGGTGTTGCGACGGAGTTTGCGGCTGCTGCTTGACCGGCTTCAGCCACGATGCCTTCGCTTGCAGGCCATGGCAGAGCATCGCGGCTGAAGCCGCTCCCACAGGATTTTCGCGCGCAAGGCCCAAGAATCATTCCCGGGTTTTCGTCCGTGGCGCCAAGCACCGTGCCGTGCCGTGCCGTGCGGTGCGGTGCGGTGCCGTGCCGTGCCCGTGCCGTGCCGTGAGCCGAGCCGAGCCGAGCCGAGCCGAGCCAAGCCGAGCCGAGCCGAGCCAAGCCAAGCCGAGCCGAGCCGAGTCAAGCCAAGCCAAGCCAAACCAAACCAAGCCGAGGGCATCAGACCCCGTGGGAGACGCTGTCTTTTTTTGTGGGAGCGGCTTCAGCCGCGATGCTTCGGTGGAACGACATCGAGCCACCCCATCCCCACCCAACCCGAGGGCTGAGGCAGCGCAAGCTGCAATAGGTCACTCGGGCAATCACGCCCAGCGCGACAGCCACGGCAACAGCAACCAAGCCAGCAACAGCAGTCCGAGCACGACACGCGTCAGTTTGTAGACAAGCGGATACGCGCGCTTGAATTTCTTGCGCTGCTGGCCAATGCGGTGCGCGCCCGCATTCAGCCGATTGACGATGCCGACCTGCTCGGTGGACACGTTCTGCGCCGCCGTCGCCCGTCCCAGCACGCTGCTGACGACACGGTTGATCGCGCGCATGACCGACGTGCGCAACGGGCGTTCGACATCGCAGAACAGGATTACGCGGGTCTGGTCGGTGCGATTTTCGGCCCAGTGCACGAAGGTTTCATCGAACAGCACATCCTTGCCGTCGCGCCAGGAATATTCCTCGCCGTCGACGAAGATGCGGCATTCGTCCGAGTTCGGTGTGATCAAGCCAAGGTGATAGCGCAGCGATCCCGCGAACGGATCGCGGTGCGGATTGAGTTTTCCGCCCGGCGGCAGCAATGCGAACATCGCGGCCTTCACCTGCGGAATCGTCGCCAGCAACGCAACCGTGTTCGGGCACAGCGCGTGTGCGGACGCGAGCGGTTCGCCGTACCACTTGAGATAGAAACGCTTCCATCCTTCCTTGAAGAAGGAACCGAAGCTGGCGTCGTTGTGCTTCTCGGCCGCGCGGATGTAACCCTCGTCGAACAGATGCAGGGCTTCATCACGGATGGCCGGCCAACCGTCGCGCAGAGGGTCGAGGTGTGCGAACGCGCTGCGGTCGAGGTAGGCCTTCGCCGGCACGGCAGAGAACGCGTACATGAGCAGGTTGTACGGCGCGAACAGGCCGGAGTGATCGAACAGCTGGCGCTGGAAACGCAGGCGCACGCGACCGCGCAGGTGGATATACAGCACGCTGAGCACGTACAGCACGACGAGGACGAGGAGGATCAGGCGCAAGGACACGGGATTCGGGATTCGGGATTCGGGATTCGGGATAGAGGTTCCGCGTGAGGATACGCCGCCTTGTTGCGTGTCAGAAGCGCACTCGATGGCGCATGGCGTCACGGGCATTTTGTAGGAGCGGCTTAAGCCGCGATGCTTATCGCTGTCGAGAAGAAAGCATCGCGGCTGAAGCCGCTCCTACGATGCTATCCATCCCGTTTGGCTTGTTCTTTCGCGAGCTTGTCGGCCTTGAGCAGCGTGAGCGCATTGCCGATGGCTTCAGTCGGCAATGCGTGTTCGCCGGACAGCGTGCTCTGCGACAGCAATACCGCGACCGCCGGCGCGTCGCCTGCCGCCTCGACCAGCGCAGCAGTCAGGCGCCCGGCATCCTTTGGTGAATCAAAAGCACAACTTTGCAACAGCAGCGCACCATCGCCTGCGTTCAATTTGAAATAGAACTTGCCGTCGGCTTCGCGATAGCTCTTCAATTGCGGCAGAACTGCTTTCGTCACCTGCAATTCGACCGGCGCCGTCGTCGCACTTGCAGTAGCCGTCGCAGACAAGGCCACAAGCTTTCGCAACCCGACTGCTTGGCGCACCGCGTGCATCAACGCACGACTGCGCACGTGCGCCTTGCGCGCGCCTTCGAGTAATTGCTCCTCGATGATTTCAGGTTTCGCGACCAGCTGCTCATAGCGGGCTCGGGGCGCAGCGAGCTCGGCATCGATACGCTCGAACAGCTTCTGCTTGGCGTCGCCCCAGCCAATGCCTTGTGCAAACGCCTCACGCATCGCCGCGGTTTCTTCATCGCTCGCGAACGCCTGATAGATCGAGAAAATGTTCGACGTGTCCGCGTCCTTCGGCTCGCCGGGCGCGCGCGAGTCGGTGACGATGCCGAGGATCGCCTTCTTCAGATCTTTCGCCGGTAGCCACAACGGAATCGTGTTGTCGTAGCTCTTGGACATCTTGCGGCCGTCGGTGCCGGGCAAGGTTGCGACGTTGTCCTCGATCTTCGCGGCGGGCGCGACGAAATAGTCGTCGCCGTAGATGTGGTTGAAGCGCTGCCCGATATCCCGCGCCATCTCGATGTGCTGGATCTGATCGCGCCCGACCGGCACTTCGTGCGCATTGAAGATCAGGATGTCCGCGGCCATCAGCACGGGGTACATGTAGAGGCCGGCGGTGATGCCGGAGTCGGCGTCCTCGCCCGCTGCACCGTTCGCATCGACCGCCGCCTTGTACGCATGCGCGCGATTGAGCAGGCCTTTCGCGGTGACGCAGGTGAGCAGCCAGGTCAGCTCGGGGATTTCCGGAATGTCCGACTGGCGATAGAAGAACACCTTGTCCGGGTCGAGGCCGCAGGCGAGCCAGCTTGCGGCGATTTCCAGCGTCGACTGCTGCACGCGCGCCGGGTCGCCGGTCTTGATCAGTGCGTGATAGTCGGCGAGGAAATAGAACGACTCGGCATCGGCGCGGCGGCTTGCGGCAATCGCCGGGCGGATCGCGCCGACATAGTTGCCCAGGTGCGGCGTGCCGGAGGTGGTGATGCCGGTAAGGATGCGGCGTTTCTCGTTGCTCACGCGGGGGCGTATCGTTCAGGTGGGCCGTCGAGTTTACGGGAATGCCGGCACCGGCTTAACCCCGCCCGCGCCAGAGGCGCGTTGGATGTGTCACCACCCGAGTTCGATTACCCCAGGAGATGAGTCATGCGCACTCTGCTGTACGCCGCCCTGATTGCCGCTGCCACCGTGTCCGCCCCCGCAGCCCGGGCCAACCTGCTTGATCTGGCGATCGTCGATCGCGACAGCGGCGCGACCCTGCCGACCTATGCCGACCACGGCAAGTTGTACGTCGCCGGCACGCCGGGCCATCGCTACTCGGTGCGCATGTCCAATCGCAGCGGCGGGCGCGTACTGGTTGTGCTCAGCGTCGACGGCGTCAACGCGGTCAGCGGCGAGACCGCGAATCCGGACCAGACCGGCTACGTGCTGGATGCCTGGGAATCCAGCGAGATCACCGGCTGGCGCAAGAATCTTGACGAGATTGCACAGTTCAATTTCACCGCGCTGCCGAACAGCTACGCGGCACGCACGGGTCGGCCCGCCAACGTCGGCGTGATCGGCGTCGCGGTGTTCACCGAAAGCGCACCGATCCGGCGCGAGCGCGAGAAAGTCGCGCGCGATGCGGCGCCGGTCCCCGAGATTCCCGCGCCTTCATCGACTGCCGCAGCGCCGCAGCAGCGTGCGGAAGCGTCGCGCGAGTCCGCATCCAACGCGGCCGTGGGCGCGGGCGCGTCGAAGCCGATGGCCGCACAGGCGGACACGATGGCCAAAAGCGAAGAGCGGCTCGGCACCGGTCATGGCGCGCGCGAATTTGCGCACGTCGATACCACCGCGTTCGAGCGCTCGTCGCAAACGCCTACGGAAACCCGCTCGATCTGGTATGACAGTTACGCGAACCTGGTCCAGCAGGGCGTGATCCCGCGCCCGATCAAACGTGCGGACCCGCAGGCATTCCCGGGCAGCTTCGTACCCGATCCGCCGACGCGTTGAGTGCGTTGGCGCATTTCCGACATGGGCCTTGAGACGTAATTGATATCGGTCTCAAGACCTACGTCTGGACGCGCTGTTACATCAGACGCAAGCCTGCGATAAAGCGCGGTTGACGGTGTCCACAGGGGGCACCGCGCGCCACCCGAAGGCTCCCGAATGAGAACGATAACCATCGTCCCCGGCGTTCTTGCGTTTGCGATAGCGAATGCACTCTCCGTCCCGGTCCATGCGCAGGACACCACTGCGCCGAATCAAAGCACCACCACCGAATTGCCCAAGGTCGATGTGCGCGAGCGCCGCCCGCAGGATGATACGCGTCCAAAGCTGCAGCACATCATGCGCGAAGTGGATGGCGCGCTGATCACGGTGACCAAGAAGACCTCAATCACCAAGGTCGAAAATATCCCGACCGTGGTCGACAATAATCTGCGTGATCTGTTTGCGCAGACGCCGGGCCTGTTCTATTCCGAACAGCAGTCGCCGGGCCAGTTGAATCTGAGCTATCGCGGCATCGGGAATCCGCAGGAAACCGAATTCGTCACGGTCATGCTCGACGGCATTCCGCTCGAGTCAGACTGGATCGGCTATCCGACGATCTATACCTTCCCGATGCCGCAGCAGCTTTCCGAAGTGCAACTGATCCGCGGTGGCAGCTCGCTGCTGTACGGACCGGAGCCGCCGCCGACGGTCAATCTCATCAGCCGCAAACCGGTCGCCGATCGCGAGCTGGCCGGCTATTCAGAGAACGTCGTCGGCAGCAATGGCTTGTTCGGCACCTTCAATCAGGTGTCCGGCACGTCCGGTACGTGGGATTACCTCGCCGATGCGCACTACCGCCAGAGCGACGGCGAGCGCGACAACGGCGATTCGAAGCTGAAGGGTTTCGACTTGCACGTGGGCTACCGCCCGGACGACATGTCCTACAGCGCGCTCGACTTCCACGTTTATCAGCTCGATACCGGCGATCCGGGCAAATTGAACTACGCGCAATTCGTCAACAACGAGGAGCAGAGTCCGACGCCGTTCAATCGCCTGTGGACCGATCGCTATGTCGTGAGTTTCACGCACGATCGCCATTTCGATGCCGACACCGAACTCGTGGCGAAGCTGTGGACTGGCTACCAGGACAATGCGTCGCGTTCGCAGGATCGTGCGGCGCCGCCCGCAACGACGCCCACCACCGCGACCCTGCAGGACGACCAGTTCCGCTTTGCCGGCCTCGACGCGCGCCTGGTCCATCACTGGGGCCGCGGCAACGCGTTCACGGTAGGCACCACGCTGTATTCCTCGGAGGCGCCGTTCCGGCAATGGACAATGGCTGGTCTTTCACCGGATCGCTATGCGCGTTTTGGTCGTCCCTGTGAAGTCCGACCGAACAACGTACCAGCAGACTCCAACTGCGCGCGCCTGCGCCAGGATCGTTCGACCGAGTACGGCGCGATCTTCGCCGAGAACGTGTTCCGCTTCGCCGGCAACTGGCATTTCGTGCCGTCGGTACGCCTCGAGCGCGAGACGGTCGACATCGACGAAACGATCAAGCCGTTCACGCTCACGCGCGACCTCGTCGATCGCAAGGTGACGCATAACGTGCCACTGTTCGGGCTCGGTCTCGGCAACGACTTCGGCCACGGCAACGAGACCTATTTCAACGTCTCGC
>JBDSXV010000106.1:0-8478 GCA_039926025.1 Dokdonella sp.
CCGTCAACGGCGACTTGCCGCATCGTGTGCGCGCGAACTGTGATCGACCGGCAAAGTGGTATCGCCGGAACGCCCCCGGACTCTCGTTCGATTGCGTCACGAAAACAACTGTAAAAGTTGTCAGGGATTTACCCTTCCCATGGATCTTCTTCGCAAAGGCGGCAACTTCTCAAAGGCGGCACAGGCCCTTGCGTCTGCGATGCGCTGATCGGTCGATGAGACGACGCGACACCCGAACAGCAGGGCAATAGCCCCTCAATTTGAAGTGACTGAGCGCGACAGGGGCGCGCGAAATCCACGAGCTCGCCGAGAGCCCGTCCTGGCCGAAATCGGTCGGTCGTCCAGTAGCGCGCGGACTATGTTGATCATGCACGACGCGCCGATCACTGGATACCAGAACTGCCGATTGCGATGACCGGTACGCGCGCTCCCCTGCCTACAACGAACGGGAACGGGGTCAAAACACCTTCTCCTCAAGCGCGCGCCTCATGCGCGCCAACTGATGCGCTGACCCGCTCCTGTATTTCGACGGCCCGCTACGGCGATTCGAATCCATCCGCAAAGATCTCGTCGATCACGCCACCGACCTCCACCGCGCCGCTGTCGCAACTTCCGCCGGGCGGCGAGGGCTTGCGCAGTGCTCCGCGCTGATCGGTGTCGTAGATGCAATTGGCGAGAGAAATGTTGTTCGTTGCGATGGCCGGCGGCAGGATCGTCCTTGTCGGTCCGCCATTGTTGGCGAATGCACCCATGGTCAGCGTGACGTTGGAGTTGTCGTTGACGTTGCTCAGGACACCGCCACAATCCGTATCGTCCGCCAGGTTGTAGCCAACGCTGGTGTAAGGCCCACCCGAGCAACTGTGGCCGTGGGTATTGCCCGAGAAAATCGACGAGCTGATTTGCGGCCCACTGGCTGATCCGTTGTTGCTGCTGATGGCTGCACCTTCCTGTGCCTGGTTCGCGACGATGGTCGCGTTATACATTCCCGCGAACATGCTGCCTGAGAAGTAGATCGCGCCGCCTTCCGAGCCCAATGCCGAATTGTTGTAGAACGTCGAATTGCTGATGACCGTGTAGCAGGCGCTGTAGATCGCGCCGCCATGGTTGAGGAAACCGGTGTTCGGGACATTCGACGTGTTACCCGAAAACGTCGATGCATTCACGTAGAAATTGGTCCCGTCGCAATGAACCGCACCACCGGTTGCGACAGCGGTATTACCCGTGAATTCGCTCCCGTTGATGGTGACGAGGCCGCCCAGGCTCCATAGCGCACCGCCGATATTGCCGGCTGCATTGGTGTTGAATTTGTCGTCGTCCAGTCTCAGCTCATTGCCGAAATTTTCGATCGCCCCGCCGTATAGGGCATTGTTGCCGGTGAAGGTCGAACGTGTGATGTGGATCTTCCCGTTGCTGCTCGAGTCGCCGCGGATGGCGCCGCCATCGAAGGCGCTGTTCGATGTGAATGTGCTGTTGTTGATGTAAAGCAAGCCGTTGGATTCGTTGCTGATGGCGCCCCCGTTGCCGGGGCTCGCGATGACGGCGCCGCTGGTGTTGACGGTGTTGTGGTCGAACGTCGAACCCGAAATCCTCACCGTGCCGCCAACGATGCGCACTGCAGCGCCGGCGTACTCACTGCTGTTGATCGCATTGACGATGCTGTTGTGGGAAAACGTGCTGTTGGTGATGACGGTTGAACCGGTGGTATAGATCACGCTGCCCTTGGCGTTGTTGTCGGTCGCCGTCACGTGATCCAGGGTAAGCGCACCACCGGATTCAATCGGTTGTGCACCGAAGAACTGGCCGCCACGGAGCGTCAGGTTCTTCAACGTCAGATTTCCGCCGCCGTAGATCTGGAAGAAGGCATACGTGTTGGCGCCGTCGAACGTGATCTTGTTGCCGCCGTCGATGACCATCGTGACGCCGTTGTCGACGTAGTAGTTCGCCGGCGCGACGCCGGTCAACGGAATCGTTGCAACGGCAGGACAACTGAACGTGATCGTGCCGCCACTGCCCGTGTTCACTGCGTTGTATGCCGTCTTGAAGGCGGCCTCCGTGCAGGTGGACACGACTTGATTGGCCGCACCCGCCAAACCGCTCCAGGCGACGAAAAACCCAAGGCACCAGACCATCTTCCGAAGCCGTGCACGCATGCCGCCCCTGCCGTTGTCGCCGCGGGCAGGGCAGGGAACGGGCAGTGACGCGGCGCGAATCGACACGACCGCGTCGGTCAGATCGATGATGACGTGGGCGTGGATGTTGGGGTCTCTTGATCGTTGCATGGGAAGTTGCTCCTCGCTCTGCGGTGACCGCACGCCTTGAGGCGGCGGCAGGGACGATCCGGATAACGCCTTTCGGAGGGCCATCGTGCCACCGCGCCGCGCCGAATGCGCGCGCTCGCCGGTCGTAACGGGGCGAGACGCTGGAATCTGCTGTTGCCGGCGCCTCTCGCGCTTGCGCGCATTGGAGAGGAACCAGGTCAGGACACTTTCTCCTCTCCCGCGCACCCCATGTACGCCAACCAACACGAAATAGGCTGTTCTGACTCCGTTCCTGCAGTCATCAGTCCCGACCGGCGGTTCGAACTCGGATCGGAGGCCTCACGATACGGCGCCGGAAACCTAGAGGTCGAAGCCAGCCTGAAAGATCTCGTCGACCAGGAACTCGAAATCGACGTTCTGGCGAATCTCGCCGGTGCCGATTGCAAGCGGTGTCGGCATCACGCTGCCGGGGTATCCTCCGTCCGCGGGACATGGCCGATTTGCGTAAAAAGCGCAAAAGCTCGTAAAAATCGGACTCGCGCTGACGTAGTACGTGCCCGCAAGCCAGGCAGGGCTGGTATAGCTGCCATCCTCCCGCGTGATGGTGCTCCAGACGTAATTGAAATCAGCGTCGTAGCCGCTCAGTATCGCCACGAGCGGCTGACCGTTGACGGAGTTGATCACGCGTCCGGACACCGCCGCACCCGGGTGCAACAGGAAGTCGACGTCGTCCCGTACATCGCCTTGAGCGAGATGCAGTGCGTCGCCAGCAGCCCAGCAATCGTCGTCGTCCGTGCACGCCTGGTCGGGATAGCCGACATTGATGAACGGCGCTCCGGGTTCCGCAGCGACGTGGTAATCAGGGCCTGAGCCATCAACGTACACTTCGTAGAAGCCGGTGGCGTCCGTCGTCGTCGAGAGGAGCCGGCTCAAGCTCAGATATACCGCTACCGGCACGGAGCCTACAGGTTCGCCGGTATCGGCATCGCGGACGGTGCCGCTGATGATGGTGTCCGGGTGGAAGACGAAATCGATGCCGTCGACCAACCCACCGTTGGAAATCGTGACGAGTTGGCCTTGCGTCGGCGACGAGCAGGCGATCCCGCAAACGATGCCTGGATAGAGCTGATGCGGATCGACAATCCCGAGCGACGAATCAAAAACGCTGACGTAGTACTCGCCGTCGGGCAGCCCGCCGAAAACGTAGCGGCCGTCGTTACCGAAACTGATGGGATATTCGTAGTAGTAAGCGCCGTTGCGGTCATAGACTTCCACGTGACCCAAACCTTGGTCGACCGGTCGATTGCGGTGACCGTCCATGAGGGTTCCGGCAATGGTTCCTCCGACGGTCAGATCAAAATCGATATCCGCGAGGTTCTCTCCGCCGATCACATTGACGGGCGTGTAGGAAGAGGTTCCAGCAAGCGATCCGCGGTCTTGATGGTCGAAGCATTGAGGAATCAAATGCAATTGCGGCACCACTTCCGTCGTCGCGCAGGCGCTGTACAGACCACTGATCACACCATGGACGCTGTACTCGCCATCGGCTCCGCTCTCCGCGGTTTCATCTCCGACCCACACGGTGGCGCCGGCTACCGCGGATCCGTCGCTGGCGCGGCGCACATGACCGGAAACGGTGGAGATCCTTTGCAGGACGAAATCGATCTGATTTAGCGCGAGCGTGTCTTGGAACGGCACATAGACTTCCCTGTAACCCGCGGCCGTCGCGTGCACGTCACATTCGCCGCCCGTCAAGGGATGACAGACGCCAGACCACTGGTAGGTGCCGTCGTTTCCCGTCGTCATCTCGGCGACGGTGATGGTGAGCCCGGGATAAGCGAAGAACAGGATCTCGACCTGCGCCCCGGTAATCGGCGACTTGTCTGCAGCGTCGATGACCGAGCCTTCGACGGTCGTTTCCGCCTGCGCGAGGAACGAAAGGCATATCCCGAGCAGGATCCATGCGAGCAGGGAAAATCTCAAGCGTGACTCCTCAAAGCATTCATTGCGAGCCGCTAGTCTATCGCAGCGCGCTACCGGCGCCAGGAACGGGGCCATGCCGCCCCCGTGGGAGCGGCTTCAGCCGCGATGCCAGTCATCGACCAACCTCCGGCACTCGCCAACCATATCTGACACCTCATCGATGACCTTATTTTGCTGACCAGCCACCCCGCGCAAGTGACCCATCATGCGCCGGTGGTCATCGACGAACGCAGTGCGGTGACCGATCACCCAACGCAGGTGATCGATGACATCCGGGCAATTGAACGATGACCTCTCGCGCCTGATCGATCACAACCCGGATACTCGAACGTGACTGCGCCCCGGTCATCGATGAGTACCTGGGGTGTGATCGATCACAAGCGGCCTGTTCGACGATGACCAGTCGGGCATCATCGATGAATGCCAGCGAGTGATTGGTCACACTCGGGTTACTCGTGGGCGACTGCGCGCGGTCCATCGATGACCGTCAACGGGTGATCGTCCACCCGCTGGCGCAGGCGCGCTTGCATGAGGTGGCTGCCGCTGACCACAGGCCGGTCATCGCAGCAGACCGCAGGTATCTGTGCGAACCGGCTCCATTGTGCAGTCTGGCAATGAATCGCATCGCTGCGGTTTGCAGGGTGTTGCAGGGCAGGGAAGGAGAGGATCACTACGCAAACTTGGTCTCCGGCGCACGCGAGGGAACCACAAACGATCAAGGGAGCGAGCAATTGCCCGTTTGAATCCTTCCCTTGCACGCACGGCCAGTCACGCCCGGTGCCTCGCGCGATGCCCATGACTTCCGGCCCGCTCACTAGTATCAACTCCACACTATGATCAACACGTGCTTATGATCAGGTAGATGTCAGGGCGATGGTCGATACCGAAACCCATTTGTGGAAATTCCACAAGGAACTGAGCGCCGGCATCGTGTCGCTGGTGCTGCTCGCGGTGCTCGCGCGCGCGAAGAAGCCGATGTACGGCTACCAGATCGCCAAGCAGCTCGATGAGACGGGCGAGGGCGTGCTGAGTGGCAAGCAGAGCGCGCTTTATCCGGTTTTGCGCAGCCTCGAATCCTCCGGTTTGCTCGCGAGCGAGACGGAACCGTCAGTGGCCGGGCCGCCGCGGCGCTATTACCGGATTACCGCGCTCGGTCGGCGTGTCCTCGAAGAGTGGACCTATGCCTGGAGCGCAACGCGCGATTTCGTGAATACCGTATTGGAGGAGGGCTCCGCATGAACATGCCACTGCCGCGCACGATTGCCGACTATCTGGAGCAGCTGCGTGCCGCATTGCGTGGCGCCGATCCTGCGCTGATCCAGGACGCGCTCTACGACGCCGAAGACCATCTGCGTTCGGAGTTGTCCGAGAACCCGGGCAAGTCCGAGGCGGAAATCCTCGCGAAGATTGCCAACAGCTATGGCGCGCCGGATGAAGTCGCGGCGATCTATGTCGACAAGGAGCAGCAGGTCGAGCAGGCGCTGCGTTCGCCGCCGCCACCGCCGCGCAGCAGCGCGCTCGGCCGTTTCTTCGGCGTCGCCGCTGATCCGCGTGCGTATGCGGCGCTGTTCTACATGTTGCTTTCGCTGGCGACCGGGATCTTTTACTTCACCTGGGCGGTCACCGGCATCTCGCTGTCGATCGGCCTGTCGATCCTGATCTTCGGTATCGCATTCGCCGTGCTGTTCTTCGGCACCGTGCGCGTGTTGTCCCTGGTCGAGGGGCGCATCATCGAGGTCATGCTCGGCGAACGCATGCCGCGCCGACCGCTGTACGCGAACACCGAGAAATCCTGGCGCGGACGCGTGAAGGACATGTTTACCGACCCGCGCACCTGGTCGACCTTGTTCTACATGATCCTGATGCTGCCGCTCGGCATCATCTATTTCACCATTGCAGTGACCGGTATCTCGCTCTCGCTCGGCTTGATGGCCGCGCCAGTCGCGGCGCTGCTCTCCAACTACGGCGTGATTGGCGGCGGCATTTACTTCGATGGCGATATCTTCACGCCGCCGCTGATCCTGGCCCCGATCGTGTTTGTTGCCGGCTTCTGCCTGCTGTTCGGGATGCTGCATCTTGCACGCGGCATCGGTCGACTGCAGGGCGCGCTGGCCAAGCATCTGCTCGTGATGTCGGCCAGCTGAGTGGCTCAACCTGTGCGGCGCGTACCAAGGATCGCATCGCGCTCGCGCAGGCGCTGCAGGATCGCGGCGCCGGACGCTTGCAGTGCAGCGTCTTCGGCTCGGCCGATGTCACGCAGCAGGGTAGTGAGGCACGCGTCGCCGCTGTGTTCTCGATTGGCTTGCAGGCGTTCCATCAGCAACGCACTCAGTGGATCGATTTCGAGGAAGCGCACATCGTCGTCGCGATCGCGCACCAGCAGGAGCAGGACCGGTTGCTCGTTCGGCGCATCCGGTCGGAAGTCGGCACTGATCCGATGGACCGGGTAGTGATACGCGAGCACCCGCGCAGTCGGTGACACGATCGGCACGCCGGCGAGCAGGTCGCCATCGGGGTCGTGATCGACGTCGGCAATATCGTGCTCGTCGAGCGTGAGTGCGAGCTCGCTCCATTCGTAGTGCGCCAGTTCCAGCAGGAACGGCGGATCACCGAGTTCGCGTTCGACGCGACTTTCCAGATGACGGATGAACTCGCGTGCAATTTCGGTGAACAAGGGCGTGTGCGAGCGGTGATCGCGATAGAAGTCGCGCACCAGCGCCTGCCATGGCGCGTCGTCGTGCAGGCTGCGGATCACCGGAAAATTCGCGCTGAGCAGGCTTTCAATGTTGTTGAAGAAGAGGTCGGTGTAGATCGCCATGCGTCGTGGTTCGACGTCGGCCGGGCGCGGCACGTTCGCGGGATCGCGGATGTGCGCGGCGAACGCGAATTGAATGGCTTGCGTGCGATCAGGCGCTGCGGACATCGCGCACCGGCAATGTGTTCTCGCTGCGCGCATTGTCGCGCTGTATCGAGCGTATCGTCTCGACTTCGGCGATGAGTTCTGCGAGTGGCGGGAAATTGAAATCGCGTTCGACCAGGGTCGGTCGCACGCCGAAGTTGCGGTAGGCGCGCGCAAGCAGCTGCCAGACCGGATCGATGATCGCCGCGCCGTGCGTGTCGACGAGCAGATCAGGTGCTTCGACGTAGTGCCCTGCAATGTGTACGTAGGCAATGCGCTCGCCGGGCAGTGCATCGAGGAACGCGCCGGCGTCGTAGCCATGGTTGACGCTGTTGACATGGATATTGTTGACGTCGAGCAGCAGATCGCAGTCGGCCTCAGCAAGCACGGCGTTGATGAAATCGATTTCGCGCATTTCCTGGCCGGGCGCGGCGTAGTAGGAAACGTTTTCGACCGCGATGCGCTGGCCCAGAACATCCTGTGCCTGGCGGATGCGCGCGGCGACGTGATGCACGGCTTCCTCGGTAAACGGAATCGGCATCAGGTCGTACAGGTGGCCGTCGTCGGAACAGTACGACAGGTGTTCGGAATAGATCGCGATGCCGTGCGTATCGAGCAAGCGGCGAATGCGAGCGAGCAGGGTTTCATCGAGGGGTGAAGGGCTGCCGAGTGACAGCGAAAGACCGTGGCAGACGAAGGGAGTCTTCTCACTCAACTGCCGCAGGTTGCGACCAAGCTTGCCGCCGACGCCGATCCAGTTTTCCGGCGCGATCTCGAAGAAATCGATGCGCTGTCCGGGCGCGTGGTCCTGCGTGAGATAAGCCCGCAGCGGACCCAGGAGGGCCCGCCGCAGACCGAGTCCTGCGCCGTCAATGGGCTGGCGAGGACGTGTCGACATGGATCAGTGCTTGCCGCCGCAGCTGCCTTCGGCGCCCTTTTCCTTCTTCTCGCCGCCACAGGAGCCTTCGGCACCCTTGGCTTTCTTGTCGCCGCCACAGGAACCTTCCGCTCCCTTCTTGTGGCCGTCCATCGCCTTGTGCATCGCGGTAAGTTCGGTGCCGTCGAGCATGCCGTCCGAGTTCTTGTCCCAGGTCTTCATCTGGCTGTCGCTGAATCCGCCAGCCTTCGCTTCGGCCATCGAGACCTTGCCGTCCTTGTCCGAATCCATCTTCGCGACGCCGCACTTGCCTTCGCCGCACTTGCCTTCAGCGGCCGCCGCGAGCATGTAGCCGGAGGCGAGGTCGCTCACCTGGAACGCCGGGCTGGCGGCAGCGAGCTGGCTGAGCGAGAGCGAACCGATGAACGCGGCACCGATCGCGAGGCCGAGGGTATTGCCGA
>JBDSXV010000107.1:0-19669 GCA_039926025.1 Dokdonella sp.
AGAGATGGATAGTTTTGCCAAGATCCGGCTACGTTCATCCCGGCGCGTGTCGCGAGCGGGCATCATCGGTTGGTTCGCGTTGGCATGTCTCTGTCTGTCCGTTGGCTCTGCATTAGGAATGACACGCGTCACGACCACACAGACGGGCTTGGCGCGGCCAGGGGATCTGTTTGGTCAGGATGTGAAGATCATGGGCGACACGTTGGCCGTCAGCGTGCCTGACGGAGAGGCGGTTGCAGGAGTGAAGTCGGGCGCCGTCGAAATCTATCGGCGCCAATCAGGCGGCTGGCAACTGGAGGCGGCGCTCCAGCCCGGCGTTCCGGTGAACGACATGTTTTTTGGCGGCTCGCTCGCATTGGGAACCGACATCGTGGTTGCCAGCTGCCGTTGCACTTCGGGTGGCAACGTTCTCACCTTCGAGCGCTCCGGCACGCAATGGACGCAAACCAGTCAGATGCAGGTGAGTAGCGCTGGCGGCAGCGACGGGATCACGCTGTCTAACGGAACCTTGGTGGTCACCGGCGCGACCTCTGTCGGTGCTTACATTCGCTCTGGCACAAACTGGATTCTGCAACAGGATTTGGCGCCTCAGTTGCCGGCAGGTCACCAGCCGTACGGAGCCTCCATCGATAGTGACAGCATCCTGGTTTTGCATACGAAGGGGAGCTCGATAACACGCGAGGCATATGCTTCATTCTTCACGCGCTCTGGCAGCGTGTGGACGCTGCACGAAACGTTCGATCTCGGCCTCTGGAACCTGAATTCGGCTTTCTTCACCGCGCTTTCGGGTGATTCTGCGTTGGTGAGTCTCGAATCGGGCACGTCACAAGATGGCGTCAGCGTATTCGCACGAACGGGTGGCGTCTGGTCCGCTCACGGCATCCTCGATGCCGGCGCGCCTTATCATGGAATCTCCCTGGCGATCGACGGAGCCTTGGCCGTGGTGGGATCCAGCGGCGATACCGTGCTGGGTCATCCCGCGGGTGGCACGGCCTATGTATTCGCGAACTCGGCAGGCGTGTGGTCGCGCATTGACCACATCTACGATCCGGCCGTCGGCAGCAATTTTGATTTCGGATCTGCGGTTTCAATCTCCGGAAACAGCATCGCCGTGGGTTCGCCTGGTGCATACACGTCGGGTGGAAAAACGGGAAAGGCGAGCGTCTTCGAGCCGGACTCAGGGAGCTGGCACGATGTTGCCGACTTCAGTCGCGCTGCGGAGCATGAGTACGAAGGATTCGGCCAGGGCGTGGCCATGTCGGGGACCCGTCTGCTCGTTGGTGCACCCAGTGCGGTCGGCTCGAACCCCAACGCGTTCGGCGCGGCCTATTTGTTCGAACAGTCGGGCGCGGGATGGACACAACAAGTGCGTTTGACGCCGACGTCCAGCCAGACCCAGGGGTTTGGCGGAGCGGTCGCTCTTGACGGCGACACGGCTGTGGTCGGTGCGAACTACGATCAGCTTTCGGGAGCCGCCTATATCTACTCACGCAACGGCACGGATTGGCCGTTGCAGCAACGAGTAATTGGCGGCGGTTCCGGCAGCGATTTTTTCGGTATGTCGGTGAGTTTGCGCGGTGATTTGCTGGCGGTCGGCGCGCCGAGCGTCGCCGCGACAAATGCGCCGGCGGGAACGGCTTATTTGTTTTCGCGTTCTGGCGTTTCATGGTCGCCACAAGCCGTGATCCAGCCAGCCGACACCTCCATGGGTGATGAATTCGGTTACTCCGTGGACCTTTCTGGCGCAGATCTGATCGTGGGTGCACCGCGCGCAGACGTGGGTATCGAAACGGATTCGGGCGCCGCTTACGTCTTCACGTTCAACGGAACAACGTGGGAACAACAAGCGAGGCTGGTAGCGCCGCTGGTTGCGGCATCGGCGGGATTCGGCCTCTCGGTTGCCTTGGAAGGCGACACCGCCGTCGTCGGCAGTGGTGGCGAGGACGCGTCATCAAGCGCACGCGGGGCAGCCTACGTGTTCAAGCGAAATGGTGTTGCTTGGTCATGGCAGGCCACCTTGGCGCCACCGATTGCGGGTCCGATTCCAGGCTCTTTCGGGCACGCCGTGGCGCTGTCCACGGATGAAAGCAGGATTGCTATCGGGACACCGACTGCACTGGCCGACGACAGTTCTGTACAGGGTGCTGCGTATGTCTTTGGCAACGACGGAGCGGGCTGGGAGTCATTGATAAAACTGCAGGCATCGCTCAACTGGCCGTTCCCAGGTGCTGCGTTCGGTACCTCACTCGACTTTTCCGGCAACGACGTCGTTGTCGGCTCTCCATCCGAAGGCATCAACGGCGCGGCGTATGTCACTTCGGTGGGCAACGTCATTTTCGCGACCGGATTTGATTGACTCATCCTCATCCCAATGAACTGCTCGCGCCCGATCGGCGCGAGTCTTTCTTCATCCGGCGCTCTGGGTTAGGCTCACCAGCCCACAGTCATCGGCGTGCCGCGACTTCAGTCGTTTGCGCCGGCAGTGCCGAGCCCATGCAAGAATCCTACGAACCCCAGGCGGTCGAAGCCGTCGCGCAGAAATTCTGGAATGCGACGCGTGCGTTCGTCGTCGACGAAAAATCGCCGAAGCCGAAATTCTTCTGCCTATCGATGCTGCCGTATCCGAGCGGCGCATTGCACATGGGCCATGTGCGCAACTACACGATCGGCGACGTGATCAGTCGCTACCAGCGCATGCAGGGCAAGAACGTGCTGCAGCCGATGGGCTGGGACGCCTTCGGGCTACCCGCCGAGAACGCCGCGATCAAGAACAACACCGCGCCGGCGAAGTGGACGTACGCGAACATCGAGCACATGCGCGCGCAGCTCGCGACGCTCGGTTATGCGATCGACTGGTCGCGCGAGTTCGCGACCTGCCGTCCTGAATACTACGTGCACGAGCAACGCCTGTTCACGCGCCTGTTCAAGAAGGGGCTCGCGTACCGCAAGCAATCGGTGGTGAACTGGGATCCGGTCGACCAGACCGTGCTGGCGAACGAACAGGTCATCGACGGCCGCGGCTGGCGCACGGGTGCACTGGTCGAGAAACGCGAAATTCCGCAATGGTTCTTCAAGATCACCGCGTACGCAAACGAATTGCTGACGGGGCTCGACCGCATGCCGGGCTGGCCCGACTCCGTCAAGACGATGCAGCGGAACTGGATCGGGCGCTCGGAAGGGCTCGAAATCCAGTTTGCCGTCGACGGTGAGGCTACGCCGCTGACCGTGTTCACGACGCGGCCGGATACCTTGATGGGCGTGACTTATCTGGCGGTTGCGGCTGAACATCCGCTCGCCTTGAAGGCGGCGCAGACGAAACCGCTGGTCGCAGCCTTCATCGAGGAGTGTCGCCACGGGGGAACCGCCGAAGCGGACATCGAGACGGCAGAAAAGAAAGGCATCGACACTGGGCTCAGCGCGATCCATCCGGTGACGGGCGAAACCGTACCGATCTGGATCGCCAATTTCGTTCTCATGGGTTACGGGACCGGCGCGGTGATGGCGGTGCCGGCGCACGACGAACGCGACTGGGAATTTGCGACCAAGTACGACCTGCTGATCAGGATGGTCATCGTCAGCGATGCGGTGCGCGATGCAATCCGCGAACTCGGCCGGGATGCGGCGCGCAATCCGGATGCGATGAGTGCGGCACTCGGTGAGAGTCGCGCAATCGACGTCTACGAAGCACCGGGCGCGGTCAGCGTATTCGAGGAATTCGAGCGCGCGATCATCGAGGACGGCGCCTATACCGACTACGGCACCCTGGTGAATTCCGGCGACTACGACGGCCTGGATTTCCGCGGCGCTTTCGACGCACTGGCCACGCGCTTCGAGCAGGAAGGCAAGGGCGCCCGTCGCGTGAATTTCCGCCTGCGCGATTGGGGCGTGTCACGCCAGCGTTACTGGGGTTGCCCGATCCCGATCATCTACTGCGCGAAATGCGGCGCGGTGCCGGTGCCCGAGGATCAGCTGCCGGTGGTGCTGCCGGAAGACGTGGCGTTCACCGGCGTGAAGTCGCCGATCAAGTCCGACCCGGAATGGCGCAAGACCACGTGCCCGACCTGCGGCGGTGCGGCCGAACGCGAGACCGACACCTTTGATACCTTCATGGAGTCGAGCTGGTACTACGCTCGCTACACCTCACCCGGTGCGAGCGACATGGTCGATGACCGTGCGAACCATTGGCTGCCGGTCGATCAGTACATCGGCGGCATCGAGCACGCGATCCTGCACCTGTTGTACTTCCGCTTCTTCCACAAGCTGCTGCGCGATGAAGGCTTGGTCAAATCAGACGAGCCGGCGACCAATCTGTTGTGCCAGGGCATGGTGATTGCGGAAACGTTCTATCGCGACAACCCGAATGGCTCGAAGGACTGGATCAATCCGGTCGATGTCGAGATCCAGCGTGACGACAAGGCGCGCGTGATCGGCGCCTCGCTCAAGGCGGATGGCAAGCCGGTGCAGATCGGCGGCACCGAGAAGATGGCGAAGTCGAAGAACAATGGCGTCGATCCGCAGACGATGGTCGGCAAGTACGGCGCCGACACAGTGCGCCTGTTCTCGATGTTCGCCGCGCCGCCGGAGCAGTCGCTCGAATGGAACGAAGCCGGCGTCGAGGGCATGGCGCGCTTTCTGCGCCGGTTCTGGCGCGAAGTCGTCACGCATGCGTCCAATCCCGATCATCCGGTCGTTGATGCCGCTGCACTGAATGCTGCGCAGAAAACAATGCGCCGGCAGGTGCACGAGACGATCCAGAAGGTTTCCGATGATGTCGGTCGCCGCTATTCCTTCAACACAGCGATCGCGGCGCTGATGGAACTGCTCAATGGCGTTGGCAAGTTCGACGACCAGAGTGACCAGGGGCGCGCCGTGCGGCATGAAGCGCTGGAGGCGATGGTCTTGTTGCTCAATCCGGTGACGCCGCATATTGCACACGCGCTATGGCAGGTGCTGGGGCATGGCGAGACCCTGATCGAGGACCAGCCGTGGCCGAAAGTGGAGGCTGCGGCGCTGGCCAGGGATACAGTGACACTTGCGGTGCAGGTCAACGGGAAGTTGCGCGCGACGATCGAGGTTGGCGTGTCACTGAGCAGGGACGAGGTCGAGCGTCTTGCGCTGGCCGAGCCCAGGGTCGCCGATTTTCTTGCCGGGCAGACGCCGAAGAAGATCATTGTGGTGCCGGGCAAGATCGTGAATATCGTGGTGTGACAACCCGATTGGCGTTATGTATGTCCTCGCGTTCCTTCTCCCTCCGGGAGAAGGTGCCGAAAGCGGATGAGGGAATGTCGTTACACGGAGCGATGCCGTTCGACCGGCGTAGTTCCTTTCCCTGGTCCGCCCTGCGGGCACTTCCTCCCGTGGGGAGAAGGGAAACTACGTCGTTTCAACGTCACCGCATGCGAAACCGAGTGACACTCCGATCCGCAGTTTCACATCGATCAGGCCGAAGACGATCCGCTCGATGGCCCGAGATTGATCGCATCCGCTCGCAGCCAGGCTGGCGCGCACCGTATGATCTGCTGCCTGCCAGTCCACCGATCCTTGCCGGAAACCGTACATGAACCTGCTTCGTGCCCCGTTTGTCTGTGTTGTCGCGTTGGCCAGCCTGCTCGCCGGTTGCGGTTTCCACCTGCGCAAGGAGGTGCAGCTGCCGGTCGCGATGCAGCGCGTGCACATCGAGATCGCCGATTCGGCGAGTCCGCTGGCGAAGGATCTCGCCAAGGCATTGCCGCGCTCTGGCGCGCAGGTCGTCGACAAGGCGGAGGTGGGCGTCGCGGTCATGAAGATCAGCACGAACACCCTGTCGACCGACGTGCTTTCGGTTGGCGGCACCGCACGCGCGAACGAGTATGCATTGCGCTACCACGTCGAATTCTCGGTCGAGGACAACGCCGGCACCGCCATCCTGCCGAAACAGACCATCGAGTTGTCGCGCGAATTCACTTTCGACGCGACCCAGGCGCTCGGTGTCGCGTCCGAAACGGACCTGTTGTCGAAGGAGCTCGAGCACGACATGGTGCAGACGATCCTGCGTCGGCTTGAGGCGCTGGGTAAAACAGCCCGCTGAGCAACGTCGACTGAGCCGGCGCGCGCGAAAACGCCCTCGCGCCGCCGGCGGGTTCGATCTTCTGCACGCGTTTTGGCCAACCAGTGCGCCCCTTCGCGTTGCAGACAGGTGCGCAGCGGTTGGCGACTCAATCCTTATACTTGCCGCCGAAACCGTTGCCGAAAATCGAATCGTCAGCGACGTATCGCACGATCGTCATCGAGTAGTCGCCCGCGGCCGCATCGTACACGCGATAGCCGACGGCGAGCACACGATTGTTGGCATCGATCGCCAGGCTGCGCGCGAACGCCGATCCGGTGCCGCTCGTCGACGCCCATGTCTCTGTGTGCGATGCAACGACATTCGTGCCGGTCGGGCCAAGCTGATACGCGCCTTCGACCGCTACGCCGCCGACATTGTTGCTCGCCTCGACGACGACATCTCCGGCGCCGGGGCGCTCCACGATGCCAACCACGTAGGGTCGATCACCGAGCGGTCCGTGACAGATGCCAGGGCCCCCGCAGTAGCCGGTATGCGGTGTGCCCGCCGACGTCAGTTCGCCGAAGATCATCTGCTGCAGGCCGCTGTCGCCGAACGCTTCGCCGGCAATCAGCAGCGCGCCGTTGTGGCGCAAGCTCAATGCGGTGATTTGATCGTTTTTCGTGGTCGTGCCGAGGTCGAAAAAAATTCGGCGCGGTGCACCGAGGTTCCAGTCGGGGTCGAATCCTGTCCCGCTGACGGCATCGATGGCCATGACGAATCCGTCGGTATCGCTTCCGTCGCTGTTGACCTGAGCAGTGCCCGCGACGAACACGTCGTGCTGGAACAGCGACGTCGCGCCCGCGACAATCGCAAACGGGGAGGCGATGCCGCCCGTCCTGAATTCGAAACTGGAAACGAAGCTGCCGTCGGTCGTCGTCGCATTGCCCCAGTCCGTATCGGGTGCTCCGTTTGTTCCGCTCATGCGCACCACGCCGACCCGATAGTCGGTATCCGTGGCGACTTGTCCGGTGACGTACAGTGCCGCACTCAAGTCGTCGTAGGCGATCGCGTTGGGTACATCATTCTTTGAGCCACCACGATCGAACGCGAAACTGGAAAGGCCCCTGATGCCGAAGCCCGCGCACGCAATGAATGCGTGGGCAGGATCCAGGCAGATGACACCGAAATCGGCATCGGGGAAACCGATCTGGTGGTAGGTTCCCACGACGTAGATCCGTCGCACGCCATTGTTGACGCCTTCGGCCGCCCCGACGATCGTGTTGAGCGAACTCAGATCCGTATTGCCCGGATAAAAAACCGGTGGACCGGCAATGCCGCTCGAACTGAATGGCGTGACGACCGGGGTCAAATGCACGCCGTCAGCCGCCGTGGTGGAGCCTATCAACCAGTAGCTGCCACCGCCGGCATCCACGACGGCGAGGCCTACGTCACTTTTTCCGCTGGTGTCGACCCATTCGACCCCGTCGTAGTTGAAGGTCTGATCCAGCGTGAGATCGCGGTCCGGAACGAGCGCGGACGCGGCGGTTGAAACGGGCGAAAAGGGAGTAGTCGGCAACCACGGTGTTTCAAAACCGGCATCGGCCATCGGTTTTGCCGGTTCCGCCCCCCAGGCCGAGCATTGAAAGACAAGAAAGAGCGCGGTTGCCAGGGTTTTCATGCTGAATTTCCTTGCGGTATGGGTGTGCTGCTTCCTACACACGCACGATCGCGAGGAAAGTGACACGGGCTCGATCTGCGTCTGCACGGTTTGCGCTAGTCTTGTCCGCATATCGGCGCCGGCCTGCTGCACACGGCGTGATTTGGCTTGACGAACCGGGGGCACGGTGGTCGAAAGCGTCACGCAAATGGTCGAGGCGGCGGGTTCCGGCGACGGCGCGGCGCTCAAGCGGCTGTTCGGCGCCGTCTACGGCGAACTCAAGCGCATCGCGCGCCGGCAGCTGGCCGGCGGAGACGGTCAGACGCTCGATACCACCGGCCTCGTGCACGAGGCTTACCTGAAACTGGTCAACCCCGAACAACTGCAACTGCGCGACCGCAGCCACTTCTTCGTGATCGCGGCGAAGGCGATGCGCCAGATCGTGATCGACCACGCGCGCCGCCGGCTCGCGATCAAACGCGGAGGAGGCGCCGCCGAAGCGGTAACCCTCGACGACGAAGTGGCGCTCGATGCAATGACGCCGGACACCCTGCTACGGCTCGATCACGCACTGGATCAGCTCGGCACAC
The DNA here is from genome assembly GCA_039926025.1 of Dokdonella sp. Taxonomy (GTDB): domain Bacteria; phylum Pseudomonadota; class Gammaproteobacteria; order Xanthomonadales; family Rhodanobacteraceae; genus Dokdonella_A. Next base: position 8,276 of record JBDSXV010000107.1, read on the forward strand.
TGGATCAACGGCTTGCTGAACTCGTCGAAATGCGTTTCTTCGCCGGCCTTAGCGTCGACCAGATTGCAGAGGCGCAGAGCCTGACCACGCGCACCGTTCACCGCGACTGGCGCCGGGCCAAGGCTTTCCTCTACGACGCTGTTCTCGCCGCGGGTTGACTAGACGATGCGCGCCGAACATTGGAAGCGCGTGTCCGAGCTGTTCGAGCGCGCGCTGGATATCCCGAAGCAGGCGCGCGCAGATTGGCTTGCAGACGAATGCGCGGGTGACGCGGAACTGCGCGAAGCGGTCGAGCGCATGCTCGATGCGGACACTTTTACCGATGATTTCCTCGAACGACCGTTGATGGATGTGGGCGACCACGATATCAGTCCGGCCGGCGCTGACATTGCCGGCACGATGTTCGGGCCGTACCGTGCACTGCAGCCAATCGGTGCGGGTGGCATGGGTGAAGTCTGGCTCGCCGCTCGCGCCGATGGCGAATTCGAGCAACGGGTGGCGATCAAGCGTCTGCACTACCCGACACCCGAGTTGGTGCGGCGATTCCGCCATGAGCGCCGCGTACTCGCCGGCTTGCAGCACCCCAATATCGCGCAGCTGCACGATGGCGGCGTTGGTGCCGATGGCGCGCCGTACTTCGTCATGGAGTACGTCGAAGGGGAGCCGATCACGCGCTACTGCGAAGAGCACGGCTGTGGCCTCGACGCGCGCATTGGCCTGCTGCTGCAGGTCTGCGACGCCGTGCAGCATGCGCATCGCAACCTCGTCGTACATCGCGACCTCAAGCCGTCCAACGTACTCGTCGATGGGGCCAGCAAGGTCAAGCTGCTCGCCAAGGTGCTGGAGTCTACCGACGGCAGCGGCGAGGCGACGGCGACCCTAGTGCAGCGAATGACGCCGGACTACGCCGCGCCAGAGCAGATCCGCGGCGAGCAGGTTACAACCGCAACGGACGTATATGCGTTGGGCGTGTTGCTGTTCGAGTTGCTTGCGGGCGAACGGCCCTATCGACTTGGTCGGCAACGTGGCGACATCGAGCGCGCGATTGTTGCTGTCGCGCCGTCGTCGGCGAGTTCGGTTGCTGCGCGTTCCAGCGGCGCGTCGCGCGAATGGGCTCGACGTCTGCGCGGCGACCTCGACCGCATCATCGCCAAGGCGATGGCGAAGGAGCCGGAACGCCGCTACGCAAGCGCCGAGGCGCTGGCTGAAGATCTGCGGCGCCATCGCGCGGGTCACCCCGTGCTGGCGCGCGGTGATGATGCGAGCTACCGCATGAGCAAGTTCGTCGGTCGCAATCGAGCGGGTGTGGCGGCTGCCACAGCCGTCATCATCGCGCTGGTCGCTGCGACCGCCATAAGCCTGCACCAGGCGCGTGTCGCGCAACGGCAGGCGCAGCGCGCCGATGCGGAGAAGTCGTTCGTGCTCGGTATCCTCGACGCCAACGATCCCAATGACACCCAAGGCAAGGGCGAGACGCTGACTGCGCGGCAGATCCTCGACCGCGCTGCCGAGCGCCTGGACAAGGACCTGGCCGATCAGCCCGCGGTACGCGCCCAGCTGAAAAACGAAATCGGCAACCTCTACTGGGACTACGGCCAGTACGCGCGAGCATTGCCGCTGTTCGAGCAGTCCGTGCATTTGGCGCAAGCGACCGATCTGCCCGCAGCACAGCGCGTCGCATTCATGATCGACCTCGGTGACGATCAGCGCATTCTGCGACACCTCGACGATGCGAGTGCGACCTTTCGCAACGCGATGAGTCTGGCGCGCGCAACAGACGGTATCGATTCCGACCTGGATCTCAGCGTTCGCAGCGAATATTCGGTGACGCTTGCGTACTCCGCCCACTTCGTCGAAGCCGAAGCGGAAGCTCGCCAGGTACTCGACGCTGTCGCAATGCGCCATCCCAAGGACAGCAGTGACTATTCCGATGCACTGGGCACGCTCGCGTTCGCGCTCGGGGATCATCGTCGTCAAACCGAAGTGGTCAGTCTGTTGCAGCGGCAGTTGGTATTGAACGAACGACTGCATCCGGAGATTCATTCGGCCATATCGACCGTCTGCAATGACCTTGGCGTTGCCCTGCTCAGCCAGGGACAACTGCCGCAAGCCGAGAGCTCGCTTCGCCGGGCTCTGGTGATACACGAGAAATTGCTGGGCAAGTCCCATCCGCACTACGGTGGCACCGAGACCAATCTTGCGCGTGTGCTCGATCGCGAAGGCCACTTCGAGGAAGCGCTGACGATGCTGGCGGACGGCTTGGAAATCCGGCGTCGTGCGCTGGGTGACGAGGCGGACATGCTCGATGGCACCTATCGCGCGCTGGCACTCAATGCACTGCATCTGGGCGATGCCGTCGTTGCCGAGACCAACGCGCGTCGGGCACTGGAACTGGACCTTCGCACTTACGGCGCACATCACCAGAATTCGGTCGATTCGCAAATGGTGCTTGGAAGCGTCCTGCTCGATCGCGAAAAATTTGACGAAGCGCAACCTCTGCTGCAGGCCGCGGCGACGACAGCTGATGAGATCTACGGCAAGCCCAACGATGCCGGTGGATACGCGCGAGCGTTGCAGGCGCGCACGCTTGCGCGAGGCGGCCACGTGGACGCCGCAATGCTGATGTTTGGCGAGGCGCGGGTCCAATTGCACGCTTCGGTCGGCGACCAGCACTTCGAAACGGCGGACGCGCTGACCTGGCAGGGCGAAGCGGAACTGGTGCGCGGCGATATTCAGCGGGCTGATGAAACGGCGCAGCAAGCGGTGACGGCTGCACGCGCATCTTATCCGGCCGGTGATGCGCTGATTGCCGACAGCCTGTTTCTGCAGGCGCGCGTCGATCTCGCGTTCGATCGTTCGGCCGATGCGTTGCCCTTGTTGCGTGAAGCGCTCGCACTTCGCAAAAGCGCACTGAAGGTTGATGATCCCCGTATCGCCGAAATCGAAAGAGCATTGCCGGGATCGCGAGCTGGGTTACCTCGAGCCACGGCAATTGCAAGGGGAAATGGTTGAACGTGTCGTTCCAGCACATTCCGATTGAACTCCCGCAAACGCAAACTGAGGCGCGGTAATGCGACCCGAAGACTGGCAGCGCGTGTCCGATTTGTTCGAGCGAGCGCTGGCAGTCGCGTCTGTCGAGCGTGCAGCGTGGCTGGCAAGCGCATGTGACGGCGACGAATCCCTAAAGCTGGCGGTCGAGCGGTTGCTAGCCGCCGACTCGGCCGCCGCCAACTTCCTCGAACGACCCACGCCCGGCTTCGCCGCAGCTGTGGAAGCGGAGGAAAGCGAGGGGCCGAGCGACATTGCTGGCTCGATGTTCGGACCATACCGCGCACTGCGCCCGATCGGCGCCGGCGGAATGGGGGAAGTCTGGCTCGCCGCTCGAGCCGACGGCGAATTTGAACAGCAGGTTGCGATCAAGCGCCTGCTCTATCCGACGCCGGAATTGGTGCGTCGCTTCAGGCAGGAACGCCGCGTCCTCGCGGGGCTCAAGCATCCGCGTATCGCGCAACTCCATGACGGCGGCGTGGCGCCAGATGGAACGCCGTATTTCGTCATGGAATACGTCGAGGGCGAGCCGATCACCCGCTGGTGCGACGAACGGCGCGCCGATCTCGACACTCGTCTTGAGTTGTTCCTGCAGATCTGCGACGCCGTGCAACACGCGCATCGCAATCTCGTCGTGCATCGCGACCTGAAGCCGTCCAACGTGCTTGTCGATTCCAGTGGTCAGGTGAAGCTGCTCGATTTTGGTATTGCCAAGGTGATCGAATCGACCGAAGAAGGCGAGGCCACGCAGACCCTGGTCCAGCGCCTGACGCCCGACTACGCCGCGCCCGAACAAATCCGCGGCGAGGCGATAACGACCGCGACCGACGTCTATGCGCTAGGTGTTCTGTTGTTCGAGCTGCTATGCGGCGAGCGCCCGTACCGGCTCGGCACGCAGCGTTCCGATCTCGGCGCGGCGATTCTCAATTCCACGCCCGCAACGCCAAGCACTGTCGCTGCGCGTTCGAACGGAGTGCAACGCAGTTGGGCGAAGCGGCTGCGCGGCGATCTCGATCGCATCATTGCTAAGGCGCTGTCCAAGGAGCCGGAACGCCGCTATTCGACCGCGGCAGCGCTCGCCGACGACCTGCAGCGGCAGCGCAGCGGGCGGACGGTGATGGCGCGTGGCGACAGTGCGTTGTACCGCGCGCGCAAGTTCATTGGCCGCAATCGCGCCGGAAGCGCGGCTGTCGCTATCGCCGTTCTCGCGTTGGTATGCGCGAGCGTCTTCAGTTTGCTGCAGGCCCATCGCGCAACGTTGCAGCGTGATCTGTACCGCGCCGAGGCGGGTCGCAATCAGGCGGTGCTCGAATACGTCGCACAGATGTTCCGCGCCGCCGGCGACGTCACGAATGCGACGCCTGCGACCACGCGTGGACTACTTGATGGCGGCGTGAAGGCGCTGGATGAAAATTTCAAGGATCGGCCTGCAGATCTCGCCCATACTGTCTACTTTCTCGCCAAGCTCTACAGCGAACTCTACGACGATGTCGAGGCCGGCCCCATTGAAAAGCACTTCCTTGAATCAGCGGCGGTTGATGCAGACCCCGCCACGACGGCGCGCATCCGCATGCTCTACGCGCTGTCGGAAATGCGCGGTGGCAATACCGACTCGGCGGCACAGCAACTCGCAAGCGCGCAAGGCTTCTGGTCTGCTGACACGGCGCGTTACCGCGACCAGATTGCCCGCGGACACATTCTCGAGGCGCAGATTGTCAAGCAGAAGGGCGATGTCGAAGGCGCTATTCGGATCCTGCGCCCATTGATGACGGAAGCTGCGGAAGCGCTCGGCGCGGAGGATTACGACACCATCAACGTAGAGAATTCGCTCGCGCTCGCCCTGATGCAGACGGGTGAGCTCAACGAAGCCGACACGCGCATGGCCGACGTGTTGGCGCGGTTGCAGGCGCGCAAAGACAACACCGACGCAGTGGTGACAGCGCGGCAGAACCTCGGTGCGATCGCATTCAATCGCGGCGACTTCGCACGTGCGCAGACCTTGTTGCAGGATTCGATCGCGCAACGCCGGCAATTGTTCGGGCCCTCCGCGGCGATGGCGGCGGCCGAACTCAACCTCGCCAAGAGCCTGATACGTGGCGGACATGCTGATGCGGCACAAGCGGTGCTCGATGAAGGGCTGCCTCTGGCGCTTAAGTTCACTGGCGACCACAGCCCGGTAACGATCGGCCTGTACCAGGCGGAAGTGGAGCAGCGTCTCGCTCTCGGCGATGTAACCGGTGCGGCGCCGATCGCCGAGAAGGCCGCAGTTCTTGCGCGCGAGAAGACGGGTGAGCGCAGCGCCGTGTACGCCTTCGGTGAATTATTGCAGGCGCGCATTGCCATGGCGCGCGGCGATCGCGTCGCGGCGACCGCGCTCTACGACGACGCCATCGCAAAGCTGACCGCGGCGGGCGCGGCAGGTCGTCTCAATCTCGCCTATGCGCGCCAGTTCGAGCATGCGATCCACAGCGGCGGCTGATCCCCCGTTCATGCGCGTGCTGGCGTCGCAAAAGCCGGTCATTTCGCCAACGTCGTCGCGCATCTGTGATGCGTGCTTCATCGGCGACATTCCGATCGTGGACGGTGTTTCCCCAATGCTCGTCGCACCGCTTGCCGTTCAGCGCATGACACCGGCTGGCGATTGTTATGCTGACTGCACAGCCGGTCCGGTTCGTGGACTACACCTCCGGCGCGATTTCATTCACACGTTTGCAGTGCATGCCGCAGAATGATTTCCGCATTGCGATTCCAGCTTGGCAATGATTCCGGTATGGCTGCGGGTGACCTAGCGACTCTTTGGAAGATCCCAATGCCGATCCCATCGCGCCATTTGCAACCAGCTCGCAGCTGGAGAACTCAAGCCGGTCTACATGATTGCCGGGGCCGAGCACTTGCTCGTAATAACGGCAAGGACGACGATGCTGGTCGTCGAGCGGGCACTGGCATCGCGCGGCGGATGCAGTGCCGTTGCTGCGCGAAGCGATGACGCTGCGGCGTGCCGCGCTGAAGCGCGGCGACGCCAGAATCACCGAAATAGAACGCGAGCTCGAGCGGATTTCCGGTTGAAGCACGTACTGCAATACAGGTTATTTGGATTTTCCATTCGCACATCGTTCGTCCCGACTGCAATCCAACGTCACCCGGGTTTCGATCCAGCAGGAGGAATGATGATCACCATGTCAACAATTTGCCTAACCGTTTCAATTGTCGTCGCAGCCACCGCGTCGGCAGCGATCGACCATTCGAGCGTGCACGCACGGAATGCGGCATCCGAGGCGGCCGCGACACGCGACCGGTTGATGGCGCTCGAACGTCAGTCGTGGGTTGCATGGCAGGGCCATGACCATGAGTTCTTCGCGCAGGTCCTTTCCGATGACCACGTCGATGTAGGTACGCGCGGCGTCGCGGACAAGGCGACCGTGGTCGCTGGCGTCGCCAGTCCCGCCTGCACGGTGAAGAGTTACCAGCTCGGTGACCTCGCATTCACGCGTCTCAGCGCGGACAGCGCAATGCTGGTCTATCGCGCCCAGCAGGACACGCTGTGCGGAAACGTACGCGTACCTAGTCCAACCTGGGTCACGTCGGTGTACGTCAATCGAAACGGGCAATGGCTGAACACCTCGTTCCAGCAGACTCCGGTCGAAACGCACTGAACGTTGCGCCGTGCCCGGCACGCGCGGCGATACCGCGTGCCGGGAAGGTCGGTTCCCTCTAGAATTGCGCCATGTCGACGACACTTCCCGCATTCCGCAAGCAGCTCGGCGCGGGCGAGCTGAAACCGGTATATCTGATTGCCGGCGCGGAGCATCTGCTGGTGATGGAGGCCGCGGATGCGTTGCGCGCGCGCGCCAAGGAACTGGGATTCATCGAACGCGAAGTGCTCGATGTCGAGGCGAACTTCGACTGGAACCAACTCGGCGACGCGAGTCGTTCGATGTCGCTGTTCTCAAGTCGCAAGTTGATCGACCTGCGATTGCCAACGGGAAAGCCAGGCAAGGAGGGTGCCGCAGCGATTTCCGAATTCTGCGCGGCGCCACCGCCGGACACGGTGCTGCTGGTCAGCACGAACGACTGGAGCAAGAAGCACGAAGGTGCCTGGTCGGCCGCGATCGAGCGTACCGGCATCGCAGTAGCCGTCTGGCCGCTGAAGCGCGAGGAACTGCCGGACTGGATTGGCGCGCGCATGGCTAGTCGAGGACTCAAGGCGACAGCGGACGCCATTGCGCTGCTCGCCGATCGCGTCGAGGGCAACCTGCTCGCGGCTGCACAGGAGATCGACAAGCTCGCCTTGCTGAATGCGGGGACGGCGGTCGATATCGAAGCACTCGACGCCAACGTTGCCGACGACGCGCGCTACGACGTATTCCGCCTCACCGACGCAGCGATCGGCGGTGACGCCGGGCGTGCCCTGTATATCGTTGCCGGTTTGCGAGCCGAGGGAGAGGAGCTGATTCCGCTGCTCGGCTGGATGCTGATGCAGTTGCGCCTGCTGCTGCGACTTGCTTCTGCCCAGAATATCGACGCTGCCCTGCGTAGCGAACGTATCTGGCCTGCTGCGCGCGAAGGCATGTTCAAGCGCGCGTTGAAGAATGGCGATCGCGCGCACTGGGAGCGCTGCCTGAATCAGGCCGGGCGCATCGATCGCATCGCCAAGGGCCGAGCGGATGGCGATGCGTGGCGCGAGCTCGAACGGCTGGTTGCCGCAATCGCCGCGCCGCGGCGCGGCGCCGGATTGATCGCGTGAACCCACTCGCGATCTTCGGCGGCACCTTCGATCCGATCCACAACGCGCATTTGCGCGTGGCGTGGGAAGCAGCCGAGTTCCTCGATGCGCAGGTCCTGCTGCTGCCCGCGAGCGTGCCACCGCACCGCGACCAACCGGTCGCCAGCGCGTTGCAGCGTGCTTCCTGCGTGCGCGCCGCGCTCGCCGGGCAGGATCGATTGGTCCTCGACACACGCGAACTGCAGCGCGAGGGTCCTTCCTACACGATCGATACGCTCGTCGAATTGCGCTCGCAGTTCGGAGAATCGCGCTCGCTCGTATTGCTGGTCGGTGCCGACGCGTTCGCGGCATTGCCGAGCTGGCATCGCTGGCGCGAATTGTTCGACTTCGCGCACATCGGCGTGCTCACGCGTCCGGGTCATGATGGTCCATTGCCGACCGAACTGCGCACCAAGGTCGCATCGCGCCGCTGCACGAACGTAGCGATGTTGCATGAGAGTCCGGCCGGTCGCGTGCTGCCGATTCCAGTCACGCCGCTGGAAATCTCGGCGAGCCAGGTGCGGGCGTTGCTTGCAGCGGGGCATGAGCCGCGCTGGCTGGTACCGGACGCACTGTTCGCGCATGCGAACCTGCTGGCGCCGTATCGCAGCTAGCGCCGACGGTGTCGCTCAGCTTTCCGCTTGCCAGGTCTGCCAGCCGCCGGCTTCGACGATCTCCACACAGACATGGCGCTTGCGCGCGAATGCATGCAACGCGTCACGCGCCTTGCGCCGATCATCTCGGCTGCGGGCCCCGCTGCGGGTCAGGACGCGCGTGACATCGTGACCAGAACCGGAGCGACGCGTTCCCCCGTATTGCAGGTGGTCGAGCGACTGCTCGGCGAATCAGCGATGCAGAACAAGGTCGCCGCGCGGCGTGCGCGGCTAGAGCAGCAGCTGCCAGTAGGCGACGTCGACCCAGCGCTCGAACTTGCGGCCCACTTCATGGAACTGACCGATCTTGCGGAAGCCGAGCTTCTCGTGCAAAGCGATGCTGGCCGCATTGGGCAGCGCGATGCCGCCGATCACGGCATGGGTCTGGGTTGCGCGCAATGCTTCGAGCAGCGAACTGTAAAGTTCGAAGCCGACTCCGCGACCCATGCAGCCGGCTTCGATGTAGACCGTGCTTTCGACCGAATGTCGATAAGCGCTGCGCTGTTTCCATGGCCCGGCGTAGGCGTAGCCGACGACAATCCCGTCGAGCTGCTTGACCAGCCAGGGCAGGCCGCTCGCCTGGACGTCCTGGATTCGTCGCGCCATCTCTTCGCGCGCGACTGCGTTCTCCTCGAACGTGACCACGCTTTCGCAAACGTAGTGGTTGTAGATGCGTGCAATCGCCTCGGCGTCGGCGGCCGTCACATCGCGGATCATCGGGTCTTCTGATCGATGCACACGACGGCGGCCGCGCGCAGATTCACCGCGGGCGTTTCTTCGCGTCTGGCCGCTTCGGCTTGTCGAAACCGCCGGGTGGCGCGCTCCTCGGCTTGAACGAAGGCGGCTTGGCCGAATGCGGCTTGCTCGGTTTGCCGAAATCCGGTTCGTCGCTGCCGCGCGTGATGCGCAGCTGCTGGCCGGAAACCCAGACTTTTTTCAGGTGCTTGAAGATTTCCGCCGGCATGCCCGAAGGCAGGTCGACCAGGCTATGGTCGTCGCGGATATCGACCCGGCCGATGTTCTTGCTGTCGAGGCCGGCTTCGTTCGCGATCGCACCGACGATGTTGCCCGGTTGCACACCATGATCCTGGCCGACTTCGATGCGGAACGTCTCGAAACCCTCCTCGGGCGCGCCGCGCGGCCGGTCGTCGCGGCGAATGCGCGCGAGTTTTTCGTCGCGGCGTCCTTCCTCGTGGTGCGAACGCGGTGGACGGCTTTCTGTGCGCGCTGCAGCATTCGGCGGCGGACTGAACGGCGCGCGCGGAAGCGCGTTGTCTTCGTGACGTGCCGGTGGCGAACGCGTGTCGCCGGAGGGCGCGCGTGCTGCAGAGCGATCGTCGCTGCGCGGCGGGCGTGGCTTGTCGAACGATCGCCCGAACGGCGTTTCCCCGGGCTGCAGTGCACGTTCCTTGCGCGCCGGCTTGTCGAAAGCGGGTTTTTCGAACGTGCGCGGTGCGCGCTCGCGTTCGAACGCGCGTGGATCGCGCGCGTCGCGCGAAAATTCCCGGTTCGTGTCCGCGCGCGACGGTGGCTTCAGCAGCAGCGGTTCGTTGCCCTGTACGAGACGCGCGAGCGCGGCCGCGATTTCTACCGCAGGCACATTGCGTTCCTGTTCGAAGGCTTCGATCAGCTGACGGAACGGGCCAAGGTCGTCGCCGCCGAGCGCATCGGCGATGCGCTGCTTGAACTTGGTGATGCGGTGATCGTTGACGGCTTCGACGCTCGGCAGCTGCATTTCCGCGATCGGCTGGCGCGTTGCGCGCTCGATCGCCTGCAGCATGCGTTTCTCGCGCGGCGCCACGAACAGGATCGCGTCGCCGTTGCGACCTGCGCGACCGGTGCGGCCGATGCGGTGGACGTAGGCTTCGGTATCGGTGGGAATGTCGTAGTTCAATACGTGACTGATGCGTTCGACATCGAGTCCGCGTGCGGCGACGTCGGTGGCGACGAGGATATCGAGCTTGCCGTCCTTGAGGTTCTGGATCAGGCGTTCACGCTGCTGCTGCTGCACGTCGCCATTGATCGCCGCCGCGCCGAAACCGCGCGCCTGCAGTTTCTGGGCAAGCTCCTCGGTGCCGAGCTTGGTGCGCGCGAAGATGAGCATCGCCTCGAACGATTCGGCTTCGAGAATGCGCGTCAACGCGTCGAGCTTCTGCATGCCGCTCACGTACCAGTAGCGCTGGCGGATGTTCGCCGCGGTTGTGGTCTTGTTCTTGATCGAGATCTCGACCGGGTCGCGCAGGTAGGTCTGCGCGATGCGCCGGATCTGCGTCGGCATCGTCGCCGAGAACAGCGCGACCTGACGCGTCGGTGGCGTCTTCTTCAGCACAGCCTCGACGTCGTCGATGAAGCCCATGCGCAGCATTTCATCGGCTTCGTCGAGCACCAGCGTAGTCAGTTGCGACAGATCGAGCGAGCCGCGTTCGAGGTGATCGATGACGCGGCCCGGCGTTCCGACGACGACATGCACGCCGCGCTTGAGGCCGGCCAACTGCGGTCCGTAGCTCTGGCCGCCGTAGATCGGCAGCACATGGAAACCGGGCAGCTTGGTCGCGTAGCGCTGGAACGCCTCGGCAACCTGGATCGCCAGTTCGCGTGTCGGTGCGAGCACGAGCGCCTGCGGCTTGGTTTTGGACAGGTCGAGGCGCGAGAGCACCGGCAGCGCGAACGCGGCGGTCTTGCCGGTGCCGGTCTGCGCCTGGCCCACCATGTCGCGGCCTTCGAGCAGGGGCGGAATGGTCGCAGCCTGAATCGGTGATGGCGCCTCGTAGCCGACCTCGGAAAGCGTCTGCAGCAGGGCATCGCCGAGACCAAGGTCGCGGAATTGGAGGGTGGTGGGGTTGTCGAGGTCGGCGTTGGACATGCGGTGGGGGCGGTCGCGCCGCAATCAGAGAGGCCGCGTAGTCTACCGCGTAAGGCCCTGCGCCGCCC
>JBDSXV010000108.1:0-25131 GCA_039926025.1 Dokdonella sp.
TCTTCGGCGCGTCGTCGCGCTTCGCGTCTTTTTCCTTGTCGGCATCCTTCTTGTCGATGCCGCGCTCGCGCTTGAGCTTTGCGTTCTCGTCGCGCACGGATTTCAGCGGGTCGTCATGGATACCCGGCAGGTCTTCCATCGCGAGCGCATGCGTCTCGTGCTTGACCAGGTCGAGCAACTGCAGCGACTGCGGCGCCGGATCGTTGCGGCCTACGCGCGTGCGCTCTTCTTCCTGTTCCTCGTAACCCGACTCGGTGACGAAGCGCTGCAGCTTGCCGTGCTGACCCTCGTCGTTGCCCTTGGGCGATGTGACCACCAATAGGGAGCGGCCATCGGGCGCGAGCGAGGTGGCTTCGACCTTGATGTCGTCGCCAATGTAGAACGGTAATGGCGCGCGGGTCGGATCGCCCTTGGCGAAAGCTTCGCCATTTTTCTTCTGTGCTTCGCGATCGGACTTGATCTTGCGCAGCGTCGAGAAGTAACGCAGCTGCTGCTCGCCCAGTTCGTCGGGCTTCTTCGCTTGCGGATCTTTTTCCAGCTTGACGATTGCGACGGGCGCATTGACCGCGCCGGTAATGTCGTAGCTGAACCAGTCGCTGCCGCTGCGATACTGCAGCGCATGGCCGTCGGCGGAAAACTGCGGTGAGCCTTCGGTCTGCGGCGTGCGCGTGACTTGGGTCAGCCGACCGCTTGCGACCTCGCGGACGAATACATCGCCGTTGCGCACGAACGCGGCGCGTGTGCGCGCACGATCGAATACGGCTTCGCCACCATCGGCATTCGCCATCGCCTGCGGATCGACGACGGTGTCCTTGCCGTCGGCAAGATCGATGCGATGCAGGTCGCGGATCGACGAACCCTTCTGCTTGATCGTGTAGTAGAGGCTGCGGCCGTCGACGCTCCAGTACGCATGCTCGACTGGCGATCCGATCCAGTCCGGGTCCGCCATCACCTGCTCGATCGTGAGGGCGCGCGCAGGCGCGGCGGCGAGGGTAAGCCAGGTAACGAGGCAGGCGACGAACGCGCGATGCATGGAGGACTCCGAAGCATGAGGGGCAAAGTCCCGAGCATAGCGGCTTGGTGATCGTATGCACCGGGCCGAAAGTAAGCGGCGCGAGTGCCCGAAATCATCGACAGGCATTCCTAAGCGGCGGCAGGGCTCCGTCTGCGCGGCCCGGCAGCGCCTGCGCAATCGGCGTTCTCAGCGCCTGGCCCGCATGCGGAGGGTTTTCGGGTCAATTCACCTCGAAACCGTCCGTGAAAATCATATCGCCGCCGCGCGTCACGCGCAGGCTGTCGTTGAAGGAGGTGTGTCCACCGTACGGGGTGTACTCGCTCGGTGACGTCGCCGTGACGTGGATCAGATTCGTACCTTGATTGAGCGACAGGCCGACTGCGCTCCACGTCGTCGTTCCGCTTGCATTGCCGTTGCCGGCAGGCGCGTCCCAGGCGAGCGCATCGATGGCGTTGCCGTCGTTGTTGGTGGTGCCGGCGAGATCGATCGTGGGTTGATCGGTTGACCACGCGTTGCCTGCGGTCGGTTGCGCGATGCGCAGGATCGGCGGGGTGATCGTGCTCGGGTTGCCGCGTTGCTGCGACACCAGCCACGGGAACAACAGCGGATGTGCGTACGCGGCCGACCAGATGGTGTGTCCGCCGGTGTCGTAGCGCGTGTAGATCGTGCTCGATCCGGCATTGCGTAGCGCGGCGACCAGCGTGTCGGAACCGGCGACGGCGACGGTGCTGTCGTTGTTCGCATGAAAGAACCAGAACGGTATCGCCCTGACCGCGGCGGCGGCATTGGTGGCGCCGTTGCCGGACATCGGCACCGCCGCAGCGAAGCGCGTGGGTTGTGAGGTCACCGCGCTCCACGTGCCCATGCCACCCATCGACAAGCCCGTCACGTACACGCGATCGGGATCGATGTGATAGGTCGCAGCGATCTGGTCGATGAGGCCGATCGCAGTCGTGAGTGTTGCGCCGCTCCACCAGCCGCCGGTCGGACACTGCGGCGCGATCATGAAAACCGGTTGCAGCGCGAGCTGGTTGTCGCCGATCAACTGCAGTGCACCGTTCGCATTGTTGTTGAGCTGCGCTTCGTTCTCGCTGCCACGCTCGCCGGAGCCGTGCAGGAACAGGATCAGCGGATACGCCTGTGCGCTGCTATAGCCCGGTGGCACGAAGTAGCGAAACGGCTGATTGGCGCCGTCGGTGCTGTGGCCATAGAGGAAATCGGCATGCGTGGCCGCAACGGCGGGTTCAGCCGCCAGCGCGATGAGGGAGCAGGCGGCCAACAATCGAAAGACGTGCATGGAGGGGTTTCCGGCAGGAGCGGGTGATCGCGCGGCACGCTAGCACAGGGGCGTTTTGCATTCCGGCATTCAATTGCGTGTCGCGGCGCTTGGCAAACCGCGGCGGCACGGGCAGCCTAGGCACTTGATTGGCTATCTGGAGAATGCCTTGCCCCTGTCTTGTGTCGAGACCGAAACCGCGGCCAATCCGCACCACGCGATCATCTGGCTGCACGGCCTCGGTGCCGACGGCAACGATTTCGCACCGATCGTTCCCGAACTGGTCGGCCACGACTGGCCGCCCGTGCGCTTCGTGTTCCCGCACGCGCCGGTGCGCCCGGTCACGATCAACAACGGCATGTCGATGCGTGCGTGGTACGACATTCGCGGCATGGCCATCGCCGACAAGCAGGATGAAACCGGCATCCGCGCGTCGATTGCCCAGGTGGACGAGCTGATTGCCCGCGAAGCAGCCCGCGGAATTCCCGCTGAGCACGTGGTGCTGGCCGGCTTCTCGCAAGGCGGCGCGATTGCGCTTGCTGGCGGTATACGACATGCGGCGAAACTGGCCGGGATCGTGGCCTTGTCGACCTATTTGCCCCTTGAAGCGGTGACCGCCGCCGAGTGCAGCAGCGCGAACGCGGGTTTGCCGATTTTCTTCGGCCACGGTAGCTCTGATCCGGTTGTGCCGCAGGCGCTGGGTACAAGCAGCCGCGACTCGCTGAAGCAGCTGGGCTACGCGGTTGAATGGCACAGCTATCCGATGGCGCATCAGGTGTGCTCCGAGGAGATCGACGACTTGCGCGCGTGGATCGGTGCACGCCTGCATGCGACCGCTTAGAGATCCTCTGCCAGCAGGAAGGCTGCTGTGGGAGCGGCTTCAGCCGCGATGCTCTCTCGCCAGCCAGCCGTGGCTGACGCCGCGATTGTGCTGGGAGGGACTTCGCACTTTCCCGGCCAATGAAGAAGATCGCTTGAGAGCATCGCCGCTGAAGCCGCTCCCACAAAGAAACCGCTCCCGCGACGGAGTGAATCCTCGCCCCGATACGCCTCTCGTGGAAGGAGACGCTTGACGGCATTGCTCTGAAGCCCTCCCCTTCAAGGGGGTGAAGAGGTGCGTTTGCGGACCACTGGTCCGCGCACCGATGAACGCCCGAAGGCTGTGCCTGAGGGCCGGAGGGTTGGGTGGGGATGGTGTCGCTCGGTGTAAGTTCAGGCCAGAGCATCGCGGCTGAAGCCGCTCCCACAGACAGTGGCTCCCACAAAGTATTGGTCCCTCGCCCCTATACTCCTCTCCATGAAACCGGAGACTTCCAGCACACGCGTGGCGCAATCGGAAATTTCCGTACCGACCTGGCTGCCGCATTTTTGCAGCGCGCCGACGCTATTCGCCGTGATGATCGTTGCCGAACTCGTCGCCCTGGTGGTCGTGCTGGAGCCTGGGATGGAATCGCGGCCGTGGCTGTCGCGGCTTGGCGTGGTAAGCGTCTACGTGGAGTGGCTCGCCCTCCTCAACGCCGTCATATTGTGTTCTCTGCGCCGGCAACTGGATCCGCTGCGCGCACGCAGCGGATTTCTGTTGGCCTGGGTGATCAGCGTGCTGGTCACGGCGCTCGCCAGTGCAGTGGTCTGCCGCATGGATCAGGCGCTGGACTTGCACCTGACGGTTGCGCCAGCGTCGACTGCACATTTCGTGTTTGGCAATGCAGCGATCTGCGCGCTGATCGCGGCCGCCTTGCTGCGTTACCTGTTCGTGCTGGAGCAGTGGCGCGAGCGTGTGCGTGCGGTATCGAAGGCGCGCTTCGAAGCATTGCAGGCTCGCATCCGACCGCACTTCCTGTTCAACAGCATGAACACGATCGCGAGCCTGATCCGCACGCGGCCGGCCGAGGCCGAGCGCACGGTTGAAGACCTTGCCGATCTGTTCCGTGCCGCGCTCGGCGCCGATGATGCGCTGGGCACGTTGGGCGAGGAGCTCGATCTGATCGAGCGCTATCTGCATATCGAGCAGTTGCGCCTGGGCGATCGTCTCAGGATCGAGATGGATGTCGTCGATTTGCCGCGTGACATGTCCGTCCCGCGCCTGCTGCTGCAGCCCCTGGTCGAAAACGCGGTTTATCACGGTATCCAGCCGCGCGCCGATGGCGGCACCGTGAGCGTGAGCGGCCGTCGCCTGCCGGGCGCGATCGAGATCGTCGTGCGCAATCCGTTGCCACCGGATGCGGCCCCATCGCGCAACGGTGTTTCGCTGGCCAACACACGGGCCCGCATCGAGTACCATTTCGGCACACGTGGAGAGTTGCGCGTGGAGCCGGGTCCCGAGACCTATACCGTGAACGTGCGCCTACCCGAGACGCCAGCCCAATGAACGTCTTCATCGTCGACGACGAACCGCTTGCCCGCGAACGCCTTGTCGCCATGCTTGCGCAGATCGATGATGTGGTCGTGGTGGGCGAGGCCGGCAACGGCCGCGACGCGCTCGACGCCATTGCGCGCCTGCGCCCGGACGTCGTGCTGCTGGATATCCGTATGCCGGTGATGGACGGTCTTGAGGTTGCGCGCCATCTGGGAACACTCGAAACGCCGCCTGCGATGGTCTTCTGCACGGCCTACGAAGACCACGCGCTGGCTGCGTTCGAGGCAAACGCGGTCGACTACCTGGTCAAGCCAGTGCGCAGCGAACGTCTGCGCTCTGCGCTGGCGAAAGCGCGACGCTGGACCGGCGAACATGCGCGCAGCATGCAAAGCGCGCTCGAGCCGGGGCGCAAGCGAACACATCTGTGCGCGCGCGTGCGCGGCAGCCTCGTGCTGGTGCCGGTTGCCGAGATCGACTACCTGCTCGCCGAAGACAAATACGTGGTCGTGCATCACGCGAAAGGCGAGGTGCTGATCGAAGAACCCTTGAAAGCGCTGGAAGACGAATTCGAAGGCCGCTTCGTGCGCATCCATCGCAATTGCCTGGTCGCGCTGGCCAAGCTTGCCGGCCTCACACGCGCGCCGGATGGCCGTCTGTTGGCGAACGTCGAGGGCGTAACGGCCGAACTCGAAGTAAGCCGGCGCAACCTGCCGGTGCTGCGCAAACTGGTACGCACCCTATGAGAAACCTGCGCATCGCCACCCGCCAAAGCGCGCTCGCGCTATGGCAGGCCGAACATGTGGCGACGCGTCTGCGCGCCCTGCATGCGAGACTCGTGGTTGAGCTGGTGCCGATGACCACGCGTGGCGACCAGATCCTTGATCGTCCGCTCGCCGAGATTGGCGGCAAGGGCCTGTTCCTCAAGGAGCTTGAGGTCGCGATGCTCGAACGGCGTGCCGATATCGCGGTGCATTCGTTCAAGGATGTGCCGATGGAGATCGAGCCCGGCTTCGCCATCGGTGCCGTGCTCGAACGCGCCGATGCGGCTGATGCGTTCATCAGCCATCGCTTTGCACGTTTCGACGAATTGCCCAATGGCGCGCGGGTGGGCACGTCGTCCTTGCGACGGCAGGCGCAATTGCGTGCGCTGCGGCCAGATCTGCAGCTGATTGATCTGCGCGGCAACGTGAACACGCGTCTGGCCAAACTCGACGCCGACCACTACGACGCGATCGTGCTCGCCTGTGCAGGCCTTGAGCGTCTCGGTCTCGGCGCGCGCATCACGCAGCGATTGCAGGCGCCGGAATGGTTGCCTGCGGTGGCGCAAGGCGCGATTGCGGTCGAGTGTCGAGCCGGCGACGAAGCTGTGCTCGATCTCGTGCATGCGCTCGACGATGCCGATACGCATCGTTGCGTCGCCGCTGAGCGCGCGATGAATCGCAGCCTGCACGGCAGCTGCAACGTGCCGATTGCGGGATATTGCGTAGAGATCGAGAGCGGACTGGCGCTGTGGGGCTTGGTCGGCGACGCGCACAGCGGACGCCTCGTGCGCGCGCATGCGCAGGGTCCGCTCGATGAGCCACAGACGCTCGGCGAGCTCGTCGCGCAGCAGCTGCGCGAATTGGGTGCGGACGAGATACTCGCGCGTCTGTAGGAAATCGTGAGGAAAACGCGTTTGTCCTCAAACCATGTAGGAGCGGCTTCAGCCGCGATGCACTCTTCACAGGAAGCATCGCGGCTGAAGCTGCTCCCACAGACAGTTGCTCCCACAGGAACCAGTCCCCGCAGAAGCGCGAGTGCGACATCACTCTTTTCTTGTGGGAGCGGCTTCAGCCGCGATGCGTTTCCCGGCTCGACAACGAGCAGCGCGCGCTCGAATGCACATCGATACGGTTACCGGAACGAGACGATCCCTGGCCTGCCGAACCAAATTAGGCTGCACAGCCACCATTGTCCCGCCATTGGCAAGTGACGCTTGATCGACTGCCACGGTGGATCGATCCCGACCAAGCAACCGGCGGAACCGTGTCAGACTCGGGTCTTGCTGCACACCGTGCTCCCTCAAGAACGCAGTCCGACGCCTGATCTGAAAATGCGCCCACCGCTGAAGTAAATTTCGTCCATGTCTCTCAACCGCACCTGCCGCCGGGAAACATCATGCCTATCCGCCACACGTGTATAGCCGCCTGCATTGCGCTGGCGTGCACTTCGATGTCGCACGCCGCAGCCGAAACGACCGCGCATGCGATGCCGGAAACCATGGACATGTTGCGTCACGCGATCGCGACACAAACGGAAGAAGGCAAGGACAAGGTTCCCGAGCTCGCCCGCTATCTCGCCGACAAACTGGAATCGGCAGGTTTCGCGAAAGCGGACATCGAGATCATCCCGGTGGGACGTACGGCCGCTCTGGTTGCGCACTATCGCGGCAGCGGCAAGGGCAAGCCGATCCTGCTGTCCGCGCATATGGACGTTGTCACGGCGAATCCGAAGGACTGGACCCGCGATCCGTTCACGCTGATCGAGGAGAACGGCTACCTCTATGGCCGCGGAACGGCCGACATGAAAACCAATCTCATCACGCTGGTTGAAGCGATGATGCGCTTCAAGCGCGAGGGCTTCGTGCCGAGTCGCGAGATGATCCTGGTGTTTTCAGGCGACGAGGAAACCGAGATGGCCTCCACCCGCGAACTGGCCAAGCGCTATCACGACGCCGAATTCCTGCTCAATGCGGATGCAGGCGGCGGCACCTTCGACGATCAACTCAAGCCGGTGGACTACGAAATCCAGGCGGCCGAAAAAACCTACGCGGACTTCGTGCTCACAGTGACGTCGCCCGGCGGTCACTCCAGCGAGCCCACCCCGGACAATGCGATCTATCGGCTGAACAAGGCACTCGACCACGTCGAGGCGCATGCATTTCCGGTGCAACACAGCGACATCACCCTCGCGTCGCTGAAGGCGCTCGGCGAACACACCACCGGTCCATTGGCGCAGGCCATGCTGAAGTTCAGCGCCAATCCGAATGACACCGCGGCCGCAGCCGTCATTTCAGCCGACCCCGCCTATGTCGGCCAATTGCGCACGACCTGCGTGGTGACGATGATCGAAGGCGGCCACGCGCTCAACGCTCTTCCCCAGCGTGCCACCGCCAACATCAACTGCCGCATCTTTCCCGGCGTGAGTATCGATTCGGTGCAGGCTACGCTGAACTCCGTCGTTGCGGATCCCACCGTGAAGATCACGGTGCAACTACCGCCACCCGTGCAAAGTCCGCCATCGCCGCTGCGCGCGGACATCGTGGCTGCCGTCACGTCCACCGTGCACGAGCGGTTCCCTGGCGTGCAGATCGTGCCAGGGATGTCCTCCGGCGCGTCGGACAGCCTGTACTTCCGCAATGCCGGTGTCCCGAGCTACGGCGTGTCTCCCAACTTCGGCAAGGCCAATGACTCGTTCGCCCATGGCCTCAACGAAAAGCTGCTCGCGTCAGAGGTACCGGCGGCACTCGACTTCTGGCACAGCCTGCTGACGAAGTTGGCTAAGTAGTGCCCGACAAGATTTCAATGAAAAGCTGCGCACAGGCTCCCTGCGTGGCGAAAAGCAGTCTATCCAGAATCAGGGAATCACTTCGAAACCATTCGCAAAAATCTCGTCGGTCGCCGCTTCGCCTATGCTGCCCATGACCTGAAAATTGAATGCCACGAAACCGCCAGAGAATCCTCCGAGGCAAGTCTGCGCGGAGGCCCAGGAGGTGCAACCCGAAACGAGGGCACCTCCGGGATTTCGCCACATCGCCGTGTCGAGCACTTCGGCCGGTGCTCCGTTGAAGACCCAGAGGCCACTCGGCGGCACTACAACGATGGTCGAAAACCCGACCCAATAATGTCCCGCGGGAAGGAAACATGTCGCCGGCATCGTCACCAGAACGGGCCCGCTGTTCGACGTCGGGTTTTGGCGCGTCCCCGGGATGTCGTCGCCTCCACAAAGGGACACATCACCGGGAATACCGGCAGCGTCGGCATACACGTGGACATTGTAGTTTGGCGTGCCCGTGTACAGACCTCCGCTTTGCTGCACGAAACCGACATTGAAAACGAACTCGGTCACGGTCCAGCCCGCGACGTCTGCAATCTCGAAATCATCGGCGCCTTCCGATGCGTAGGCCTGGTCGGGCGGCGGGTCGGCGTTGACATAGTACGCACCACTCGTTCCGGGCGGTGAAGACTGGTCATACAGGACGCTGGCGCCACCGTACGGAATCGGGAATGCAATGGACGCTTGGCCAGGACCCGCTGTGAGCTGGCGCAGAGTCGTCCCCGATGACGCGCCGGTCAAAGGAGTGCCGCGAGCGGCTGCTATCTCGGAGGCGCCAATCGTCTGAAGGGTCACCGCAGCCAGAGCGGAGAGCGCATAGGTCGTCATGAGGGTGTTTTCCGGGTGGGTTGTAGGGTTGAATGGCTCGGAAATCGCGGCGCGTATTTGCGTCGACACCCAAGCACCTCGGAATGATGTCGTCATGACTCCGGCGGGACACGCGAAAAACATGTCTTTTGCATGTAATGCTCGGCGAGGCGCAGAAATTCAGGCCCCAGGCACGCGATCCTGCTTCGGAGCAGGTCGGCTTGCACCCGTCGGTGCCAGCCGCTGTCCGGCCAATCGGATGGTTCTCTCTGTCGCTTTTTGCCACGCTGCGGTCTGCCCCATGGCCTTGTAGAGATGCGCTTCCGCCACGGCCACGCGCAGATCCCGTTCGTCCCAGGGCGCGATCCGCCCCGCGATCGCACTCGCATCTTCCAGCCGTCCCGATCCGATCAGCAGATCGACATATGGCACCGCACAGGTCACGAGCACGTCGGGGATGCCAAGCCTGCCGGCAGCGTCCCATGCGAGCGCGTAGCTCCGCAGCGCGGATTCGGAACCGCCCTCGGCGCGCGCCTGCTCGGCATCGACGAACGCAGCGTAGAAGCCGGACAATTCGTCGGGTCGCGCGAGCAACCAGCTTTTCAACACCTGCGTTTCCCGCGCGGCGGCGTCAGTTTGCCCGCTGGCCTGGAGCGAAGTCAGGTAGAGCAGGCTCGCATCGCGCCAGGATTCCCGGTCCGTACTCTCCAGGTCCGGCACGAGCGCCGCTGCCGCGGTGATCGCGGCGTTTGACGAATCGCCTCGCGCAAGTTCGACCGCGGCAAGTACCGCGCTCGCCCGCGCCTTGACCGCCGCGTCATCCGGCGCTGACGCGCGTGTCTGTACTTGCGTTGCGAGAAGTGCAGCCGCATCGAGCCGGCCGATCGCAACGAGGATCGACGCAGCGCAGACGATCTCCAGCGGCAGCGCCGTCAACGCTGTTCGCGCGCAACCGGGAGAGAGATGGTTCACTACGAATTCGACGACGCGTCACGTCATGCGACGACGCAAAGCGTTCATCGAATCGATGGGCCTCTCCGGATGCTTTTGTCATTCTTCGGCGCTGCCAAGGGTATGGTCTCCTCGCAAGCCCAACTTCCCCGCGCAATTGCCGAAGGGTACGATCGCTTAGGGGCATACCCCGGACACTGCCGCTCCGTTGAGCCAATCCAGAGACATCCCTGATGCGCACGACCCATTCACCTGCCGGTTTCCTCTCGCTGCTGACGAAAGACGTGTGCGGCAGCTCGCCGTCGCCACCGATCGCGGAACGACCGTCTGATCACTGCTGGCGAGCCATCAACGGTTTCAGTATTCGCTCTCACTATAAAGGTCCACGACCCATGCACATCTCCCGAGTGCTTGTGACCGCCTTGGGCGGTGCGGCACTGACCGCGCTCGGTGCGATAACAACGGTATCGTTGGCCAGCGCGCAGTCCGTTGATGCTGCGGCCAGCACTCAGTCCGCACCTCTCTATTCCGAGATGCACTGGCGCGGCATCGGGCCGACACGCGGCGGCCGAGCCAGGGCACTTTCCGGAGTCGCCAGTCAACGCAACGTGTTCTATGCCGGGTATGACAATGGCGGGGTCTGGCGCTCGACCGACTACGGTTCCAACTGGCTGCCCTTGTTCGACAAGGAGTCGACCGGGTCCATCGGCGCGATCGCCGTCGCGGCGTCGAATCCGGATATCATCTATGTCGGTTCCGGCGCCGGCATCATCCGGCCTGACCTGTCCGTCGGCGATGGAGTCTACAAATCAACCGACGCGGGCGCTACGTGGACGCATCTGGGTCTGCGCGACAGCCAGATGATCGCCAACATCGTGGTCGACCCAAAGAATCCGGATCGACTTTTCGTCGCTGCGCTGGGTCATCCCTACGGACCGAATGCGGAGCGCGGAATTTTTCGTTCCACCGACGGCGGCAAGACCTTCGACAAGGTGTTGTACAAGGACGAGTACACCAGCGCCAACGACGTTCGCATCGATCCATCGAACCCGAACATCGTGTACGCGGCGCTGTGGCAGCAACAGCAGAGTTATCTCGAAGGCGCGGAGTTCGCCGGTACCAATGGCGGCATTTTCAAGTCGACCGACGGCGGCACTACGTGGAAGCGTCTTGCCGACGGATTGCCTGTGGGCATCATCGAAGCGAACCTCGCCGTTGCTGTGCACGATCCTGGAATGATCTACGCGATGGTCGCGGGTACAGCGGGCGTGGTGCCGACGAAACTTGAAGGGACGACTGGAACGGTCGGGTTCTATCGATCGACCGACGCGGGCGAGCATTGGGCCTTGCTGACCCACGGTCCCGACGCCGCGATTGCAGCGTCCAGCGGCACGATGGACCCACGGCCGCTGGTGCGCATCGGCGGCGGTGATCTGCCGACGATCGCAGTCGACCCGACGAATTCCAACGTCATCTACAGCGCGTCGACGGTGCTCTGGCGCACGGAGGATGGCGGAGCATCCTGGAGCGCAGTGCGCGGCAGTCCGGGTGGCGATGACTATCAAAACGTCTGGATCAATCCCGTCGATCCGAACATTCTTCTCGTGGTGTCCGATCAGGGTGCGGTGGTCTCAGCCAATCGCGGCGTGTCGTGGAGCAACTGGTACAACCAGCTCACCGCCGCGATGTATCACGTGTCAACGGATGACGCCTTCCCGTATCGTGTGTGCGGCGGTCAGCAGGACTCGGGGTCGGCGTGCGTCGACAGCCGTTCAATGGACGGACGCATCACGTTTCACGACTGGCACCCGGTCAACCTGCAGGAATATGGTATCGGTGCCAGCGATCCGGCCGATCCCGATCTCGTCTTCGGCAGCGAACGCCGCGACGTCAGCCTGTACAACCGGAAGACGGCCCAAACCACGCACGTCGGCCCCGGCAAGGAACAACGCGGTACCGAGTACGGCCGCAACGTGCGCACGATGCCGATACTGTGGTCGCCAGTGGATCCGAAGATCCTCTTCTACACATCAAACGTCGTCTGGAAGTCGACCGACCATGCGCACAGCTGGACGCGCATCAGTCCGGACCTCGCGCGACCGACGTGGAAGATTCCGGCGACGACCGGCAAGTATGCGAGCAGCGTGAAACCGAAGGCTGCCGGAAGCATCACGGCACTCTCCGCCTCGCCGCGCGATGTGAACGTGCTGTGGGCTGGAACCGATGACGGCAACATCCAGATGACCGCGGACGGCGGTAGCCAATGGGTCAATGTGACGCCATCGGCTATCAAGCCGTGGACACGCATCTTCAACATCGACGCAGGCCATTTCGATACGGCGACTGCATACGCCGCCGCGAACACGCTACGTATCGATGACATGAATCCGCATTTCCTGCGCACGCACGATGGCGGCAAGACCTGGACGGAAATCAATCAAGGAATCGCGCCAGGTGCCGTGGCGAACTCGATTCGTGAAGATCCACGCAAAGCCGGTTTGCTCTATGCATCCACCGACACGCAGGTCTGGGTCTCGTTCGATGACGGCGATCACTGGCAATCGCTCAGGCTGGACATGCCTGCGGTATCCGTGCGGGATCTGCAGGTGAAGGATGACAGCAGTTGCATGTGCGCCGACCTCGTTGCTGCCACGCATGGCCGAGGGTTCTACATCCTCGATGACCTGACACCGCTGCGACAGGCTGCCGAAGCGCGCAGTGCGCAAGCCGCCTATCTGTTCAAGCCGCAACAGGCGGTCCGCATCCGCATGGCGACGAATGATCCGACACCATGGCCACCGGAAGTTCCAGCCGGCGAAAATCCGCCCAACGGCGCGATCATCGACTACTACCTCGCATCCAGCGTGTCCGGTCCGGTCACCATCGACATTCTCGATTCCGACAACACGGTCGTACGCACCTATACGAGCGAGCTCAAGCGCGATCCGGATCCCGCAGTGGACCGCGTCGCCTACAACAAAGCGTGTCAGGCATCACCCGAGTCGCCCGACTGTTCCGTGCCGCTGTACTGGCCTTCGCGCATCAAGTCGGTTCCAACCAGCGCGGGCATGCACCGCATCAGCTGGAACCTGCGCTACCAGCCGCTCGCGACCGAGCGCCGCGAGATTGAAATCGCGGTGCCTCATCGCAGCTCGCCGCCACCCAGTTCGCCCTGGGCGCCGCCCGGCGACTACACGGTGCGCCTCACGGTTGCGGGAAAAAGCTACACGCAACCACTCACCGTTCGGCTCGATCCACGCGTGAAGACGCCACCCGCGGCGTTGCAGGAAAACGCGACGTTGTCGCTTGAAATGTATGCGCTTGCACGCACCACGCGCATGGCTTACGGGCAGGCACATGATCTCGGGCTGCAGGTCGCCAAGCTCGAGCAGGTTCAGTCCAAAGAGAGCAAGGCGTTCAAGACCCGGATCGACGCGATCGCGCCGGACGAACTGCACGGTGACGCGCGCCTCGTTGCGAAATATCGCGGCGGCACGCATCCGCCCGCAAGCTTGAATGAGGTGAGCGACGCAGCGCTTGATGCATCACTGGCGCTGCAGTCAGCGGACACGGCGCCGACAGCAGCGCAGATTGCAGCCTGCGCACAAGCGCGTTCTCAAGCAAAAGCGGCAGTCGCACAGTGGGAGATCGTGCAGTCGAACGATTTGTCATCGTTCAACGCGGCGTTGGTGGCCGCCGGGCATCCCGCGTTGACGGTGCCACCGCCAAAAATGCCAGCCGCGTTACCGAGCGACGAGAATGGCAACACAGACGAAGAATAGGACGTTGAAAAGTGGGGTCCGGACCCGGGTCACAACACAGGAAAGGGACCGCCCGAGCGATCGGGACAATTCAACTTCCTTTGGTTTCTTGGTTCGAGTTCATTTGCGCCTGGAAAAATGAACCCCGCCCCAATTCCGCGTAGGGCGGGCTCAAGCCCGCCAGTTTCGAGCTACCCGTGGTCAGGTGTACCACCACTCGCAATCGGACGTGTTCAGCGCGTGCGACTAATTACACCTGGCCCCGATTGCTAAGTTTGAGCCACACCGAAACGAGATTTTCTAACAGCTGGTCGTTCGTGATATGCAGGTTGCGCGTGGGGGGCAAACCCGCAGCATTAAGAGCCTTAAATCATGAGCCGAAACGCCGGGAAAGCGTCGTGCTGTGGAACTTGCCGTGCTCATTGAATTGATCAATTGTTACCGAGCTTCGGTTGAGCAGTTACGCAACGCGCTGCAACTCGCCAATGAGCTCGTCGTCTGGCGTATTCCGATGATGCACTTCAAGTTCGAACGGCATATTTTTAGGGGGCTAACGTCGAAGTTCAGGGGGCGCCGCGCGGCTTCATCGCGCAGCGTCCCCTGGAACGGCGAGTTGGGCGGCGGCGCCTTCTGACGGAGCAGGCAGCAAACGGAATGCTTCTTGTACTGCATTGCGCACGTTCTCGTCGGCGGGCGCGTAACCAGATACAGCCCTTGCTTGAAGTTCAAGCGCTACCGCACGACGAGTATTTGCATTGAACTTGGTGCCGTCCCGTGCAAGAGAACGGGCCCCGATGAGATCGCCGTCTAGCAAGGTTTCAAGAAGCTTCGTGGCGTCGGAAATCTGGCCCGCGCGAATATGTTCCAGCACTGCCACTTTTGTGACGATGTCGGCCTCTGTCCTCACAACAAAGCCATAGTTCGTGAACTGCGCGTTGAAGTTCAACCAAAACCACGAGGCCCCGCTAACTCCAACGATGAGTGAGACAAAGGCGATTAGTACCGTCCAGCGCTTTTTCATGGCGACGCCCAACTACTATTCGATTGCGATGTGAGACGTATTCCTGCAGCCTAATTCGATTTCTCGGCGTTTTTTTTTGCAGGCGACTTCTTAAACAAATCAACAGGTTTCGCCTCCGGCGCCGTCTAGTCCAGCAGCCCAATTCCTCTGCCTTTGCGCAACCGTGCGTGGATGCGTGCGTGATCCTCCCACTACGAGCCGGCTGCGGCAAGTCAGGTGGAATTCCGCGGCCGCTGCATGTACTGGAAAGCCGAAACAGGCGTCAGGTACGTGTTTCCATCATGCGAGGCTTCACAGCTCATTTCGGATTCCCGAACTACGTCGCCCGCTCGCTGGAAGAACGAGCGCTACGGAGGCAGGTCTCCGCCGAGCAGGTTCTGTCCGATCTCCGAGAATGCGTAGCCGCTGCTTGTCATTCGGCAGAGCCATACGAGATCGAAACGCGCGTCAGGCCAGTCGCGCGCGAAGTCCGGGACGCCGATGCCCAGGACAATTTGACGGATGTTGTGATGCTCCCACGACACCAGGACCACTCCCTGCTCGCGCAGAATCGCTTTGGCCACGTCAGCTTCGTCACCAACCGCAAACGTCGTATCGAGAGGGATGCGTCTTGCCTCTGCGAGCGGCGTGACCGTCTCGGATGCACGGCGGCCGTGTTGTCCGGTCACATCGTTTGCGCCCGCTGCGAAGATCTTCGTCGGAGTTTCAACGCCGTCATGCGCAGACCCGAAGAAGCCAACCAGGGCACCCGCGCGCGTCCATCCGCGCACGGTGAGCGAGTGTTCGTCGATCGATCCCTCCGTCGTTATGCCGGCCGGCGGTCCACCACCTTGTGGTGGTTTCTCTCCGTGGCGGATGAACATGACGAGCGATGGTCCGGGCATTCGCGTGAGCCTGGTAACTGACAAGGTGCCAGAGCGGGAAGTATATCGGCTCGCACGGTGTCGCTCGCGTTGTCCTGATCCGGCCCCGGTTCACGGACACCCGGATAAGCAACAATGGGTTCCGGTTCGACTGACTAGACCTGCCCCCTGTTTTCCGCCTTTTCCATTTCTTATTTTCTTGTGTTTCACAACCAGTGTGCGAGCATGGACGCCGACACGAACGAGCACTGATTCCGTTCCCTCGCACTTCGCTTCCGCTTCAGCACCGGAGCTTCGTCGATGATCCTTCGTCAAGATCCTGGCCATACGCGTCATCCGCTGTTCTTCGCCATTGCGCTTGCCTGCGCTGCCGGCAACACGTCCGCTGCCACGGTGACCGTCGGCAGCGCCGACGACAGTGCCATCTCGACAGCATGCAATCTGCGCAATGCCATCGCGTCGATCAATGCGAGTGCTGCAACCGCCAACTGCGTGTCGGCCGTCATCGGCAAGTTCGGCGGTGGCGATGCGATTGTCTTCGCACCCGCGTTGGCCGGCAGCACGATCACGCTGGAGGAAGGCCAGCTTTCTGTAACCGCGGCGATGACGATCCTGGGAAGTGGGCAGATCATTCATAGTGACCCGGCGGGATCGCGCCTGATTGGCGCGACCGCTTCGCTGAGTCTGGATCATCTCATCCTGAGTGGCGGCACGACGACGGATAGTGGCGGAGCCATCTCCTCAGAGGGCGCCAGCACCACCTTGACCGTCTCCAACTCCACGGTGTCCGGAAATCACGCGAATGGCCATGGCGGCGGCATCAGCGTGGTGGCGAGCGTCGGCACCTTCATCCTGTCCAATTCCACGATCACGGCCAACACGTCGAACAGTGAAGGCGGCGGGATGGACATCCAGAACGTACACGCAACCATTTCCAACTCGACCATCGACGGCAACGTCGCAACCTGCGCAAGCAACGTCTACTGCACCGGCGGAATCTATGTCGCCGGCGCCCATGTCGACTTCACCCATTCGACCATTTCCGGCAATTCCGCCACCTGTACCGGGAACGCGGATCCCTGCGACGCGATCGGTGCGTTGTATGCCTGGGTGAGTTCAGTGAACTTCGTCGATTCCACCATCACCGGCAACAACGCGATGGCCCCCGACAATGTCGTCGGCGGCCTATGGGAAAGTCACTCGACCAACGCGATCAACCACGGCTTGTCCCTGACCAACACGACGGTCGCAGGGAATAGCGCCACGGCCACCGCGCAGACCGCGGCCAACGCGGCGGGCGGCGTGCTGATCGGACTGCACTACGACACCGGCGCCATCACGGCCGCCAACAGTATCATCGCGTCCAATGCAGCAACCTTGTTTGGCAGTGCTTCGCCGACACCGGATGTCAACATCAACGCCGCGAACGCCGCAACTGCGGCGATCTCGTTCAGTGTGCTGGGAACTTCGGCCAGCGCTGCATTTACCGGCAACAGCAATGTGTTCAGCGACACGCCCGGCCTGGGTTCGCTCGCGAACAACGGCGGCCCCACGAAGACCATGGCCTTGCTCGCGGGAAGTGTCGCCATCGACGCCGGCAGCAATGCGCTCGCGCTGGATGCTGACGCGCAGCCGTTGACGACCGATCAAACCAGCTCAGCGCGCATCGTCAATGACACCGTCGACATCGGTGCGTATGAATTCGGCGATCGCATTTTCTTCAACGGATTCGACCCCTGACGCTCGATGGTTTCCTGGTTTGCCATTCCACGACGCGGAGATATCTCTACAAATTGAGAGAAGTGAGCTTGCACCGATTTTTGCAACCACAAAAGCGCAAATCCTCGGCACTGCGTAGGGCGGGCTTAAGCCCGCCGCCACTAGAGCCACAACTGGGCAGGCGTCCCACCACTCACCATCAGTAGTGTTCAGCGCACGCGACGAATTACACCCGGCCCTGATATCCAAGCAAATCCATTGCGGAAGCGGCTTCAACCGCAATGCCCTGCTGGCTTCAAGGAAAAAACACCGCAGCGGGCGTGGTGTTATCCTGAAGTCGCGCATGTCGACATGCGCAGCAAGCGGGCCGTTGCCTGGAGGGAGGACACCATGGGCTTCTCGGATTCTGGCGTCGCATATCGGCTGACAAAACTGCTGCTCGCAGTCTCGACCGCATTGGCTTCCCAGCTGGCAACTTCTGCGACCACGCGCGGCTTCATCGCCCTTGCAGTACCGCCGTCAACGCCATCGGAAGCCAACAACACCGCAATCGATCTCAACGGCGACGGCCATGCCGAAAACCAACTCGGCATGGTATTCAGCGCGCTGGCTTCGTCCGGCTTCGATGTGTCGGCGGCGGTGAATGCCGGAACGGTTGTCTACCTGCTGCGCGTCACGAGCAACGACCCCGCGTTCCAGACGGATGCGTCCGCACGTGCCGAATGGTTCGTCGGCGAGCCGACGGCGCCGACGCCTCCGGATTTCTCCGGCAACGGCAGTTTCCAGGCTGACAGCGCGTATATGCCTGGGAAGTTCATCGCGCCCCTCGTCGGCGCCAACTTCGTGTCGGCGAACCCTGCAACGACGAGCACGCCGGTCGACGTGCCGTTGAATCTCGTGCTCGGAAACGGCTTCGTCGTCCCGCTGCACGGCGCGCGACTCGCATTTTCGGTCTCATCCGGTGGACTAATGCAGGGCCAGATCAACGGTTCCGTCCGCGCGGCTGACGTGCAGAACATCATCGTTCCGTCCATCGCAAACCTGCTTAACCAGATCGTGGCGGTCGGTGGCTCCACGGCCACCATGGTGCTCAACCTGTTCGATACCGGTTGCAATGGAGTCGGTGCGAACGATGGCGTCATCGCCTTGTGCGAAGTGAGCGGCAATTCGTTGTTGAGCCCCTTACTTGCAGCCGATGTCGACATTTATGCCGAGGACGGCTCCTACGCGCCGAATCCCGCCAACACCGGCAAGGACTCGGTGTCGTTCGGCATGCTCTTCAGCGCCGCGAATGCGCAGGTACTGGTCGATCTGATCTTCGCCGATTCATTTGAATGAATTGGCTATCTCCTGGCGGCGGTTGATTCGCATCGATGCGACCAACTTCACCTGGCCTCGATTTCACAGACCCCGATTTTCACAGCCAAGATCTATATCGCGAGTGTCGTGCATCGAAGCGGATTCGTCAGGCTGCAGTGGTCACTCAGTCTTCTGCCCCGCCCGCCTTGATGGCGTGCATCAGGCTACTGCAGTTTTTCTGCAAGCCTGGCGAAGTAGGCGGCCACGCGCTTGTTGTCGGGTTGCTCCTGCAGCCGCTGTGCGTTGAAACGCGCAAAGTGCTCGCGTGCCTCGTCCTTGCGACCCAAGCCGGTAAGCGCGTCGATGATGCTGGCTTCGGCCATGAATATGTCGGGATGGTG
The DNA here is from genome assembly GCA_039926025.1 of Dokdonella sp. Taxonomy (GTDB): domain Bacteria; phylum Pseudomonadota; class Gammaproteobacteria; order Xanthomonadales; family Rhodanobacteraceae; genus Dokdonella_A. Next base: position 19,064 of record JBDSXV010000108.1, read on the forward strand.
TTCGCCCTCGAACTTGGCCATGCCACTTCGGGCTTCCTGCGCTCGCGTCAGCGCCAGATCGTACTTGCGCTCCTTGAGCAACACGCTCGCCATGGTCATGTCGGCATAGGCAACATAGATGTTGTCGCCGGAACGTGCGATTGCGCGGCTGCGCAGTTCATCGGCTGCCTGCTCGGCTTCAGACAGGTGGCCGGCCCCTCCGGCGAGAATGACGTAGACACCCAGCGCTACCTCCAGATCGTCTTCTTTTGGGTAACGACGACGCAACAGTTCCACGGCGCGCAACAGAGGGCTGCCGTCGAAACGGCGTGGCTTGATCGTATGAAGTTCGTACATGCCTTGCCATAGCCACAGCCGCGCACGTTCCAGCGATTCCTGGTCCTTTGCGCTATCCAGCAGCGCTTCGCTGCGAGCGAGCAGCGGCGCCGCTTGCGCATCCATGTCGCGATTGATGAATACGCCAGCCAGCATGGTCAGCGACGATGCAACGCGCACGTCGTGCGTCCCATACGCCTCCTCTGCCGCGCGCACGCGCTCACGCGCCAGCTCGAGCGAGCGATCCTGGTCCCCGGAGGAATCGAAGATCTCTACCAGCATGGTATAAATTTCGTCGCGCACATCCGGCTGATCGCGCAATTCAGTCTTCAGCCGGTCGGCGCCGTTGGCGAGCAGATCGCCGACCGTTTGCTGGCGTATCTTGATTCCGGTGTTGCCATTTCGCGTCGCGTCGAACAGCTCGACGAGAAAATGCTTCACGGCAACGGCGCGCGCTGCCTCGTGCTCCGCACGATGCGCCTGCCAGACGGATGCCGCAAAGCCGGCTGCAATAGCGAGCGTTATCGCGCCGACCGCCGCGGCACCGATCCAGTGCCGGCGTAGAAACTTGCACGTGCGATAGAACGTGCTGTCGGCGCGCGCGGCAATGGGCAGATGAGCCAGATGTCGGCGCACATCGTCGGCGAGCGCCTGGACGCTGGCGTAGCGCTCCACCGGATTCTTCTTCAGCGCCTTCGCCACGATCGTATCGAGGTCGCCACGCAGGTTGCGGCGCAATCGATCAGGCGTGCTGCTGCGCGCCGTCGCGACAGGTTCGATGTCGCCACCCACCTGATCGGAAAGGCGCTTCGGCTCAACCTCCAGCACAGCCCGTGCCAGTTGCAATGGCGTCAAACTGTCCTGACCGTAGGGACTGGCACCACCGAGCAATCCGAAAAGAATCACACCCAGCGCATAGACGTCTGTCGCCGTCGTGATCAAGCCGCCGCTCACCTGTTCCGGCGCGGCGTAGCCGGGCGTCATCGCGTTGCCGGCATCGCCCGTCATTTGCGTCACCGTTTCGGCTTCAGACTCAAGCAACTTGGCGATACCGAAATCCAGCAGCTTGGCCGAACCGTCTCGCAATACGAGGATGTTCGAGGGCTTCAGATCGCGATGGACGATGAGATTTGCGTGCGCGTACGCAACTGCGGCGCACACCTGCAGGAACAGCTCAAGCCGTGCACCGATATCCAGGCGATGCGCATCGCACCAGTAGTCAATGCGCTCGCCATCGACATGTTCCAGCACGAGATAGCGCTGGCCATCGGATGTGAACCCCGCGTCGAGCAGCATGGCGATATGCGGATGCGTCAGTCGCGCCAGGATCCTTCCTTCTTGCGCGAAACGCTTGTTCGTCCGCTCATCCGCAACGACGACGCGCAGCATCTTGATGGCCGCTTTGCCCTCGTGCAGGCCGTCGCACCGATGGGCGAGCCACACATGGCCCATGCCGCCGGCGCCCAACGAACGCTCCAGTTCCCAGTTGCCAATGCGCTCACCGGAACGTTCACTGTCCGCATCCGCTGTGTTGTCACCGACCGCGGCATCCTCAATAGCCCCGGCCGCCATGAAACTTTGCCGATGGGCTTCACTGTCGGCGAAGATGAGCTGCTGCAGTCGGGCATGGACCTCGGAATTGTCGGAGCGGGCAAGATCCAACAGGGCTTCGCGCGCTGCGCCGTCCAGCTCCAACCATTGCGCGAAGAGCCGGTAGGCATTCTCCGCCGCACCCATCAAATCGCCTGTGTTGTTCACTGCAGGGACCTTCCGATCGTGTCGAACAGAAACGCGCGCCGCCAACGTACGGTTCGCACCGCATCTGCGAACTGACCTGGCATACGCTCATCGTTCGGCGTACTCAATTGCAAGGCGAGCCTCTTGTCGCTGGCGCGCTCGAGATCGCCCCGATTCGCATGTGTGCGTCCTGGCGTGCCGCAGACTCCCTTCTCCATGAAAGTCACCGGCTCCGCGTGCAAAGCTAGTGCCATTCCGGTGGGCTGGCTAGTGCTCGCGCAGCAGATCGCGCCAATCGCCCAGCGACCTCTCAGCAACTCCGGCTTTGCGTCGTCCATCTCGCACGGGGCAGACTGCTTTGCAACCCGATGAATTGATCGGTCCGGCGACCTCTGTCAGCAGGTCATGCCCTCGAAGGCATCGCAGAAGATCGTGTCGCCGGCGAACTCGTACGCACCGATGTCGAAGGCATTGCCGAGCGGGCGTGGTCGCCCGGTGTAGTCGTCTGGCACCCATGCCACCGCATTGTCTCCGGCATCGACAGCAGGACTGTTCGCACCGATCGCGAGCGGCATCTCGCCATCGGTCGTGAGGAACAGCGGATCCGCCACGAGCCCGGTTTCAGCGTGTCCGGTCAATTGCAGGAAATTCGACTGCCACTGGGCAAAGCCGATCGGGTTGAAGAAATCGCTCGCGTAGAACTGCGGCGCACCCGCCGCGACATGGAACAGGTTGCGTGCAAAAACCAGCGTCGAATAATCGCTCATTGCATCGGAGCCAATCTTGACCACCGGCCGCGCAGCGTTACCATCGATCACATTGTTGACGAAAACCAGGCCGCTCCCTGTTTTCCCAACCTCCGATTCGTTCGACAGGTAAATCGATGCCTGGCCGGTGCGCGCGGTGTCGTGGCAGCTGTTGTTGTAGAACCGCGCGTTCGAAGAGGATGATGTCGCCAGGCACGCGTAGGTCGAACCGACCACCACGTTGTTACGGACGATGCCATCGTAGGTCTCGTAGTTGCCATCGGCGAGGCGGTCGGCGTCGGTCGACTGGCCCAGCATCAGGGCGTTGCCGTTGTCGGGCCCGCCGATGCGCATCAAGAGATTGCACTCGATAAAGGTGTTGCGCGAATTTCCCTTGGCGTAAATGCCGATGTCCGGCACGTCGTGCACGAAGTTGCCGATCACATGGGTGCGATCGGCGCCGACGATGTCGATGCCCTGGGCGTTCGCGCCCGGTGTGACGACGCCGGCGTCCTGCCAGATTTCGTTGTCGCGAATTTCAACGTCGTTCGCCGTTCGCACGAGCTTGACGATGTCGACCTTGCTGCAGCACAGCCGATTTCTCTGCAGGCGTACTTGCGGCGTGTCGATCTTCACGACGTAGCCATCGTCGCCGCCCGTTGGGCTTCCCTGCATGGTGAGTCCTTGCACGATCCAGTACAGGGGATGGCAGTCGACATTGCCGCTGCCCGAACCGATGACATCCTCGTCGCAGTCCGGGTGGTAGAAATACAGGGTCGGTGCCGAACCAGTGCTTCGCCACAGCGGCGCCTCGCCCGGATACGCGCGCAAGACGATCCATGCGGCCGCCGTACCCGAGCGACTGATGACGACGGATTCGACGTAGGTACCTGCGCGCACATCGATGCTGTCGCCCGGTCCAACCACGTTGACTGCATGCGCGATCGTATGGAATGGCGTGGAGGTAGAGAGCCCGTTTGCCGCATCGTTTCCATTGGTTGCGACGAAGTAGGCGGTCGCGTGCGCGACGCAAACGCAGAATAGGGATGCTACGAACGCGATGGCGCGGAAACGCGCGCGCAGCCTGGTAGGTGTGATGCGGCGAGCTTGCATGAAGGCCCCATTTCAGTGGCGTTGGAAACACCACGCGACGCCAAGCAAGCCTAGTGGTTCGCTTCGCATCGCGAACGAGGAGGACTTCGCAGTTCCAACCGCGTGCAAGGTTCGCTCGTGCGCCGGATAGCTGGTCACGCCGCGTTGGGAAACGATCGTTTCAGGGTATTTCGTTCCGAAAATCGCGATCCGCTGCCGGTATTCGGGTGTCGCTGTGCACGACCCGCCCAGTTCGGCTGGAAAATCATCAGTCCTCATACACAGGTCCAGTACAACGGTGGCGCCTCGGCTGCTCGCTCTGGGCAAGTTGGCGCGGCGGTAAGCCGTGGAAACACCTGCCCTGCTCGCTTGCCCACTTCCGTTTCAAAGCGCACTTCCGGCCAGATAGTCGGCGTACTGGGTTTCAAACTCTGATGGAGTTGTCTGCGACTCAAACACGACATCGAAGAAAAGACGCACCACGGAAAACGTGGCGACAACGAAAATCTGAACCCCCAAACTCGCAGCGTCCTCGTTCTGCATGTTGACCGAGACGAAGAACCCGGCGATGCCGGCCACAAAAAGAGCAAGGAAGGTAGATGTATTCGGCACGATCATGTTCGCATACCACCAGCGGACGGCATCGCCGCTTGTCAGGGCTGAAAGCGTCGATAGACCGAGAAAAAAAGACAGGTAGACCAGGCCGTGGGTGAAAAGGCCACTGGTAAACGATTCGCGAACGACGTCAATCATTCGAAAAAGCGGCTGATCGTATGTGCCGGGCACAAGTCTTTTCGGCACTGCCGGAATCAGCAGGAACACCAGCATGAATGCCAACGACCCCGACAGCGTGATCAGACCGCGAATCTGGTGAATGAAGCTGCGCAGGTTCTTGAAGCGAATGAACATGCCGATCAGAGTTGCCAGAAACACGCCTGTCGCGTACATGAGCATCACCTGGAAATAGGTGGAACGCCCGCTTGCCAGCAGCCAAAGCGCGTACGACTGCCCGACGATCAGCGGCATCCACGTATAGATTCGATACAACACGATCCGACCTCGCTCGGCATTTCGTTACGCCACCAATAAACGCAATTGCGTCAGCAAAGGGATCATGCACGCAGTAGCGCCGGAACGCATTCACGGGATCTGTCAAGTAGATGTGCTCACGTTCTCCGTGCAGATGGGACCTGGCAAGAAGATCGATCGAGCGTCTTCACGATTGACCCTGTCACTTCGTCCGGTGTTTCCGGGAACGATAGTAGCCAGGGTGGAATCAGCTACGCTTGAGCGACGTTTACGGGCATCGAGGGCAGCCAATGAACATGCAAATTCTTCGCGATCTGATTCGGCCGGCTCGCAGCCTGCGTCGCCCGCAAGAGGTTTCGAGCGTTCTGGCGATGATCAGCCTGTTTGGCCTGTGCCTGAGCAGCGCGGTACACGCCATCACACCCGAGCAGGCGCGCTGGCAACGCGCGGCAGAGGCGGTGACCGTCACCCGCGATGACTGGGGCATCGCCCACATCCACGGCAAGACCGATTCCGACGCCGTGTTCGGCATGGCCTATACGCAGGCCGAAGACGACTTCAATCGCGTGGAGACCAACTATCTGGTCTCGCTCGGCCGCCTCGCCGAGGCGAAGGACGCAGACAGTTCCGCGCTGTGGCAGGACCTGCGCCAACAATTGTTCATCGACCCGGTCGAGCTGAAAAAACTGTATGCGCAAAGCCCGCGCTGGCTGCGTGCATTGATGGACAGTTGGGCGGACGGGCTCAACTACTACCTCGCCACGCACTCGGACGTGCATTCGCGCGTCATCACGCACTTTGAGCCGTGGATGGCGCTCTCATTCACCGAAGGCAGTATCGGTGGCGACATCGAGCGCGTCGAATTGAAACCGCTGCAGGCGTTCTACGGCGCCTCGACCGATACGCCGCTGGCTCTGGTACAAACGCAGTCGAGCTGGGTCGAGCCGACCGGCTCCAACGGCATCGCGATCGCACCGAAGCTCAGCGTCGATGGCCACGCGCTGTTGCTGATCAATCCGCACACGTCGTTCTTCTTCCGCTCCGAACTGCAGATGTCCAGCGACGAAGGACTCGATGCCTATGGCGCAGTGACCTGGGGCCAGTTCTTCATCTATCAGGGTTTCAATCCGCACGTGGGCTGGATGCATA
>JBDSXV010000109.1:0-7697 GCA_039926025.1 Dokdonella sp.
GCCGCGATGCTTTGCCCACAAAAAGCATCGCGGCTGAAGCCGCTCCCACAATGTCTTGCTCTCCAGCCCTCCCCTTGCGGGCGCGCTTGTGTGCTCGTGCGAAATCCATCCCCACCCAACGCCCCCGGCCCTCAGGCACAGCCTTCGGGGGTGAAGAGGCGCGCTTGATGATCGAGTGAATGCACAGGGCGCAGTGATCGCGCTCTTTTCTGTGCGAGCAACTGCCTGTGGGTGCGACGGCCTGCAGGAGCAACTGCCTGTGGGAGCGGCTTCAGCCGCCATGCTTTGCCCAAAAAAGCATCGCGGCTGAAGCCGCTCCCACAGAAAGTAGCTCGCACATTGCCTCAGGCGGATATCGCTTTGCGGGCACACGCGTTTCGCACACTTGTCTCAAACGCGAACAAAGCGACGTTATGCATACAGGGCGGAAAAACGCCCGCCCGGACTGACACCGCTTTGATGGAGTTTCAATGCCCAAGATCATCGGTTGGCCCCTGCTGTACGCGATCGTACCTTTGGTTGCACTTGCCGCTGGCGTCGTGGCCGCACCGCATTCGCGCGCCCTGTATGAGCGCATGTTTCCCGAACCGGCCTACGTAAGCGGAGACTTTCTCGCGCTATATCGCGATGCCGGCAAACCCGTCGTGATGTTTTCCACGTCCACTTGCCCGTTCTGCAAACGCACGCGCGAATGGCTGGCGAGTGCCCATGCCGACTATCGAGACTATGTCGTGGACAAGTCCGACGATGCCAAGCAGCGCTTCGAGAAAATCGACGGCGGCCCGGTGCCACTGCTCTTCATCGGCGATCGACGCATCGTCGGCTTTCATGAAGACACGCTGCGCGAATCGCTGGCCTTGCTCAAGCCGCCCACGGCGGGCTCATCGCAGGCAGCCGCACAGCCACAGGCGCAGTGATTTGCGCAGCTGCGTGTCGGCACCGAGTGGAACCAACCCCAATTCGTTTCGGCCGTCGGCCGAGGGAATGCACGCACCCTGATGCGTGTGACGTTCAATCCAATGGAGAAACCATGAACACGAAATTGCTCGCCTTGCTGTCGCTCGCGTTGTTCGCTTTTGGTATCGGCATCTCGATGCCAAGCCAGGCTCTTACCGCGTGCCAGGCAGATTGCAACGAGAACTTCCGCGACTGTCTCGATGCCGGCATCCCGATCGCCTACTGCAACCCTGATCGGGCGCGTTGCATGGCCCGATGCCATTGATGGCATGAGCCTACGCGGCCAGCACGTTCGCTGACCGCGCCCTGCGAGCCAGGGACGGCTCGCATTCGCAACACTGTCGCGAGGAAAACGTTGCTTGCGACGACGCCAGTTCGCGATGAATTCCCTGCATTCGATGCTTTTCCGGACAGCGTCTTTCCGACGTGCGCTTGTGGATGCGGGCATCGCGTATTAACTTGCGTCATGACGCAGCTGCGGAGCCTCCACCCATGAAACTGAAGATCACCGCTGTTGGCGAATCGGCCGGTGTCATCCTGCCCAAGGAACTATTGGCCCGCCTGCGCCTGGAAAAGGGCGACGACTTGTACGCGCTCGAGACACCCAACGGCGTCCACCTGACCACACGCGATCCTGCCCTTGCGCAGCAAATGGAAGTAGCCGAGCGAATCATGCGCGAGCGGCGCACCCTGCTGCACAAGCTTGCTCAGTAGAACGATCATGATCGTATGGATCGGTAAGTCGCTTGCGCTGGCGATCCACGACCGCCAGCTCGCCGACCATGGAGGCGGTTCCGGCGTGCGGGACGAGAGCCTGCTGGATTCCGCGCTTGCGCGGCCACAACAACTTCATGCCTACGGGGATCCATCGCCCGATCTTGCCGACCTGGCAGCAAGTCTCACCTTCGGGCTTGCACGCAATCATCCATTCGTCGACGGCAACAAGCGTACGGCAGCCGTGATTTGCGAGACCTTCATCGTGCTCAACGGCGGCCGCCTGCAAGCGGATGATCTTGAGCTGTATCCGGTATATCTGCGGCTGGCCGAAGGTTCGTTATCGGAAGCGGACTGCGCGGCGTGGCTACGCCAGCGCCTGACGCTGAGCTCGGACCGGAGCGTGCAGGAGCACCCGCCTCACTACCGGCCTTGAAGCCGGCAGCGAGCACGCCGATCGCTCACGCAAACGGATCGCGCAACACGATATTCGCATCGCGGTCGGGTCCGGTGCTGACGATCGCGAGCGGACAGCCGGCGAGTTCTTCGAGCGCACGCAGATACGCGCGAGCGGCAGGCGGGAGCTTGTCCCATTCGGTGATGCCGGCGGTGGATTCGCTCCAGCCGGGGAATTCGAGATAGACGGGTTTGCACTCGTCCCATCCAGCCGCATCGAGCGGCGCGTATTCGCTGCGCTTGCCGTGGTATTCGTAAGCGACGCAGATGTTGAGCTTCTCCATGCCGTCGAGGATGTCGAGCTTGGTGATGCACAGGCCGCTCAGGCCGTTGATGGCGACGGCGCGCTTGAGCGCGACGATATCCATCCAGCCGCAGCGGCGCGGGCGACCGGTAGTGGCGCCGTATTCCTGACCTCGATCGCGGATACCCTGCCCGACCTCGTCATCGAGTTCGGTCGGGAACGGGCCGCTACCGACGCGCGTCGCATACGCCTTCGCAATGCCGAGCACATAGTCGATCGCGTTCGCGCCGACGCCTGTGCCAGCAAGTGCGCCACCGATCGTGGTGTTGCTCGAGGTGACGTAGGGATAGGTGCCGTGGTCGATGTCGAGCAGCGAACCCTGCGCGCCTTCATAGAGGATCTTCTTGCCGTGCTTGCGCAGCTCGTGAAGGATGCCGGCGATGTCAGATTTCATCGGCTCGACGTATTCGCCGAACGCGAGCGCTTCATCGAGTGTCTTCTGGAAATCGATCGCGTCGACCTTGAAGTAATTCGTCAACACGAAGTTGTGATAGTCGAGCGTGCTGCGCAGTTTCTCCGCGAGTTCAACCGGATAGCGCAAGTCGGCGATGCGGATTCCGCGACGCGCGACCTTGTCTTCATACGCAGGTCCGATACCGCGACCGGTGGTGCCGATCGCCTTGCCGCCGGCGGCTTTCTCGCGCGCCTGATCGAGCGCGATGTGGTAGGGCATGATGATCGGCGTCGCGGGGCTGATCTTCAGGCGCGAACGTACTTCAACGCCGTTCGCTTCGAGTTCGGCGATTTCCTTCTGCAACGCGCCCGGATGCAGTACCACGCCATTGCCGATCAGGCACAGCGCGTCGTCGCGCAGGATGCCGGAGGGAATCAGGTGAAGGACGGTCTTCTTGCCCTTGATCACCAGGGTGTGGCCGGCGTTGTGGCCACCCTGGAAACGGACGACGGCGCCGATGTCCTGCGTCAGCAGGTCGACGATCTTGCCCTTGCCTTCGTCGCCCCATTGCGCGCCGAGGATTACGACTGACTTGCCCATGTGCAGTTCTCGCTTCGATTTGATGCCCCGCGACGGGGTCACGCCAGTGGATGCGTCCGCTTCCTGCCGCCAGACGAATCGGTCGGACAGCCTTCGGCGCAAGGTGAAATTGTAGTGGCAGATGGCGCGTGGCACATCATCATTGCGCGTTTTTATGCGCAACCCAGTCGCTGCAGCGGCCGCTCGGCGACCGCAGGAGCGTGCTAGGGAGTGTCGCTAGCCTCGTCCGGCGCGAGCGCACTTGAAGCGTCGCGTATCCGTTGCACCCTGGGGCGATCGAATGCAGGCAATGGCACGTCCGCGACGGGTGTGTCACCCAAGGCCGGGAACATCGCGCGAAAATGCGGGATGTCCTCTGCCGAAGAATCGCTCACGACGACATCGAACGTCCCCGAGGACATGCCGGTCGCGGCCTGATCAATCAACGGAATCATCGGGCCCGCGCGGAACTCACCTTCCTGGCGCGGACGCAGGCGTGCTTTCACCTGCCCGACATACGTCACTGCGTGGGCAGGCACGATGAAATCCATGAACAGCGGCACCAGGAACGATCCAACGAAGGGAAAAGCAGCGGCGCTTCCGCCCACGCTCAACAGTCGATAGCGCCCGGGTTCCAATGCCATGCGTATCGCATAGAGGTCATCGCCCTCGCTGGCCACCAGCACATCGTCCTTGCGGTTCACCCGGAAATGCAAAGGGTCGGTCGTCCTGGGCGCGCCCAGGTTCTTCACATTGATGAAAATTGGAAGCGGTACGTAACGACTGTCGTCGCGTGACACGTCGAACGTCATCAACACGACCGACTTGCTGCCGAGATCGAGGGACGTCGACTTCTTGTCCAGCGCCATGGGATTCATGCTCACGCATCCCGACAGCAGCCCCAACACCAGCGCAAGCATCCACCTGATATTCGTCACGCGCGAGCTCCCGAAATGGTTGAATTCAATGTTCTTGCGCGCTCACGTCGGCAGCGCGGCGAGAGCTGGTGGGCTGATGATCGCGCCTCCGTGGGAGCGGCTTCAGCCGCGATGCTACTTGGGTGTAGAGCATCGCGGCTGAAGCCGCTCCCACAGACAGTTGCTCCCACAGACAGTTGCTCCCGCAGACCGTTGCTCCCGCAGACCGTTGCTCCCACAGACCGTTGCTCCCGCAGACCGTTGCTTCCGCAGACCGTTGCTTCCGCAGAACATTGCTCGCATAGGCCGTTGCTCGCACAACTCCAGCCCGACTCAGGTCTTGCGTCAATGCACGATCTTCAATGCGATCAATCCGATCAGCACCATGCCGCCGCCAATCATGCGCAGGGTGCGTTGATCGATTTGTTGCAGTTGCTCGGCCATGCGTTTCCACATCGCCGGCGCTGCAAACAGGAACAGACCTTCGAACACCAGCACCAGGCACAGCGCTGCGGCCAGTTCAGGTATCACTGGCTATTTGCTTTCCTGCAGGTAGCGCAGGAATTCCGATTTCTGGTCGAGCACGAGAGTTCCGTTCGGCACAGCGAATGCTTCGCGATAAGCTTCCAGGCTACGGTAGAACGCGAAGAATTCCGCATCCTTGCCGTAGGCAGCCGCATAGGTCTGCGAGGCTGCGGCATCGCCTTCGCCGCGCGTCTTCTGCGCATCGCGATAGGCTTCGGCGTTGATCACCTGCACCTGGCGATCGGCATCGGCGGTGATCGTCTTGCCGGTTTCAGAGCCTTCCGCACGCAACTGGTTAGCGACTTTCTTGCGCTCGGATTTCATGCGCTCATAGACCGACCCGATCACGGTGCCGTCTTCGGGCAGGTCGATGCGCTTGATGCGCACGTCGACGACTTCGATGCCCATGCTCTGGGTCTTCTGATTCGCTTCGGCAACCAGGTCCTTGGCAAGATCGGCACGCCCACCCGAGACGAGTTCACGCAGGGTGCGCGAGTTGATCGCGGTGCGCAGGCCTTCCTTTACGATGGGCACGACGCGTTGCTGCGCCGACTTCTCATCACCGGCAACGGATACATAGAACTTGGCGGCGTCGACGATGCGCCATTTCACGAAGAAGTCGATGTTGACGTCCTTCTTCTCCGAGGTGAGATAACGTTCCGGCGCGGACTCGAGCGTGAGCACGCGCTTGTCGAAACGGCTTACCTGCTGGATGAGAGGCAACTTGACGTGCAGGCCCGGCGCATAGCCGGTGCGCACGATGCGGCCGAACTGGAGCAGGATCGCGGTCTGGCCTTCGTTGACGACGAACACGCTGCTTGCGGCAACGAAGACCGCGATCAACGCGATCAGCAGGGATGCGAAGCGCATCAGTGGGCTCCTTTCGATTCGGGACTGATGACGGTCGCGGCACCCGCAACACCGGGACTGACGCCGTGCGCATCCGTGCCCAGCGACAGCACGTTCTTGCCGGAGGACAGGTCGACGACCTTCGGCGTATGGCCGATCACCTGCTCCATCGTCTCGATGTAGAGGCGCTTGCGCGTGACTTCCGGCGCTGCCTTGTATTGCGCTTCAACGAGAGTGAAGCGCTGTGCGTCGCCTTCGGCGCGCGCAATCTGTTCGCTCTTGTAGCCTTCCGCCTCGGCACGCACGCTGGCGGCGTCGCCGCGCGCCTCGGGCACGACCTTGCTCGCGTAGGCCTTGGCTTCCTCTTCGATCTTCTGTTTGTCCTGCAGGGCGCGGCTGGCGTCGTCGAACGCGTCCTTCACTTCCTGCGGCGGACGCACGTTCTGGAAATTGAGTTCGGTCAGGGTGAGGCCGGTCTTGTACTGGTCGAGCGTCGCCTGCAGCAGTTCGCGCGCCTTCACCATGAGCTCGGCGCGCTGGCCGGACAGGATCGTATCCATGTCGCTGTTGCCGATGACCGAACGCACGGCGCTCTCGGCGGCCTGGCCGAGCGTCTGGTCCGGATCGCGTACGCCGAAGGAAAAGCTCTGCGGATCGCTGACTTGGTACTGCACGTTGAAATCGACGAGCACGATGTTCTCGTCGCGCGTCAGCATGCGCACCTGGTCGGTGGTGTTCTGCACGCCGATGTTGACCTTGCTCACCGATTCGATCGGGCGCGGAAACTTGAAGTTGATGCCGGGCGTCATCAGGCGCGAAAACTGGCCGAAGCGCAGGACCACGCCGGTTTCGCGTGCGTCCACTCGCACGACGCTGTCGATCGCGAACCACGCGATGAGGATGCCGATCACCGCAATGCCCGGTCCACCGGCACCGCCGCCGAACAAACGATGGAAGAAATCGCGCGCGCGCTTGAGCAGCGCGTCGAAGTCGGGCATTGAACCGCCGCCACCGCCTTTGTCACCGTTGTCTTTCCACGGATCGCGCTGCTTGCCGCTGCCGGGTTCATTCCATGCCATTGCTTGGTTTCCTCGCTTTCGCCGTTGCGCGCGCGGGCGCACGCCACGCCCAGGATTCAATGAATTCGGATTGGTCGATCACCGCGGCAACCGCAGACCGGAACGACGCGCCGGTTGGCGCCGTCAATGCGGGGTTGTCGCAGGATTGTAGGTAGGGGCATCGGCTGCGGCAAGCAAGGACTCGTCCAGCAGGCGTTCGCGCAACCACGCGCCATCGCCGTGCGGCAGGCCGAACAGCGGTTCGATCAGCGCACGCGGTGCATCAATGCGGATCTTCCAGCCGTGCTCGTCGGCAATTTCTTCGGCAACCAGGCCTTGCGCATGCAGGCGCGCGCGCAGACGCCCCGCGCTGGCTGGAAGGCTGAGCTCGGCCGCAATGCGCTGCGAACCGAGGCGCCCGGCAATCGCCTGCAGCAGGCCATCGATGCCGCGGCCTTCCTTCGCCGAGACCCAGGCCCGAGGCAAATCGCCGCCGTTGACGTGGTCGACGCGCGCTTGCGCGCCGGACAAGGGGACGCCGTGTTCGACCGTGATAGCGACATCTTCGCTGCCGCCCACACCACTTCCACCCATCAAATCTATCTTGTTGAAGACCAAGACCTGCGGCAGATCATCGGCGCCGATTTCCTTGAGCACTTCCTCGACATCCGCGATGCGATCGTCTCGCTCGGGATCCGACGCATCGATCACGTGCAACAGCAGGTCTGCATCGCGCGCTTCAGCAAGGGTCGAGCGGAATGCGGCGACGAGGTCATGCGGCAGGTCGCGGATGAAACCGACCGTATCGGCCAGCACAATCGGTCCGCAGTCGAGTCCGTCGACGCGGCGCAAGGTCGGGTCGAGTGTCGCGAACAACTGGTCCGCGGCGTAGACGGAAGACCCCGTCATCGCATTGAACAGCGTGGACTTGCCCGCGTTCGTAT
>JBDSXV010000110.1:0-5012 GCA_039926025.1 Dokdonella sp.
CGACGGCGGCAGTGGCGCCCGCATACAACGCATAGCGCACGGCTTTGTAAAGCTCGTTGCTCATTAAATTCATTTCACTCTCCAACGTCAGAGTTGTCACAGCTCGGGACATGTGCTCTCCCATTCCATGGGAACGACCAAAACGGTCCACCAAAACCCTCGGCAGTTGACGATACTAACAAGATTCTTACGCTATGGGAATCCCTGAGCGCAGGCTTAACATCAGCGGAATCCGCTGTTAATTCAATATTTTAGAGCGAAAAGAAATATTCCGCGGCGCAGCATCACGGCACTTGCGAAACGCAGCAAGGGATGCTCGGGAAGTGGGCCTGGAAGCCCTGGCGACGCCCAGAGACCCGACTACAGGTCCTGGCGATACTGGATGTACGGCGTGCGTGCCTGATTGTCCGCATCGCGCGGAGCATTGAGAGGCGCGGCCCAGAGATTTTGGGCACCAACACTGAGCTCACCACTCCATGGCGTGCGCCACGAAACACCCAGATCCAGCGTCGTCCAACGCTTGCCGGCAAGTACCGGGTCATCGCTGCTGACCACATGGCCGATGATCGCGCCGCGCAAGGAGCCGGCATCCAGGCCCAGGCTCAGTGAAAGTTGATCCAGATCGACGCCCGGTAAAAACGCGTTGGCTACCCCACCTATCGGAGACACGCGTGCGCGGCCATAACTGGCAGCAATATCGAATGCCGGACCCTGTTCGAACTGCCAGCGCCCGCGCGCATATAGCGAGGCTTCGCTGTCGAGCGCATAAGACTGCGCCTCCGGCAGAGTCAATACCGGCACCAGACCAGAATCCACAGCAAGACGACCAAGTGACGCCCGGCCATTCTGCGATTGCAGCCACGACAACCCATAGGAAACGTCGAGACCCCCGTTGGCCGAACTCCAGCCCATACCGAGCGAGCCCGCCAGCGAGACACGCGACCAGCGCGAAGCGGAAGTATCGCAATCGTCTACGCCGCACGCCGCAGGCGCTGACGCAAGATATTCCCCGAGCATCGCTTCGGTTCGAAATCCGTTGCCGAGCTGCCAGCGCAAACCACCAGCGCTAACGGCCGAGCTGCCAGCGAGGTGCCAGGTGGAGGGGCCGCCGTAGGCCGGCGTGGCGTCAATGGGGGAAATCGCCCATGTTTGAGGCAACGCGACTACTGCGAGCAGCTGGCCATTTGAGCCAGACCAGATTGGCAGCACAGGCGAGCCCTGCGCCAGCATCGGACGGCCAGCTGAATCCAACGCGAGCAATTGTTCGACCAAAGGCATCTTGTCCGGCGCCGTTTCCGGCACCAGCGACGGCAGTGTCTGCGCCGTTCCCATCAACGGGAACCACGAAAGCAGCACCAGCTTGGCGAAGCGCAACCTCATGTCGGCGTTCGATGCGTAGTCAGTCAATGCAACTGGATAAAGAGTCTGCACCCATCTACGGAGTTCCGCAGTTGGTTGAACAGGGCTCGATAATAGCCTGATTTACAAAAAACTAACAGTGATCTCCGTTGCAAATACTGCGCGATCGGCAGACCAAGATCCCTTGCCGGAACTGGATGCGCCCTGGCCATGCGAAGAACTCCTGGCCACTTCGTCGACGACAGTGAATCTTTGCGGGCTTGCCTGTATACCGTTACGCGGACATCGAAAGTGGAGTCGAATAGCGCGTTGCCAGAAGGCCCGAGCAAGAAATCCAAATTCATTGCGTGATGTGCCAAAGCTGCGAAAGTCCCCTGCGGATTTGTTGGAATTCATCCCGCAGGCTGGCGGAAGTAGGCCTCTAGGCCTCGTCAGACAGGTTGATGTACGGCCGATGAGGCCAACGCATACTCGAAAAGTTGTTCGTCTCTGACGAACTCTTCCGGGGAAATTCCAAATGCCTGTCACGCCCATACGTACCGCGCTCGCCACTGCCTTGGCGATTGCTCTCGGCGCCGCTTCCGCGACCACGCCGGCAGCGACCATGATGACTGCCTCTCAGCCATCGCCCAGCGCGATCGATACCGCGCGCACCAACCCGAATCTGATCATCCTGCGCACCGGAATCTTCGACCCATCTGCGCAATCGCTGGATGCGAGCAGCGTCGGCGCCGGGCTCGCGAGCACCTTGTCGAATTACGCGATCGTGCAGTTCCAGCCGGGCCGGCTCGGCGAACGCCGTGCGCTGCTCGCGCGTGGCGTGCAATTCCTCGGCTATGTGCCGAACAATGCGTACTACGTGCGCCTCAATGGGGTCAAACTCGCCGACATCGCGAAGGAATCCTCGGTCCGTTGGGTAGGCACCCTGCAGCCGGCTTTGAAGCTCGATCCGACCTTGTGGTTGGCGAGCCGCGCGACGTCGATCGCAAAGCAATACGACAATCGCTACACGATTCAGCTCGATGCGTTTGCCGGAACGTCTTCAGAGCATATTGCGGCCAGTCTGACGAAGCTCGTTCCGGGCGTGATCATCGAACAGCGCAGCGAACGCGCGGATGCCGCGCAATACGTGCGCGCGTCTGTCGCCTACGACCAGCTGGATGCCTTGTTGAATGCAGCCACCGCGCTCGACGACGTCGTCTTCGTGTCACCGTGGGTACGGCCACACCTGATGAACTCCGGCGCAATCGGCGCGATCCAGGGTGATGCGACCGCAGCATGTGCGGGTAGCGGCCTGGTCTGCGGTCCAACCCCGATGTGGGACCACAACCTCTTCGGTAGCGGCCAGATCGTTGCGATCTCCGACAGCGGCACCGATGCCAACGAAGCGTGGTTCGCCACGCTCGACAAGGGTAGCGGCCCGCACGTGGAAGTCACCCTGCCCGACGCAACACCGGCGATCCCGCCAGCCGTCGGAACGTTCTACCCGAACAACAAGCTCCTCGCCTACTGGCCGCAGCCGGGCGCCACCGGCGGTGACAACAACAACATCTGCCCGGGCGGCACCTCGCCAACGTCCTATCACGGCACGCATACCAGCGGCACTATCGTAGGCGACGCGGCTGGCACTTTTGGCGCGAACACGTATGTCGCGTCGACGCCGACCAGCGCCGGCCACGACCTCGCCGACGGCATGGCGCCGAACGCGCAGTTGATCCAGCAGGACATCGGCAATGACCCCAGCGGTTGCCTGGCCATCAATGATCTGCGCGGCACGCTGGCGCAGACCGTCGCCGGTGGCGCGCACATCCACAGCGCAAGTTGGGGCGCAGCAGACGGCGGCGCGTATGCGAGCGACGACAACAACGTCGATTACGCGACCAACACGCTGGAAGACCTGCTGTTCGTGGTCGCAGCCGGCAATGACGGCCCGACTGGAACGTCGATCGGCTCGCCCGGCAACGCGAAAAACGCATTGACGGTCGGCGCCCTCGCTCATGGTGGCCTTATCACGATCGCGAGCTTCTCCAGCCGCGGGCCAACCGCCGACGGTCGCCAGAAGCCGGACATCATGGCGCCGGGTAGCTCGACGATTTCCGCCGCTGGCGACGCCAGCACCACCAGCACGATCGAGGCACCGCTCAGCAAGTCGCTGTCCGGCACCTCGATGGCGACGCCAACGGTCGCTGGTAACGCTGCGTTGATGCGCCAGTTCTTCGCGGAAGGATTTTATCCGCGCGGCAGCAAGACGGCCGCGGATGCCTTCAATCCGAACGGCGCGGCAATGAAGGCGATCCTGCTCAACGGTACCGATGTCCTGCAGCCGACCACCTGGCCGAATAGCAACATCGGCTGGGGCCGCGCCTGGCTCGATGGCAACCTGTGGTTCGCCAACACCCTGACCGGCGGCAACGACAATCGCCGCTTGCGCCTGTTCGAGCGCAGCAACGCAGCCGGTCTCGAGACCGGCGAAATGCATACCTACACGATCGCCAACGTGGCAGCTGGACAGGAGCTGCGCGCGACCCTGACCTGGTTCGATCCGGAAGCGTCGCCAGGTGCCGCTTCAACCTTGGTCAACAACCTCGACCTCGAAGTCGTCGGACCGGGCGGTACCTATCTCGGCAACCACTTCACCAGTGGTGTATCCACCACGGGCGGCAGCGCTGACAGCAAGAACACCGTCGAACAGGTGCGTCTGACTGCGCCGACGGCAGGAAGCTATACATTCAACGTCAAGGCCGCGGCGGTTCCCGGCAATGGCCGCCTTGAAACCGATCGTCAAGGGTATGCATTGGCGGTCGACGGCGCTTTCGGCCTGCCCGATCAAACCGCGTTCGCCGCACCCACTGCAATCAACGTAGCAAGCAACAATGCAAGCGGTATCGCCATCGGCTTCTCGTCAGCCGCGGCCCCACAAGGCTTCCAGCTGTATCGCGCGAACGGTACCTGCGCCAGCGCTGCAGCCGGCAACTTCCATCTTGTCGGCAGTGGCAACGCTTCGCCACTGATCGACGACCGCACGCAGGGTGGCTTCAGTTACGCGTATACCGTGCGCGGCGTTTCGAACGATGTCGAAGGTGCCGTTTCGGCGTGCGTGGACGCCGTATCGAACGATGTCTGCTCACTCGGGCCAACCTTCGATACCGCTTCGCTTACCGGTAGCGCCAGCAATGCAAGCTGCAGTGCAAACCTCGCATGGAGCGCGGCCACGGCGTCCTGTCCGAACGCCAGCGGCGTCACGTACAAGGTGGAACGCGATTCCAATCCGTACTTCACCAGCGCCGTCGTCCTCGACCCCAACGCCGCCGCGCCAACCTATGTCGACAGCGCGGTCATTGACGGCTCGCCCTACTTCTATCGGGTCACCCCTGTGGACAGCCTGGGCAACAGCGGACTGGTGTCTGGCGTGCTCAACCTGACGCCGAGCGGAAGTTCGGGTCCGGATCCGGCCGGCTTCCTTGATGACGTCGATACCCACACCTACATGACGTTGGACACGCCTTGGCAGGTCACCAACACGGCGGCGAGCGCAGGCCTCTACAGCTACCACAACGCAGGTGACGGCCAAACCTACCCGTCCAACACCTGCGCCAGCGTGACCATGCCGGCGCTGACCATCGCCGCCGGTGCGACCACCCTGAACTTCAAGG
>JBDSXV010000111.1:0-22002 GCA_039926025.1 Dokdonella sp.
AAGGAAGGCGCGGTCGTCATCGGCCATCTGCAACCGCACCTCGCGCCCGAGCGCACCAAGGCCTTGCGCGATCGCAAGATCACCGCCTTCGCGATGGAGTTGCTGCCGCGCACGACGCGTGCGCAGGTGATGGACGTGTTGTCGTCGCAGGCTGCCGTCGCGGGCTACAAGGCCGTGCTGATCGCAGCGGAAGTGGCGCCGAAGTTCTTCCCGATGCTCACCACGGCGGCCGGTACGATCCGTCCGAGCAAGGTTCTGATCGTCGGCGCCGGCGTCGCGGGCTTGCAGGCGATCGCGACGGCACGCCGCCTCGGCGCGCAGGTCGAGGGCTTTGATGTGCGTCCGGAAACGAAAGAGCAGATTGAATCGCTGGGCGCGAAATTCCTCGACCTTGGCGTCAGTGCCGCGGGCGCTGGCGGTTATGCGCGCGAGCTGACCCAGGAAGAGCGCGACAAGCAGCAGCAGGCGTTGGCGGATCACCTCAAGGGTATCGACGTGGTCGTGACCACGGCCGCGGTGCCAGGTCGCAAGGCGCCACGCATCATCAGCGCCGCGATGGTTGCCGGCATGAAGCCGGGTTCGGTCATTGTCGACATTGCGGCGGAGACCGGCGGCAATTGCGAATTGAGCGAAGCCGGCAAGACCGTGGTCTCGGCGAACGGCGTCAGCGTGGTCGGCACCACCAATCTACCGGCGAGCGCCCCGGTGCATGCGAGCGAGATGTACGCGCGCAACCTCTACAATTTCCTTGAGCTCAGTTTGAAGGATGGCACCCTCACGCTCGATTGGAACGACGAACTGATCGCGAAGACCTGCGTCACGCACGCGGGCGAGATCAAGCACGAACCCACCCGCCAACTCGTCGAAGGAGCGCAATCATGATCGACGGATTCCTCGCGCTGTACATCTTCATGCTCGCCGCATTCACCGGCAAGGAAATCATCGGCCGCGTGCCGGTGATCCTGCACACGCCGCTGATGTCGGGTTCGAACTTCGTGCACGGCATCGTGCTGGTCGGCGCGATGATCGCGCTCGCGCATGCAGAATCGCCGCTGGCGATCACGATCGGTTTCATCGGCGTCGCGCTCGGCGCGGGCAATGCGGCGGGTGGCTATGTCGTGACCGAACGCATGCTTGAAATGTTCAAGTCGAGCAAGGACAGCAAGAAATAGCGGGTGTGACGGCGACAGCGACCCTGTGGGAGCGGCTTCAGCCGCGATGCCTTTGAAAAGGTCGAAGCAGAAGCATCGCGGCTGAAGCCGCTCCCACAAAAGCCGCTCCCACAAAAGCCGCTCCCACAAAAGCCGCTTCCACAACAGCCACTCCACCGACCAATTCGATGTACGGGAATCATTGATGGATACCGCAACCTTGCTCGTCACCATCGCGAAGGCATCTTATTTCCTCGCCGCGGTATTGTTCATCCTCGGCATCAAGCGCATGTCGTCGCCGGTCACCGCGCGCAAGGGTATCGAACAGGCCGGCATCGGCATGGTCATCGCGACCCTGGCAACCTTCGCGATCACCGGCGGCCACAATCTGGGCCTGATCATCGCCGCGATCGCGCTGGGAGTGATCCCGACCTGGCTCTGGGGCAAGAAGGTCGCAATGACCGACATGCCGCAGATGGTGGCATTGTTCAACGGCATGGGCGGTGGTTCAGCCG
The DNA here is from genome assembly GCA_039926025.1 of Dokdonella sp. Classification (GTDB taxonomy): domain Bacteria; phylum Pseudomonadota; class Gammaproteobacteria; order Xanthomonadales; family Rhodanobacteraceae; genus Dokdonella_A. The sequence goes on from JBDSXV010000111.1 coordinate 1,667, forward strand.
CTGCTATCGGCGCGAGCGAATTGTTGAAATTCACCCAGCCTGGAGCTGCAGCGCCTCCGATCGCGATGCTCACGCTCGCCGTCGTCGGCGCCCTGATCGGATCGATCTCCATGACCGGCTCGATCATCGCCTGGGCCAAGCTCGACGGCCGCATGGACCGGCGTTTCACGTTCTCCGGCCAGCAGGCCTTCAATTTCCTCGTGCTTGCCGCCGCGGTCCTCGCCGGTCTTGCGCTGGTGGCGTGGAAGGTCGATGCGTCGCTGGTTGTTGTTTTCTTCCTGCTGGCGCTTGCGTTCGGCGTCTTGATGACGCTGCCGATCGGCGGCGCCGACATGCCGGTGGTGATCTCGCTGTACAACGCGCTCACGGGTCTGGCTGTCGCGTTCGAAGGTTACGCGATGGGTATCGAGGCGCTGATCGTTGCCGGCATGGTCGTCGGCGCGGCAGGTACCTTCCTGACACAACTGATGGCGAAGGCGATGAATCGCCCGATCAGCGGCGTGCTGTTTTCGAACTTCGGTGGCGGCGGCAGTGGCGAAGCAATTGCCGGGTCACAAAAGGCGATCGAAGCGAGCGATGCGGCCTCGCTTCTGTACATGGCCGAGAAGGTCATCATCGTGCCCGGCTACGGCATGGCTGTCGCGCAAGCGCAGCACAAGATCTGGGAACTGTCGCAGGCACTGATGAAGGCCGGCAAGGATGTGAAGTTCGCGATCCATCCGGTGGCCGGTCGCATGCCTGGACACATGAACGTCCTCCTCGCCGAAGCGGGCGTGCCGTATGACCTGATCGCGGACATGGACGACATCAATCCGGAATTCAAGACCTGCGACGTTGCGATCGTGATTGGCGCCAACGACGTCGTGAATCCCGCCGCCAAGACCGACAAGTCCTCGCCGATTTACGGCATGCCGATCCTCAATGTCGTCGACGCGCGCCAGTGCATCGTGATCAAGCGCGGCAAGGGCACCGGCTTCGCCGGCATCGAGAATGCCCTGTTCTACCAGGACAACACGCGCATGCTGTACGCCGACGGCAAGGAAGCCGCAAACAGCCTCATCTCGGAACTGAAGGCGATCGAGGGCGGCGGCGGGCATTGAGCGATCCTTACGCAGGTGAAAACGGTGCTCGCGCAACACGTTGGCTGTCCGAATCACAATAGCTCTAGCTCGCGTTAAGGCTGGTGATCGCATGATTGCCGTTCGCCGTCGTGCGGCAGCGTATGTCATCCGCTGTGCGTCGGCAGGTCTCCGCTAGCAACCAGCAAGGCGCACTCCATGACGCAAGCCCGCTCAGACGCATTCGTATTCTTCGGGGCTTCCGGCGATCTCGCTTACAAGAAAATCTTCCCTGCGCTGCAGGCGATGATCAAGCGCGACGGCATGGACATTCCGATCATCGGTGTCGCGCGCTCCGGCTGGACGGTCGAGCAGCTGCAACAGCGGGCCCGGGAGAGTCTCGAGCACAATGGTGGCGTCGACGAAGCAGCGTTCAAGAAATTGTGCTCTCTGCTTCGCTATGTGGATGGCGACTACAACGAGGCGCCGACCTACGCGCGGATCAAGACGGCGCTTGCCGGTTCGCAACGTCCGCTGCACTACCTTGCGATTCCGCCGAGCGTGTTCGGCACCGTCGTGCATGGTCTGGCGGGTGCCGACTGCACCAAGGATGCGCGTGTCATCGTCGAGAAGCCATTCGGTCGCGATCTCGCATCGGCGAGGGCGCTCAATGCCACCTTGCACGAGGTTTTCCCCGAGCATTCGATCTTCCGCATCGATCACTATCTCGGCAAGGAGGCGGTGCAGAACCTCTTGTATTTCCGCTTCGCCAACAGCTTCCTCGAACCGATCTGGAACCGTGATCACGTCGACTGCGTGCAGATCACCATGGCCGAGAATTTCGGCGTGCAAGGTCGCGGGTCGTTCTACGAGGAAGCGGGCGCGATCCGCGACGTCGTTCAGAACCATCTTTTGCAGGTCCTCGCTCTACTGGCCATGGATGCGCCGGTCGGTCGTGACGACGAGTCCATGAATGCCGCGAAGCTGCAACTGTTCCGGGCAATTCGCCCTCTGAGCACCAAGGATGTCGTGCGCGGGCAATTCCATGGCTATCGCGACGAGCCCGGCGTGGCTGCCGATTCCCAGGTCGAGACCTTCGTCGCACTAAGACTGCACATCGACACCTGGCGCTGGGGCGGGGTGCCGTTCTACATCCGTGCGGGAAAAAGCCTGCCGGTGACGGCCACGGAAGTGCGCGTCGAACTCAAGACGCCGCCGATCAACCTGTTCGATCACATCTCGCGCGAGGACGCGAATTATTTCCGTTTCCGCCTCAGTCCCGAAGTGGTGATATCCACTGGCGCTCGCGTGAAGAAGCCGGGCGCGGCGATGCATGGCGAATCGATCGAACTCGTCGCGCGCCACCAATCGAAGCGCGAAAAATCGCCATACGAACGCCTGCTCAGCGATGCGATCAATGGCGACGCGGGATTGTTCACGCGCGATGATTGCGTCGAAGCGGCGTGGCGCGTGGTCGATCACGTCATCGAGCATGCCGAACCGGTTCATTTCTACGAACCTGGCACCTGGGGTCCGGCCGCCGCCGACAAGATCGTCGTCGGCGATGACGGTTGGCGTGACCCGGAGGCGGAAATGGTGCCGTCGTGCTGAAGCCTGATTCGTGCGTATTCCTTTTCGACGTCGACAATACGCTGCTCGACAACGACCGCTTTGCCGCCGACCTGCGTGAACGTCTGACGGACGGGTTTGGGGCGGTGGAATGCGAACGCTACTGGTCCATCTATGCGCGCGTGCGCGACCAAATCGGCTATGCCGACTACCTTGCGGCGCTGCAGGAATTCCGCGCTGGTCTCGATGCCGACCCCGATCTGCTCGGCATGTCCTCGTTCCTGCTCGACTATCCGTTCCCCGATCGCGTCTATCCCGGCGCGCTGAATGCGATCACGCACCTGCGCACGCTGGGCACGGTCGCGATCCTTTCCGATGGCGATATCGTGTTCCAGCCGCGCAAGATCGAGCGTTCCGGATTGTGGTCGGCTGTCGGCGGCAATGTGCTGATTTTCATGCACAAGGAACGCACGCTCACGGCGATGCAGCAACGCTTTCCCGCCGCGCACTACGTGATGATCGATGACAAGCCCGGCGTGCTCGCAGCGATGAAGCGCGTTCTGGGTAGCCGCTTGACCACGGTATTCGTGCGCCAAGGCCACTACGCGACAGCGTCCGCGCTCGAAACCATCGTCCCATCACCGGACCGCACGATTGAAAGAATCGGCGACGTCTGCACGCTGAGCATCAAGGATCTTGTCGCCGCGTCTGCCTCGGCGACCCAGGAGCACGCATGAAAGCCACCCAGCAATTGCATGAACTCGGCCAGAGCCTCTGGCTCGACAACATCACGCGCACGATCCTCGACGACGGCACCTTGCGTCGCTACATCGACCAGTTCTCGGTGACCGGCCTCACGTCCAACCCGACGATTTTCGACGAGGCAATCGGTGGCGGCGCCGCTTACGACGCCGGCATCCGCGAAAAGGTGCTTGCCGGAAAAACGGGCGAGGCGCTCTTCATGGAGCTTGCGCTGGAGGACCTGCGCCGTGCGGCCGACCTGTTCCGGCCCGTGTTCGATGCGACACATGGTCTGGATGGCTGGGTTTCGATGGAGGTATCGCCACTGCTGGCCGCCGATACGCAAGGCAGTATCGACGCGGCGACGCACATCCACGCGCAAGCGAATCGCGAAAATCTGTTCGTGAAGATCCCGGGTACGCCAGAAGGCGTGCCGGCCATCGAGGAATCGATTTTCAATGGCGTGCCGGTCAATGTGACGCTGCTGTTCTCGCGTGAACAATACCTTGCGGCGGCGAACGCGTATTTGCGCGGCATCGAGCGACGCATCGAAGCTCGGCGCAATCCGAAAGTCGTTTCCGTGGCGTCGGTTTTCGTCAGCCGCTGGGACAAGGCGGTGATGGACAAGGCGCCGCCGGCATTGCGCAATCGCCTCGGTATCACGATCGCACAACGCACTTACAAGGCCTACCGCGAGGTGCTTGGTTCGCAGCGGTGGAGAAAGCTGGCCGACGCTGGTGCATTGCCGCAGCGCCTGCTCTGGGCCAGTACGAGTGTCAAGGATCCGGGCGCCCGCGACACCTTGTATGTCGAAGCGCTGGCAGCGCCGGATACGATCGACACGATCCCCGAGAAAACGCTGGTCGCGTTTTCAGATCATGGCCAGCTCAACGGCGTGATGGATGCCGATGGCGCGGATGCAGAAGCAACTCTCGCGCAGTTTGCGGCGGCGAACATCGATGTAGACGCCTTGGCCGCGCAGCTCCAGTGCGATGGCGCGGCGTCGTTCGTCAAGTCGTGGCAGGAGCTGCTGCGTCGTATTGCCGAGAAAAGCAGCGCGCTCGCTGCAGGATAAGAGGAAGTCATCATGGATAGTGCCGACAAGTCCGTTCCCGCGCCGACACTGACCTCCACGCAACAGTGGCAGGCATTGCAGCGGCATGCGGGCGATATGCGCTCGCGGCACTTGCGTGAATTGTTTGCCGTGGACGCGGGTCGCGGTGATCGTCTTGCGGTCGAAGGCGCCGGCCTCTATCTGGACTATTCCAAGCAGCGCGTGACGGAAGAGACCCTGCGCCTTCTGCAGGATCTCGCCAAGGCGCGCGGCGTGCGCGAGCGCCGTGATGCGATGTTCCGCGGCGACCGCATCAACACGACGGAAGACCGTTCGGTGCTGCATGTCGCGTTGCGTGCACCGGCAAGTGTGAAGATCGATGTTGATGGCAAGGATCTGGTCCCTGAAGTCCACGCCGTGCTTGACCGCATGGCGGCATTTTCCGAACGCGTGCGCAGCGGCGCCTGGCTTGGCCACAGCGGCAAGCCGATCCGCAATGTGATCAATATCGGCATCGGCGGCTCCGATCTCGGTCCCGTGATGGCCTATGAGGCGCTGCGTCATCATAGCCGCCGCGACATGACGTTCCGTTTCGTCTCGAATGTCGATGGCACCGACTTCGTCGAAGCGACACGCGACCTCGATCCCGCTGAAACGCTGTTCGTGATCTGTTCGAAGACATTCACGACGCTGGAGACGCTGACCAATGCACATGCGGCACGTGACTGGTGCTTGCGCGGACTCGGTGGAAACGAACTCGCGGTCGAGAAGCATTTCGTCGCGGTGTCGACCAACACCGAGGGTGTGACGAAATTCGGTATCGATGTCGCGAACATGTTCGGCTTCTGGGATTGGGTCGGAGGTCGCTATTCCATGGATTCAGCGATTGGCCTGTCCACGATGCTCGCGATCGGCGCTGACAATTTTCGTGCAATGCTGGCTGGCTTTCATGCGATGGACGAGCATTTCCGCAGCGCACCGTTCGAGAGCAACCTGCCCGTTTTGATGGGCTTGATTGCGATCTGGAACACCAATTTCCTCGATGCTGCGACCGTGGCCGTGCTGCCGTACGAGCAATACCTCAAACGCTTTCCTGCATATCTGCAGCAGCTGACGATGGAGAGTAATGGCAAGCACGTGACGCTCGATGGCGCACATGTCGACTATCAAACCGGGCCGATCTACTGGGGCGAGCCCGGTACGAATGGCCAGCATTCGTTCTATCAATTGATCCACCAGGGAACGCGTGTGATTCCGTGCGATTTCATCGGCTTCTGCAAGGCCGAGAACGTGCTCGGGGATCAGCATGATCTGCTGATGGCGAATCTCTTTGCGCAGGGCGAAGCGCTTGCGTTTGGCAAGACGGCAGATCAGGTGCGGGCGGAAGGCACGCCCGAGCGGCTCGTGCCGCATCGGGTGTTCGAGGGCAATCGACCCAGCCATACGATCCTGGCCGAGGAATTGACGCCCCATGCGCTCGGGGCTCTCGTCGCGCTGTACGAGCACAGCGTCTTCGTGCAGGGTGCCATCTGGGAGGTCGATTCGTTCGACCAGTGGGGTGTCGAGCTGGGCAAGCAACTGGCGCAGCGTACCGCGGCGGAACTTGCGAGCACAGTTGAGCCGACACTCGCGCATGACAGTTCGACCAATGCGCTGATCCGTCTCTATCGCGCAAAGAGGAATGCCTGATGGGTACGCAGATCAGCGATCTCGCTGGAAAGTCTGCGCGAGACGCGCCGCTGGTCGACGTCGCGCGATTGGTGGATGCGTACTACAGGGTGAGTCCCGATCCGGCGAATCCGGCGCAGCGTGTCGCGTTTGGCACCTCGGGTCATCGCGGATCGTCATTCGACGGCAGCTTCAACGAAGCCCACATCCTCGCGGTGAGTCAGGCAGTGAGCGAATATCGTGCGAAACAAGGCATCGACGGACCCTTGTTCATCGGCATCGATACGCATGCACTGTCGGTCCCCGCGTTCGAAACGGCGCTCGAAGTGCTGGCCGCAAACGGCGTCGAAGTGCGTATGGCTGGCAGTGGCGAGTTCACGCCCACGCCGGCGATCTCGCAGGCGATCCTCGTGCACAACCGTGGTCGCACCAGCGGACTTGCCGACGGTATCGTCGTCACGCCCTCGCACAATCCGCCATCCGACGGCGGCTTCAAGTACAACCCGCCGAACGGCGGCCCGGCAGATACCAACATCACCGGCTGGATCCAGGATCGCTCCAATGCACTGCTCGCCGCGAGCTTGAGCGAGGTCAAACGCATTCCGTTCGAGCGCGCGCGAAACGCATCGACGACGCGCGATCATGATTTTCTTGATGCGTACGTCGCCGATCTCGACCACGTCATCGACTTCGACGTGATCCGCACCTCAGGCGTGCGCATGGGCGTCGATCCGCTCGGTGGTGCGGGCGTGCACTACTGGGCGCGCATTGCAGAACGCTACAAGATCAATCTCGACGTGGTCAGCGAAGAAGTGGATCCGCAATTCAAGTTCATGACGCTCGACTGGGACGGCAAGATTCGCATGGACCCGTCATCGTCGTATGCGATGCAGCGTCTGATCGGACTCAAGGATCGCTACGACATCGCGTTTGCCTGCGACACTGACCACGACCGCCATGGAATTGTCGCGCCCAGCACGGGTCTGCTGCCCGCGAACCACTATCTCAGCGTCGCGATCGACTATCTGTTTCGCCATCGAGCACAATGGACTTCCGGCGCTGGCGTCGGCAAGACCGTGGTCAGCAGCGCCATGATCGATCGCGTGGCTGCAAGACTCGAACGGCGCCTGCTCGAAGTGCCAGTCGGCTTCAAGTGGTTTGCCGGCGGCCTGCTCGATGGTTCGCTCGGTTTCGGCTGCGAGGAGAGCGCGGGCGCATCGTTCCTACGCCGTGATGGCAGCGTGTGGACGACGGACAAGGACGGTATCGCAGCGGCGTTGCTCTCTGCCGAAATCACGGCCCGTGGCAACCGCGATCCCGGTCTCCTGTATCGAACGTTGTGCGAGGAGTTGGGGGAAGTTTTTTCGGACCGTCGCGAAGCGAAGGCCGACGCCGCTCAGAAGAAGACGTTGTCGAAGTTGTCGCCGGCGCAGATTACGAGCAAGACACTGGCAGGCGATGCGATCACTGACGTGCTCGACAAGGCCCCAGGAAATGATGCGTCGATTGGCGGTATCAAGGTATCCACGGACAGCGGCTGGTTTGCCGCGCGTCCATCCGGCACTGAAGACATATACAAGATCTACGCGGAGAGTTTTCGCAGCAAGGAGCATCTCCAGGCCATCCTGAAAGAAGCGCAGGGCATCGTCGACCACGCGCTTGCACCAGGCTGATGCTGCCGCCCCTCGCATCGCCGTAAAGGAGTCACGCCATGTCCGAATCACTCGACCAGCAATGCATCAATACGCTTAGATTCCTGTCGGTGGACATGGTGCAGAAAGCCGACAGCGGGCATCCGGGTTTGCCGCTGGGTGCTGCGCCAATGGCGTACACGCTTTGGTCGCGGTTTCTCAAACACAATCCGCGCAATCCGGCGTGGGCCGATCGTGATCGCTTCGTGCTCTCGGCCGGTCACGGCTCGGCCTTGCTCTACAGCCTGTTGCACATGAGCGGCTACGACCTGTCGCTCGATGACATCAAGCAGTTTCGCCAGTGGGGCAGCAGGACGCCCGGACATCCCGAACGCGGCCACACGCCGGGTGTGGAAGTCACGACCGGGCCACTCGGTCAGGGATTTGCGAATGCGGTCGGCATGGCGATCGCCGAAGCGCAGCTGGCAGCGCGCTACAACCGCGAAGGTCATGTCGTCGTCGATCATCACACGTATGTGCTTGCAGGGGATGGCGATCTGATGGAAGGCGTGACGGCGGAAGCTGCGTCGCTTGCTGGACACCTGCAGCTGGGTAAATTGATCTGCCTGTATGACGACAATCTCGTCACGCTCGCAGGCGGAACGCCGATCACGTTCACCGAAGATCGCGCGGCGCGATTCGCCGCGTATGGCTGGCATGTCGTGCACGTCGCCAACGGCAATGATCTGGCGACGATCGATGCTGCGCTGGTAGCGGCACGTGCAGAAACCAGCAAGCCCTCGCTGATCCTGGTGCGCACGCATATCGGCTACGGCTCGCCGGAACAAGACAGTTTCAAGGCGCACGGCTCACCGCTCGGTGAAGAAGATGTGCGCAAGACCAAACAGAATCTTGGCTGGCCGGTCGATCCACCGTTCCTGATTCCCGACGACGCGCGTGCGCATCTGCGTGAGGCGGTCGCGCGCGGCGCTGACGACGAGCAGGCATGGGACGCGCGCATGAAAGCCTATGCGCAGGCGTTTCCGGACCTCGCGGCGGAATTGCAGCGCAGCCTGGGCGGTGACTTGCCGCCCGGATGGGACGCAGACATCCCGACATTTCCCGCCGACGCGAAAGGCATTGCCACGCGCGATGCAGGTGGCAAGATACTGAATGCGATCGCGCGAAAGCTGCCGGCACTGACCGGCGGTTCTGCCGATCTCGATCCGTCGACCAAAACCGCGTTGAAGGACCTTGGTGATTTCAATCCGCTGCCCACAGCCGGTATCGACGAACAAGGTTCCGATGGCGGCGGCTGGAGTCCGGCCGGTCGCAACCTGCATTTCGGCGTGCGTGAGCACGCCATGGGCGCAATAGCGAACGGTATGGCGGCTCACGCTGGGGTGATTCCGTTCGGCGCGACCTTCCTGATTTTCTCCGACTACATGCGGCCGTCGATTCGACTCGCTGCGCTCATGGCGCTGCATGTGATCCATGTGTTCACGCATGACAGCGTTGCGGTTGGCGAAGACGGTCCGACGCACCAGCCGGTCGAACAGATCGCGAGCCTGCGCGCGATCCCGGGCCTCACCCTGATCCGCCCGGCCGATGCAAACGAAACAGCGGTCGCGTGGCGTATTGCGCTGGAGTCGCGCAGTCGGCCGGTGCTGCTCGCGCTGACACGCCAGGCAGTTCCGACACTCGATCGCACGCGTCTTGCCTCGGCCGACGGTGTGCGCAAAGGCGCCTACATGCTGAGTGATGCTGATGGCGCCGCACCGCAGCTGATTTTGATAGCGAGCGGTTCCGAAGTGGGCTTGATCCTCGCCGCGTCAGAGCGCTTGCGCGGTGAAGGCATACCAGTGCGCTGCGTTTCCATGCCGAGCTGGAACCTGTTCGATGCGCAGACGCCAGCCTATCGGGAGTTGGTGCTGCCCGTGAACGTGCGTGCGCGGCTTGCGGTAGAGGCGGGCAGTACGCAGGGCTGGCACCGCTACGTGGGCGATGCGGGCGACGTGATCGGCATTGATCGCTTTGGCGCTTCAGCACCCGGAGATGTCGTCCTTCGTGAATACGGCTTCACCGTTGACCACGTTTGCGAACGGGCAAGAGCTCTGCTGGCTTGAGCCCTTCGCCAATGGCCCCCATCTGACCCAGCAGGAGCGGCCTTCTGCGGGCCGCACAAGCAATGAGGTTTGCCGTGTCCGCTGCCAATCAAGCTGTCCCGAGTGAGGCGATATCTTCACCGTCCGTTCCAATCCGCATCGATTTCGTTTCCGACGTTTCCTGTCCGTGGTGTGCGATTGGCTTGAAGTCGCTCGAGCAGGCAATTGGCCGTCTTGGCAACAGAGTCGCTGTCGACCTGCATTTCCAGCCGTTCGAGCTAAATCCGCAGATGCCACCTGAAGGCGAGGACACCACCGAACACCTGGTGAAGAAATACGGCACGACGCCGGAACAGCTGGCGCGGAACCGCGAGGCGATTCGCGCGCGCGGCGCCGAGCTGGGTTTCGTGTTCAATCAGCGTACGCGTGTCTACAACACCTTCGATGCGCATCGTTTGCTGCACTGGGCCGCGACCGAAAGCCATGAACAGGAACGCGCTCTCAAACACGCGCTGCTGCTCGCGTATTTCACCGACGATGCCGATGTTTCATCGACCGACGTGCTGGTGCGCGCGGCCGAATCTGCTGGCCTTGGTGCAACGCGTGCGCGGCAGATCCTTGCATCGGACGAATATGCCGACGAAGTGCGCGAGCAGGAGCGTTTCTATATGGATCTTGGCATCCATTCGGTACCCGCCGTGATCATCAACGATCGCCATATGATTTCGGGTGGGCAGCCAGCCGAAGTGTTCGAGTCAGCGTTGCGGCGAGTTGCGGAGAGGGGGACGAATTAGCGTATCCATTCGCGGACTACCAGTCAGCCAAGCTCGTCACTGTCCCCGCGATCCGCCCATTGCCGGGGCGGCGAGTGAACGGGGTTCGTTGCCGGCCCCAGCAATCCCGCTTCCACCAGAACGTCGATGCCTGTCGCCGGCCGGATTGCACGCGCGGGAATATCCTCTCCTGCGCGCCAGCGCGCGATTGCCACATGCTTGGATTCGCCTTCGACGAGAAACAGCACCGCGTGCGCGCGCGCCAGCCGAGCTGCGCTCAGTGTGACGCGTTGCGCGGGTGGCTTCGGCGCATCCTGCACAGCCAGCGTGTCCGGCGCGTCTGTCTCCACGCCCCAATTGTGGTCGGGAAACAGGCTGGCGGTGTGTCCGTCTTCCCCGAGACCGAGGATGACGAGATCGAAGTCGCCGATCTGGAGCAGCGTGTCCGCGTAAGCGCGCGCCCCGGCGTCCGCTCCGAGTTCCGCCGGAATCGCGTGAATGCACTCGCGCGGTATCGCGACATGATCAAGCCACGCGTCACGGGCCATCCGGCTGTTGCGCTCAGGATCATCGATCGACAAGCAGCGCTCATCGCCGAAAAAGACCTGCCATCGCGACCAGTCCGTATCGGCGTCGCGCAAGGACAAATACGTGCGGCGTGGCGTGCTGCCACCGCCGAGCGTGATGCGAAAGCTGCCACGCGCCGCAATGGCCTCAGCTGCGGCTGCCAGAATGCGTTCGCGCGCAATGCGCTGCATGCCACGCGTGTCAGCCACTGGAAGCCAGCGCACTTGCTGCTCGCCCAATGGGTTCATGACGTTGATCACGCTCATTCCGCCTTGACCGCATGGCCGCCGAACTCGTTGCGCATCGAAGCGATCAGCTTGGACGAGAACGATTCGGTATCGCGCGACCGCAGGCGCTCGATCAGGGACGCGGTGATCACCGGCGCTGGTACATCGAGGTCGATGGCCTCGCTCACGGTCCAGCGACCTTCGCCCGAATCGGCGACGAACGGCGCGATGCCGGCCATCGTCGGATTCTTGCCGAGCGCATCCGCGGTCAGATCGAGCAACCATGAACGCACGACGCTGCCGGTGCGCCAGATTTCGGCGACCTGGTGCAGATCGACTGCGAAATCCTTCTTGTGTTCGAGAATTGAAAAACCCTCGGCATACGACTGCATCAAGCCGTACTCGACCCCGTTGTGGACCATTTTCGTGAAATGGCCGGAGCCGACCGGACCGACATGGCCCCAGCCTTTGTCTTTCGCCGGCGCCAGCGTTTCGAAGATTGGTCGCAGACGTTCGACCGCATCGTCGTCGCCGCCAATCATCATGCTGTAGCCCTCCGCCAGCCCCCAGACACCGCCGCTGGTCCCGCAGTCGACGTAGTGGATGCTCTTGTCGGCGCAACGTTTCGCGCGCTCGAGCGTATCCTTGTAGTTGGAGTTTCCGCCATCGATGATCGTGTCACCCGGCGACAGCACTTTCAGCAATGAGTCGACGGTACCGCTGGTGATATCGCCAGCGGGAACCATCATCCATAGCGCGCGCGGTGCGGCGAGCTTGCCGACCAGTGCTTCCAGTGTCGTGGCGGATTCTGCACCATTCTCCTCGATCGCTTTGCGCGCTTCCGTTTTCGGATCGAAGCCGACGACGCGGTGGCCGCCGCGCACGAGTCTTTGTGCCATGTTGGCGCCCATGCGGCCGAGGCCGATCATGCCCATGTCCATTTTTTTGCTCCGAAAGGATTGAGTGACGATCGCTTGAAAGCCTGTATGCCAGCGTACGGCTCCTGGTCGGGTTACAGCCCGCGTCCCGTGAAGCCCGCTCGTTGCAGGCCCGCAAGGATCGGCGGACAACGACGCATCATGCGCCACGGGATGCCGCTGCGGTGATTCTCGATCATCAACACGATGGGGCCGAGATTCAAACCGTAGTGCCAGCGTGAAATCCAGCCCGCTGCCGAGCCGCCATCATAAATCGGGTTGAATGTCGCCTTGAATCCGTAACGATGCGGATCGTGCAACTGCAGCCTATGGGCGAGGTGATGAATCGTCGGTAAAACGATCTGCGGTGCGAACGGCAGCGAGGCGACCACGGCCCACGGCGAGAGCGTGCCATCGTCGATTCCGAACGGAGCACCACGTCCCTTGTAGTCGTAGAAGCGACGCTTGATACCATCGATCCAGCGCACGTCAGGGCCAGGCCCGTCGCTGGCGGTAATTCCCCAGGCGTTGTGCGAATAGCCCTTGAAGCCGAGCGGATTGTCAATGGCGTAGCGCTGCTGCACCAGCGTGGCGCGGCGGCTGTTCTCGAAATAGTCGATACCCTTGCTGCGCAGGAATTGGTCCTGGATTCCGCGAAAGTCTATCCATGCATGCGACAGCTGGTGCGTGAACAGGGGGCCGCAGTAGAGATAGTCGAGGTCGTAGCAGTGTTTCCACTCATACGTCGTTGTCCATGCCGCGTACGCTTCGCTCGACAACGCGTGGGTCGGCGATCCCAGGGCGAGTACGTAGAGCAACAAGGCTTCGTCGAAGCCCTTCCAGCGGTAGCGGATGAATCCGCTTTCCGGTCGCCAGCCATGACGGATCGTGCTGCCACCTGACTGCATCCACGGCCAGTCCACGCGGCGATAGAGCTCTTCCGCTGTTTCGCGAATTTCTCGCTGCTCGGGCGTGTCGGCATCGAAGTAGGACGCAGCCGCGAGCATGCCCGCAATCAGGAACGCGCTGTCGATACTGGACAACTCCGACTTCCATGCACGGTGTCCGTCGCGCATGTCGAGGAAGTGGTAGTAGAAACCGCGATGGCCCGTGGCATCCGCTTGAGTGCCCTGCGCGCTGTCACGGAAGAAGCGCAAGGTCGCGAGCGTGCGCGCTATTGCGGCCTGTTCGGTCATCCAGCCATTCTCGATCGCGACCGGATAACAGGTCAGTGCCAGACCGGTTGCGGCGATGCTGGCTGGCCAGTTCGGTGCCGTCTTGTCGGCCACCAGCCCGTTGAGCGGATTCGTCTCATGCTCGAAATAGGCGAACGCTCTGCGTTGCACGTCGCGCAGCAGGCGCTCTTCGCTCGATGTCGATAGCTTGCCGCGCATTGCTGGATTCGATGGGCGACGCAGTGCCGTTCAGGCTGCGAGACAGGTCGCAATCATTCGCGCGAGCTTGCGTCGCCGATCCACATCCCGGCGCCCGCACAGACGATGGCAATGGCGATCATCAAAAGGTTCCAGCCGCGCAGGTTTGTCCAGGCGATGTCGAGCGCCATGGCAGGCTCCATACGCAACAGCGCTACCCGCATTGGCAAGCCGAGCATGGATGCGATTTGCGCGACCGCTTGCAGGTAGAACGAATACAGCGCCGCAAGCGCGACGCAGAAGATGGCGATCACCGTACCCGACCGTCGAGCCGCATAACCGTGCGCTCGCAGTGACCAGACAACGAACAGCGCGACGACGAACGCGAATGCGGCAAGATCGCGGCGACTGTAGAGCGACAGCATGCACCAGATCGCGCCGCCAGCAAGCGCACACATCAGCGCGGTTGCGATGCCGATCGCGCGTGGGCGTGTTGATGGGGTCGCGATCATGCCTTGCATTCCCGAGCTGAACGGCGCGCCCGCAACAGACGCGCAATGCTCGATGATAGCGGTCGCAAGCTCCACGTGGTACGCAGTCGATGAAACGTTTCGTGCGGGCACAGCGACAACCGTCGTGCGTGGAGCGACTCAGGACAAGGTCTCGTTCTCGCGCAGCATCCACGCTTGCGGGAAATGCTGGAAGCCGATGTGCGGGTAGTAGCTTTCGGCAGCAGGCGCCGCGAGTAAGAGCACTTTTGCCAGGGGCGCAGCCAACTGTGTCTGGCGGATCAATTCCTTGCCGATGCCGCTGCGTTGGTGCGATACCCGCACCGCGAGATCAGCGAGATAGGTCGTCCACGAAAAATCGGTCACGCAGCGCGAAATGCCGACCAGCAGATCACCGTCCCAGGCGGTCACGGTCAGGTTTGCACTGGCAAGCATCTGCGCGAAACGCGTGTCGTCGTCGATCGGTCGACGCTCACCGAGCGTCGACGCGCGATACAGGTCGCGTGCTTCTTCAATTCCCGGGCGGTAGTCGTTGCGGTAGGCAATCATGGCGAAAGTCCATTGCGTGCAAGAAACCCGAGCAGCGAAGCGGGCAGGGGAGTGCTCGTTGCGAGGCGTTCATCCGGTTCTGGCGTCCCGTGAACGATGCGCTGCGGCACGATGCCGGCCCAATGCGGCAAGCCAAGGTCGGCGGGATTGTCCTTGACCCCGCCGCTGCGGATCTTGGCGCTGGCATCCTCGATTTCAAAGTGCAGGACATGCGTTGCGCCGAGCTCAGTGCGGTCCGGCGGGCGCGATTCGGATGAGCGACCCGGGATGAGCGCCTCGACAAATCGAGCCAGAGCTTCAGTTTTGGCAGTTGCGTCTTCGATCAAGCGCGCGCGACCAAACGCAACGACCGAGCGATAGTTGACCGAATGATCGAAATGAGAGCGCGCGAGCACGAGCCCGTCGACGTGGGTGACGCTGATGCACGCTGCGATACCTTCGCCGAGCTGGTTGACCAGGCGACTCGCCACCGAGCCGTGCAACACCAGTGCCTCGCCATCGCGCGCGTAGAGCATAGGAATCACGAAGGGCTGGCCATCCACGCAAAATCCGACATGCGCGATCATGCCGGCGTCGAGAATGGCGTGAACAGTATCGCGATCGTAGTGCGCGCGCGACTTGGTGCGCTCGACGCGATGTCGCGCGTGGCGTGGCATGGATTCGTCGGGTAGTGGCATTGCGGCTCCGGATCGTCGTCAGGGGGTAAACACTACGGACGTATATTGGTACCATACAGTTCCACGTCATCCGGTATTGAGGGAGCCAATCGTGTATCTTGATCTGGATGGACAAGGCGCACGCTATGCGCAACTGATACGGGCGCTGAAGGGCGCCATCCTCGATGGTCGCGTTGCAGCAGGTGCGCGATTGCCGGCCAGCCGTTCGCTCGCGCGCGAAATCGATGTCTCGCGCAATACGGTACTCGCGGCTTACGAACAGTTGCAGGCAGAAGGTTTCCTGCTCGGGCGTGTCGGTTCCGGCAGCTTCGTCGCAAACATAGGCAACGCTGCGCCGCAAAAGCGAACTGCCAATGGTTTGATAGCACCGTTGTCCGCGTTTGCACGACGCGCGCTCGTCAACACCGATGGGCGCAGGATTCCCGGCCATCAGCACTCAGATCTGCGTTACAACCTGCAATATGGTTTGCCGCTGGCCAATCCCCTGCTTGCCAGCATGTGGCGACGCGAGGTGAGTCGCGCTGCAGACCATGCCGAGTTCGATTATCCCGACGCGCAAGGGTCACAGGCGTTGCGCGAACAGATCTGCGATTACCTTGCGCGTCGCCGCGGCGTGCCGGCGGCGCCGGAGGATGTATTGATCGTCAGCGGTACCCAGCAGGCATTCTCGCTTGCGGCGCGTGTGCTGCTCGAAGCGGGCGACACGGTCGTGCTCGAAGATCCGCACTATCGTGGCGCACGTCAGGCATTCGCGGCTCACGGCGCGCACGCGCGAGGCTGCCGCGTCGATGCGGATGGACTGGTGCCCGCCGCGCTGCCAACGAGCGCGCGGCTCGCTGTCGTCACGCCTTCGCATCAATTTCCAACCGGCGCCTTGCTGCCGCTGCCGCGTCGGGTGGAGCTGCTCGAATGGGCTGCGGAGCGCCATGCGTGGCTGATCGAGGACGACTACGACGGCGAGTTCCGCTACGGTGGGCGACCTCTCGCCGCGCTGAAATCGCTCGATCGCGATGGACGCGTTATTTACATCGGCAGCTTTTCGAAGGCGCTGTTTCCGGCATTGAGACTGGGCTACATGGTACTGCCAGCCGCGCTGCGGGATTCCTTCGTCGCGGCGAAATGGCTGGAGGATCGAGGCTGCGCCGCCCTCGAACAGGCGGCACTCGCTCGCTTCATGGGTGATGGCGGATTCGAACGTCACCTGCGCCGCGCCGCGGTCGCATTGCGCGCACGGCGCACGGCGATGTTGAGCGGTCTCAAGCGCCATGCCGGTGATCTGGTGGAGGTGGTCGACTCGAACGCCGGCATGCACCTCACGGCTTGGCTGACGCGCGCCAACCACGGCGATTGCGAGCGGCTTGTGGCGCACGCACGTGAGCGCGGACTTGGCCTGTACACCGTCGCACCCTATTGCATGAAGACGCCGCCGCGCCCCGGTCTTGTGCTTGGCTATGCCGGCTTGCCGCCAGCTGATATCGAAGCGGCGATGAAGTTGCTGGGGCGTTGTCTGCGTGAGCTGGATCTTCCTGCCGGCGCGCGTGCTGCCGCGTAAAGCGGTTGCGGTTTTTTCGGAAGCGCATGAAGCCGGGATGCTTTTGCTGGAAACAGCATTGCGGCTTCCGCCGCTCCTGCAACGAGGAGCTAGTACGGCAAATGTTGAAGGGCGGCAGAATGCCCCGATATGCCGGAAGAGGCAGCAAATTGCTGCTGCCGGCATAATGGCCGACCAATTCGCGCGGCCACGGCCGAGCCAGAGATTACATGGGCGCCTACAGCCAGACATCCGAACCGATCCGCTTTGAACGCGACTGTGACGCCGTGATGGTGCCGCAGGGCGATCGCGTGACCCTGCCGGCGGGGCAGGTCGGCTACATCACGCAGGCCCTGGGCGGCAGCTTCACGCTGTATGTCGACGGCAACCTTTTCCGTATTGCGGGGGCGGACGCGGATGCACTGGGCAAGGAACCGCCCGCGGCAATCGAGCTTGCAGTCGATGCGGCCGATGCCGATGTCGAAAAGCTAGTGTGGGAGCAATTGCGAACCTGCTTCGACCCGGAAATTCCGATCAACATCGTCGAGCTCGGTCTCGTCTACGACTGCGATCTCGAGCGTCTAGACGATGGGCGGCGCAAGGTCAACGTGCGTATGACCTTGACGGCACCCGGTTGCGGCATGGGCGAAATTCTTGTCGACGATGTGCGCACCAAGATCGAGATGATTCCGACCGTCGCCGAGGCCGATGTGGACCTGGTGTTCGATCCGCCATGGAACCAGACCATGATGTCGGAGGCCGCCCGCCTCGAGACCGGGATGATGTAGGCGCTCTCGCGCATTCGCGCCGCGGCAACGTGCCGTGTGCGTGCGATCTTGCCGACGCGCGGCACATGAAGCATCGTCGACGGTTCTCACCGCGCTGGTCGCGTATCGTATGCGCCGATACGATGGGTGATCGGGAGAAACCTTCATGAAGCGTCGCCTTTACATGATTGCGCTGGCCTTGTTCGTCGTCAGCCTGCTTTACGACCTCGTCGTCTGGGGCTCCCTGCCGCTGTTGCCGGGAGTCGGTGCGTCGATCGCAGACTCCGCGGGCCGTGAGGCGCCGATAGCGACGACGTATATCGCGCTCGGCCACTACGTCGACGCGACAATCCCCGCGCTGCAGGCGTTCGGGCAGCAACAAATGATCGCTGCGGTCGGCGAAGGGTTCGAACGCATCCGCGGCGATTCGACCGTCGCCATGGACCTGATCTTCAACACGACCTGGAACACACAGCATCGTTGGCTCAAGACGATGTACTGGGCGCCGCTGTTTTTTCTCGTGCTCACTTTGATTTTCTGGGTGCGGCGTCCCAGGCAGGTGCGGACGCTCGGCCGACGCTGAACGCGCAAGATTTTTATCGTCCAATGAATAAATTTTCGCTTGCGCCTTCACTGGGCGTGTAACCGATTACACGAATGCTGGTCCTCATGCTGCGTTGCGGCACGGGCGAGAAAGTGCCAACTCCGTCACGGTTTTCTTGTCGCAATCAGCCTTGCGGCCGAGCGCGCGCGAGTGATAGCGTCGACGGGTTCCTTGTGGCCAACCCACGGGAATCGGTACCTGCCGACGGGCGCCATGCGCACTGAAGGTTTTCGCAAAAACATCCCGCCGCCAGGCCATGAGAGGGGCTTGGCGGCGGGATGGATGCGACCGAGGGGCAACGGAGCTTGCGACGGCGCCGCGGTGATCGCGGCTTAACTCAACTATTTAGCTGGGGGTATCCAGTGATCTTTAAGTCACTCAGTGGCATGCGGCTTACGATTTTGGCCGCGTCAGCGTGCGTTGGTTTTGGTGGAATCGCAGCGACGGGCACAGCGCTCGCGCAGTCGAACGTGATCGGTGCGCGGGACAATTCCGCTGCCGTCGAAGCATCGAAGACGGGCAATCCGTATTCGCCGGCCTATGGTCACCCGTACCGTCATGGCGTGATTCCTACGCTGGACGTCCATGCAAAGATGCAGGCTTGGGACAAGGCGCATGGGCCCGTCCTCGACGTAGCCACTGGTCCGAAAACCCTCACCTATGGTGGCGGCGTCAATGGCGTCGGCGTGTTGAGCGGCCAGTCCAAGGTCTATCTGATCTTCTACGGAACGCAGTGGGGCACCCAGAGCACGGACGGCAACGGCAACGCGAAATTCACGAATGACGCGGCCGGTGCTGCCGGCGCCGCCCAGCAGATGTTCAAGGGTATCGGCACGGGCGCAGAATTGTGGTCGGCCGAATTGACGCAGTGGTGCGACGGTCCGAACGTTTCGTCAGGAGCGCAGAGCTGCCCGTCGAACGCAAAGTTCATTCCGTACCAGAGCGGTGGCGTGCTGTCGGGCGTGTGGTACGACAACTCGGCCGCCTCGCCGTCCGCGGCGACCGGCACCCAGCTGGCGCAGGAAGCCCTCAAGGCAGCAGCCCATTTCGGCAATACCACGGCAGCGTCGAACCGCTACGCCTACTACGTGATCCTGTCGCCGAAGGGCACCAACCCGGACAGCTACCAGGGTCAGTACTGCGCATGGCATGACTGGCAGGGCGACGGCTATGGCGTCACCTCGACGGTCGGCGACATTGCATTCAGCAACCAGCCGTACAACATCGACTCGGGCGCCGGTTGCGGCGTTGGTTTCGTCAACTCGCCCGGCACGCTAGACGGCTACACGATGACCCTCGGCCATGAATGGCAAGAGATGATGTCGGATCAGTTCCCGGCCGGCGGCTGGACCAACAAGACCGGCGGTACCTACAACGGCCAGGAGAACTCCGACGAGTGCGCCTGGATCGCTGCAGGCCAGGCCGGGGGTGCAGCCAACATCACCATGGGCAACGGTACCTACACCGAACAGGCCAGCTGGTCCAACGACGACAACTCGTGCGCGATCTCGCATGCGATTGTCGGTGGCGGCGGCAGCAACGTCGCACCGGTCGCGAACTTCAGCTTCACGACCAATGCGCTGGTTGCCAGCTTCATCGACAGCTCCAGCGACAGCGATGGCTCGATTGCCTCGCGTGCTTGGACGTTCGGTGATGGTGGCACCTCGACGGCGACCAACCCCAGCCATACCTACGCAGCTTCGGGCAACTACAGCGTCTCGCTCAAGGTGACCGACAATGGTGGCCTGACCAATACCAAGACCTCCTCGGTCACGGTGTCCGGTGGTGGCGGTGGTGGCAATGTACTGGCCAACGGCGTTGCGGTGACCGGCCTGACGGCGACCACTGGCAACAAGCTGAACTACACGATGGTGGTTCCGGCGGGTGGCACGAACCTCAAGTTCGTCATGTCCGGTGGTACCGGCGACGCTGACATGTACGTCAAGTTCGGCTCCGCGCCGACCACGTCGAGCTACGACTGCCGTCCATACGTCTCGGGCAATGCCGAAAGCTGCC
>JBDSXV010000112.1:0-37420 GCA_039926025.1 Dokdonella sp.
CGCGCGTTTCGCGGCCAAGGCGTGCGATTGAATTTCGGTGGTATCGTCCCTATTGAAGGTTGCACAGGCGCTTGCTAGCGTCCGCAGCATTGTCGGCGCTCTGCGCCTTGCCGGACCTCGATGAACATCCCAGCCCAGCACCTCGATGCGCGCGCCCGCCAATTGTTGCGCACCCTGATCGCGCGCTACATCGCGGAAGGCCAGCCGATCGGCTCGCGCACGCTGGCGAAGGCGTCCGGGCTCGACGTCAGTCCCGCAACGATCCGCAACATCATGTCGGATCTCGAGGAATTCGGGCTCGTCGCGGCGCCACATACCTCGGCCGGCCGTGTGCCGACGTCGCAGGGTTATCGCGTGTTCGTCGACAGCCTGCTCGAAATGCGTCCACTCGGCGAGCCCGAGGTGGACCAGTTGCGGCGTGAACTGCCGACCGATGCATCGACGCCGGACCTGCTCGGCAGTGCGACCGCCTTGCTGTCCGAGATGACCCATTTCGTCGGGGTGGTCAGTGTGCCGCGCCGCGAGGAGTTCCCGTTCCGGCATATCGACTTCGTCCAGCTCGACGGCGCGCGCGTGCTGGTGATACTTGTGTTTACCGATGGTCAGGTGCAGAACCGCGTGATCGCGACGCAGCGGACCTATGGCGCAGGCGAGCTCGAGCAGGTCGCCAATTACCTGAATTCGAATTTCGCGGGCATGCGCTTCGACGAGATCCGTGCGCGTCTGCTGCGCGAAATGCAGGACGAGGGTGCGCACCTGAACCGCCTGCTCACGGCGGCGGTCGAAGTGGCGCAACAAGCGTTTCAGAGCAGCCCCAGCAACGATATGCTGGTGGTCGGTCAGACCAACCTGATGGGCAAGCAGGACGTCTCGGATGTCGACCGCCTGCGCGACCTGTTCGAGGCGTTCCAGCGCAAACGTGATCTGCTGCAACTGCTGGAGCGCTGTTCGCACGCCGAGGGTGTGCGGCTTTTCATCGGCGAGGAGTCCGGGTTCGCAGCACTGGACACATGGAGCCTGATCACGGCACCGTATGGGGTTGGCGGACGCGTCTTGGGCGTGCTTGGGGTGATTGGGCCGACGCGAATGGCTTACGAGCGGGTGATTCCGGTGGTTCAGGCGACCGCACAAATCATCTCAGGTACCTTGAAGCGCAGCCAAGCGGCCTTATAAACCGGCCATAACGGCGGCTATGCCGATTGCCCGGAAGTCTTGGGCGCACATGCGCGAGGTGTCGGCGTGGCCGACCAGCAGCCATAGAGTGCTTTCTGCGCATCGCGCGGAAGGCGGGTTTTTGATGTGGAGGAGCAATGGAAAGTACTGATTCAAGGGCAGCCGACCCGAACGAGGCGCAGGCAACCGAATCGGCCGACGAGGCCATCGCCGGTGAGCTGGAGACATTGTCACGCCAATTGGGCGAGGCGGAATCCAAGCTCGCCGAAATGCGCGAAACCGTGCTGCGCGAACGTGCGGAACTCGATAACCAGCGCAAGCGCCTGCAGCGCGACCTCGACCAGGCGCGCCGTTTTGCGAACGAAAAACTGCTGGCCGATCTGCTGCCCGTGCTCGACAATCTGGAGCGCGGCCTGGCAGTGGAGGGCGGCGACCCCGCAACCCTGCGCGGGGGCGTCGAGCTGACCTTGCGCGAATTGATTCGCGTCGCCGACGCGAGCGGGCTCAAGGCTGTCGGTACCGCCGGCGAGGCCTTTGATCCGGAGCGGCACCAGGCGATGGCGATGGTCGACAGCGCGGAGTATGGCGCTGGCAAGATCGTGGCGGTCATGCAAAAGGGTTACGTGCTGAACGATCGCCTGCTGCGGCCGGCATTGGTCTCGGTTTCGAAATAGTCGGGGCGTTCAAGCGCTTGAAACACAGGCGCGGACCCCCAGATTGGGCAACAGTCGCGGCCTGCGGGGCTGCATCGAATCAAATAGCGGGAGAAAATGTAATGGGCAAGATCATCGGTATCGACCTCGGCACCACGAACTCGTGCGTGGCGGTCATGGAAGGCAACACGGCGCGCGTGATCGAGAACTCCGAAGGCGATCGCACGACGCCGTCGGTGGTCGCGTTCAAGGACAGCGAAGTCGTGGTCGGTGCGACTGCGAAGCGTCAGTCGGTCACCAATCCAAAAAACACGTTCTACGCGGTGAAGCGCCTTATCGGCCGCAAGTTCACCGACGCGGAAGTGCAGAAAGACATCGGCATGGTGCCGTACAAGATTTCCGCGCACGACAATGGCGACGCCTGGGTCGAGACCGCGGACGGCAAGAAGATGCCGCCGCAGGAAGTCTCGGCAAAGATCCTCATGAAGATGAAGAAGACCGCAGAGGACTTCCTCGGCGAAGCCGTGACCGAAGCCGTCATCACGGTGCCGGCTTACTTCAACGATTCGCAGCGCCAGGCGACCAAGGACGCCGGCCGCATTGCGGGCCTCGACGTCAAGCGCATCATCAATGAGCCGACCGCGGCAGCGCTCGCGTATGGCATGGACAAGAAGGGCGGCGATCGCAAGATCGCGGTGTACGACCTTGGCGGCGGCACGTTCGACATCTCGATCATCGAGATCGCCGAAGTCGACGGCGAGAAGCAGTTCGAAGTGCTGGCGACGAACGGCGACACGTTCCTTGGTGGCGAGGATTTCGACAAACGCGTCATTGACTATCTCGTGGACGAGTTCAAGAAGGACCAGGGCGTCGATCTGAAGAACGATCCGCTTGCGCTGCAGCGTCTGAAGGACGCGGCCGAGCGCGCCAAGATCGAGCTGTCGACGGCGCACCAGACCGAAGTGAACCTTCCGTACGTCACGGCGGATTCCTCGGGTCCGAAGCATCTCAACATCAAGCTGACGCGCGCGAAGCTCGAGGCGCTGGTGAACGATCTGGTCGAGAAGACGATCGGGCCGTGCCGCACCGCGATCAACGACGCGGGCCTGAAGGTTTCCGACGTCAACGAAGTCATCCTCGTGGGCGGCCAGACGCGCATGCCCAAGGTGCAGGAAGCGGTCAAGGATTTCTTCGGCAAGGAACCCCGCAAGGACGTCAATCCGGATGAAGCGGTCGCCGTCGGCGCCGCGATCCAGGGCGGTGTGCTCGGCGGCACGGTCAAGGACGTTCTGCTGCTCGACGTGACGCCGTTGTCGCTCGGCATCGAGACGATGGGTGGCGTGTTCACCAAGCTGATCGAGAAGAACACGACGATCCCGACCAAAGCCTCGCAGGTGTTCTCGACCGCGGAAGACAATCAGTCGGCCGTGACCGTGCACGTACTGCAGGGCGAACGCGAGCAGGCGCGCTACAACAAGTCGCTGGCGAAGTTTGATCTCGCCGGTATCCAGGCGGCACCGCGCGGAACGCCGCAGGTCGAGGTTTCGTTCGATATCGATGCGAACGGCATCCTGCATGTCGGCGCGAAGGACAAGGCGACCGGCAAGGAACAGCGCATCGAGATCAAGGCAGGTTCGGGCCTCAGCGAGGACGAGATCCAGCGCATGGTGCGCGACGCCGAAGCCAACAAGGAAGAAGACAAGAAGTTCCATGAGCTGATCGCCGTACGCAACAAGGCGGACCAGCTGGTGCATTCGACGCGTGCCGCGATCAAGGAGCATGGCGGCAAGGTTGCCGGGGACATCGGCCGCATCGAGGAAGCACTGGCTGATCTGGAGAAGGTCATGAAGGGCGAGGACAAGGCGCAGATCGAAGCACGCACGACCACGCTCGAGCAGACCGCACAGCCGCTTTTCGCCGCCGCGCAGCAGACGCCGCCGGCAGGTGACGACGCGAGCACGCAGGCGGGTGGTTCGGCCCAGCATGACGACGTCGTTGACGCCGAATTCACCGAGGTCAAGGACGAGAAGTAGGTTTTTCCGACAGATCAAATCGTCGGGATGACTTGCCCGCATTGATTGCCACACGCAATCGATGCGGGCGTACCGGCCCGGGGGCGTGATGGAAAAGGGAAGAGTCGAGGCGTTCACCGATGGCGTGATTGCGATCATCATCACGATCATGGTGCTCGAGCTGAAGACCCCGCATGCACCCACGTGGGAAGCGCTGCATGAGTTGTGGCCGGTGCTCGTGGCATATGTTCTCAGCTTCGTTTACGTAGGCATCTACTGGAACAACCATCACCACATGTTCAAGGCCGTCGACGTAGTCAGCGGCCCGGTGCTGTGGGCGAACCTGCATTTGCTGTTCTGGCTTTCGTTGTTTCCGTTCACGACGGCTTGGATGAGCGAGACGGGCTTCGCCACGCTGCCGACCGCTCTCTATGGTGTCGTCCTCCTGATGGCAGCCATTGCCTGGCCGATCCTGCAGGCGCAGCTGATCCGCTGCAACGGAAGCAACGGCATGCTGGCACGCGCGGTGGGTAACAATTTCAAAGGCTGGATCTCGATTGTCGGCTACGCGCTCGGCATCGCTGTGGCTTTCTTCAAACCCTGGCTTGGGTGCGCGCTGTATGCCGCTGTCGCACTGGTCTGGTTCATACCTGACAAACGTATCGAAAAGGTTCACGCGACATGAGCAAGCGTTGTTACTACGAAGTGCTGGGCGTGGCGCGCAGCGCGCAGGATGACGAACTCAAGAAGTCGTTTCGTCGCCTCGCAATGAAGTGCCATCCCGATCGTTGTCCGGACGATCCGGCTGCACAGGAAAAGTTCAAGGAGGCCAAGGAGGCTTACGAGATCCTGTCCGACGGGAACAAGCGCGCGGCGTACGATCAGCATGGTCATGCGGCGTTCGAGCACGGCGCGGGCGGTCGCGGTGGCGCCGGATTCAACGGCGACGTTGGCGATATCTTCGGCGACATCTTTTCCGACATCTTCGGCGGCAGGGGCGGCGGGCGTTCGCAGCGCGGCTCGGACCTGCGCTACCTGATCGAACTCGATCTGGAAGAGGCGGTGTTCGGTATCGACAAACAGATCGAAGTGCCGACCCTGGTCGAATGCGGCACCTGCACCGCCAGCGGGTCTGCGGATGGCAAGACATCCACGTGCTCGACCTGCAAGGGTCACGGCCGCGTGCGCATGCAAAACGGCATCTTCTCGATCCAGCAGGCCTGCCCGCATTGCGCTGGCAGCGGCAAGGTGATCACCAATCCGTGCAAGGAATGCCGTGGCGAAGGCCGCGTGCATGACGAACGCACGCTGTCCGTGAAGATTCCTGCGGGCGTCGACAACGGCGATCGCATCCGCCTGACCGGGCAAGGTGAAGCCGGGCCTGGCGGTACCGTGCCCGGTGATCTCTATGTAGAAGTGCGCGTGCGCGAACACGCAATCTTTCAGCGCGACGGCGATGACCTGCATTGCGAAATTCCCATTCGCTTCGCGCAGGCCGCATTGGGCGCAGAGCTCAAGGTGCCGACGCTCGACGGCGAAGCCGAGATCAAGATTCCGCCGGAAACACAGACCGGCAAGCTGTTCCGCCTGCGTGGCAAGGGCGTGAAGTCGGTGCGCAGCGGTCGCACCGGCGATCTGCATTGCCGGGTTGCCATCGAGACGCCGGTGCGTCTCACCCCCGAGCAACGCGATCTGTTGCAGCAATTCGAGGCGACCTTCAGTGGCGACAATGCGGCGGTGCATTCACCGCGCGACAGCTCGTGGCTTGATGGCGTGAAGCGGTTCTGGGATCGGGTTACTTCCTGATTGGTGTGACCGTTTTTTGTGGGAGCATGTGTCTGTGGGGGCGGCTTTTGCCTTGATGCTTTGGGGTGGAATACCATCGAGCAACGCCATCCCCGCCCAGTTCCCTCGGCCCTCAGGCGCAGCCTTCGGGCGTTCATCGGCTTGCGGACCAATGGTCCACTAGCACGCCTCTTCACCCCCTTGAAGGGGAGGGCTAAATTGCGCTGGATTGTAGGAGCACTAGTCTGTGGGAGCGGCTTCAGCCGCGATGCACTGGCGTGCAATGACATCGAGCGACACCATCCCCATCCAACGCTCGGGCCCGAAGGCAGCGCCTGAGCGCCGGAGTATTTCGGTGAGGATGGTGGCAATCGTCAGGCCACGAGCATCGCGGCTGAAGCCGCTCCCACAAAAGCCTCACGATGCAAATAGCAGCCTTCTTCAGTTCGGGCCGTCACTGTTAGGCTAGGCGGGTCCTCTCTACGGAACCGCTCATGGATCGACGCACTGTCATTGCCGTCCACGGCGCCTCCGGTCGCATGGGCCAGGCGATTTTGCACATCCTGTTTGCGCGTGCGGATGTGACGCCGGTTGCGGCTCTCGTTCGCGGCGAATCGCTGCTCGTGGGTACATCGCTGGCGCGCGGCTTCGGTGATGTTGCCGCTGATGTGATGTACACGACGGCCTTGTCCGTCGGCGCGCTGCCCGATGTGCTGGTCGATTTCAGCCTACCCGCCGCGTTTGACAATGCGCTTGGCTGTGCGCTGCAACGCAAGATCGCGTTCGTCAGTGGCACTACCGGTCTCGACGCTCGTCAGCAGGATGCGCTCGCGCGCGCCTCCGAATCGATTCCCGTCTTGTGGAGCGCAAACTTCAGCCTCGGCGTGGCCTTGCTGTCGCGACTGGCTGCGCAAGCCGCACGTGCGCTGCCGGACTGGGACTGCGAGATCGCCGAAGCCCATCACAGCGCGAAGAAGGATGCGCCATCGGGTACCGCACTTGCGCTTGGTCGCGAAGTGGCTGCCGCGCGCGCGCAGGATTTCGACGACGTCGGCCGGCTTTCGCGCACGGGTGAGGATGCGCAGCGTGTGCCCGGCGAGATCGGTTTCGCGGTGACCCGCGCCGGTGACATCGTTGGTGAGCACAACGTAATGTTCGCAACCCGCGGCGAGCGCATTGAATTGGTTCATCGCGCCACCGATCGCGACGTCTTCGCGCGCGGCGCGGTCACGGCGGCGCGCTGGATTGCAGGTCGCGCTGCTGGACGCTACTCACTCTGCGATGTCCTTGCTGGCCCTGCGGGTGCGGAGCATGCGTAAAAAAAAGGGGCGCCTGCGCGCCCCTAAGGAGAGTGAATCGTGAATGATGGAGCCGATCAGAAGTAGATCTGTGCGCGCAGTTCGAACACGCGCGGATCGACATCGGCATCGCCGTTGACCGGTGCGCCGTAGTGCTTGGTGCTGTTGGCCCAGATGTAGTTCGCCTGGAACTTGAGGTGCTGGCCGAGATACCAGTTGGCACCAATGGTGATGTCGTTTTGCTTGCCACCGAGCACCGGACCGTCGTTCAGATCGAGCTGGCTGTAGCGTGCAGCGATTTCGAACGCGCCGTAGTCGTGGCTCGGGCGCACATTGCCGATGGCGCCCTTGCTATACGGGCGGCTTTCGCCCGTCAGTACCCACGAGCCCTGGATGTAGTAGCCGTCGCCGCTGTAGCTCGGCTTGCCCTTCGGGTCCGCATTGAACGTCAGGTATTCACCCTGTACGAGCAGCGGGCCATGGATCCAGGCGCCTTCGAAGCCGAGGCGATCGATCGTGCCGGGGAACGCGAGGTTGCCTGTATCGATGAGTCGCGTGCCGATCAAACCCGCTTCCGGTTTCGCACGAAAGCGCGCGGCGGGATTGGATACGATGCCACGACCGTCGGTGGTCGCATCGCGATCTTCCTCGGAAGCGGCGATGCCCAGGTGCAGCACATTGCTTTGTTCGCGCGAACCCTGGCCAGGCTGGCGATTGACCGGATTCCACACGACACGTGCTGCAGGTCCGTTGCCGTCATTGTCGCCGCCGAGGTCGCCACCGCTGAAATACGCTGCGTAGAGGAGCCAGTTCGGAATGCCGGTATAGGTCCAGTCAAAGCCGATGCGGCGGCCCATGTTGGTCGCCTGCACGGGGAGTGCCCGCTCGAGGAATGTCGTCGCGCTCGAACTCAGCGTTTCTTCCCAGCCTACCGGCGTCTTGAATTGGCCAACGCGGAAGTCGCCTGCGTCCTTGTTGCTGTAACGGATGAAATCATCGATCCACTGGCCATGCACGCCGGCGCCGGACGGCGTGGTCTTGAAGCCGCTGACCGTGAAGTCGTAACCGATGTTGAAATCCCAGCCGCCCGGCAGCTTGCCGTAGAAATTGAATTCCTTGCGACGCCATGCGTTCGCATCGGACAGGATCTCCGAGCCGTTGGTCGGGCTCGTCGTATCGCCGGAAAAGCTGTTGAGCTCATATTGGTACAGGCCCTTGAAGCCGAACTCGTAACCGTCGGCAGGCTTGTACTTGGTCGGCCAGTCGTTGAGCAGGTCGTAGGCCATCGCGTTGGTACCGAACGCGCAGAAGAGCGCGGCGGCGATCGCATGTTGCAGTTTCATTGGAGTCCTCGAGGCGGGGCTGGAACTGGCGCGCAGTCTCGTCGCCGGTTGTTACGCTTCAATGACACCGGAACGGTTATTTAACGTGCTGGG
Organism: Dokdonella sp.; assembly: GCA_039926025.1. Lineage (GTDB taxonomy): Bacteria > Pseudomonadota > Gammaproteobacteria > Xanthomonadales > Rhodanobacteraceae > Dokdonella_A. Next base: position 8,358 of record JBDSXV010000112.1, read on the forward strand.
TGCATCGCGCGGGCGCGTCAAGCCGTGACCGTCTTGTGACGATAGGCGCACAAGTCGTTGATCGCGCAGTCGGGGCAGGCGGGCTTGCGCGCCTTGCAGACGTAGCGACCGTGCAAGATGAGCCAGTGATGCGCGCCCTTGAGAAATTCTTCCGGCACGACCTTGGCGAGCTTGTCCTCGACCTTGCGCACATCCTTGCCCGGTGCCAATCCAGTGCGGTTGGCGACACGGAAGATATGCGTGTCGACCGCAATCGTGGGCTCGCCGAATGCGGTGTTGAGCACGACGTTGGCCGTCTTGCGACCGACACCTGGCAAGGATTCGAGGGCTTCGCGCGTGCGCGGCACTTCGCCACCGTGTTTTTCCACCAGCATGCGACACGTCGCGATCACGTTCTTCGCCTTCGCGTTGAACAGGCCGATCGTGCTGATGTAGCGCTTCAGGCCTTCCTCGCCGAGATCGAGAATCTTCTGCGGCGTATTGGCGATTGGATAGAGCTTGCGTGTCGCCTTGTTCACGCCGACGTCGGTTGCCTGCGCCGACAGGATCACCGCGATCAGCAGTTCGAACGGTGTCGCGTAGTCGAGTTCGGTGGTCGGATGCGGATTGAGTTCACGCAGACGCGAGAACAGTTCGACGACCTTCTCGCGCTTCATGCGCCCGGTTCCTTTCCTGCTCGCCGCGCCTTGCCGCGCGCGATGGCTTCCAGCACCGCATTGCGGGTGATGGGGGCCGCAGGACTTCCTGCCGAGCGGCCGTGAGTTGTTGTTGTGGGAGCGGCTTCAGCCGCGATGCTCTTGGCTTCATCCAGCAAAAGCATCGCGGCTGAAGCCGTTCCCACAGTGCGCGAGGTGATCCTGGTCGTTCGCGCGAGACGTTCATTGCGCGCATCGAATCGCGTGCGCGCGTCCGCAGCGCGAGCAAGCACCTGCGTACGCGCGAGCGGTGCGGAAGCGATGGGAAGCAGGACAATGCAATCAACCGGACACGGCGGCAGGCACAACTCGCAACCCGTGCACTCGGCAGCGATGATCGTATGCATTTTCTTTGCCGCACCGACGATCGCATCGACCGGACAGGCCTGGATGCATTTCGTGCATCCGATGCAGACGTCTTCGTCGATGAACGCAACGATGGGCGGTACTTCGCTCCCGTATTGCGGATTCAACGGCTTCGATTCGCGCCCGAGCAAGCGTGCGAGCGTAGCCACGCCTTCCTCGCCTCCGGGCGGACAGCGGTCGATGTCGGCAGCGTTGCTCGCGATCGCTACTGCATATTCGCGGCAGGTTGGATAGCCGCAGCGTGTGCATTGCGTCTGCGGCAGAACCGCATCGATCCGATCGGCGAGGTGGGTTTGGCTCACAGCGCGGTTTTATCCATCGGCTGCGCAGCATCGTAGTTGCGCTCGGCGGCTTCGACAGTACGCGCCATCTCACCGAACGAATGTCGTGGTGGAGCACGCCAAGTGTGGCCGCAATCGGAACATCGAAAACGCGACTTGACCAGGCGCCCAACGACGCCCGGAAGGAAGAGTGTCAGCGCCAACAGGCCGCCCGACCATGCGATCCAGCGGAATGCCGCTGACGCGCTGGCTATCGCAAGCATGGGGAGCGCCCAGTAGCAGGCGATCAGAAAAGCGAATACACCGCGGCGTGGAGCTGGATTTTCAAGACTGACGCACCTGTCGCAGGCAGGACATCGCGGGCTGTCAGCGTCCTCATCCGGAAGCGCGAGCTCACCCGCGCGATAGGCGCGGACGATCTGCAGCGCTTGTTCCACATCGGAATTGGCGACCATCACCCGACATCCGCCGTAAGCCAGCACTTTCAGCCAATTTAGGCGCAGGATTCCGCTGTCGAACGACCAGGCGCCGATGCCACGCGCGTGCAAGAGACTCTCAACGATATGTGCGTCCTGTACCTCGACTGCCCAGTAGATGCGTCGCATGGGCTCGCTCAGTTCAGTCCGCGCAAATCGGCGATGACGCGATCACGGAGACCGGAGATCGCATGCGTCACGGTTCTTTCCGCCTGCGCGTCGCCACTATCAAGTTTGTCGACATTCGCTTGCCACGCATCGAACACGGCGCCTCCCTGCGTTTCGGCCGCTGGCGAAACTAGGGTCGACATGTCGCGTACCACACCGACCTTGCCCCAGCCACTGACGCGGTTTTCATCGCTGTGGTCGCCGCCGTAGTAGCGGCGATCCGTGACTTCCTGCAACTGGCCGAGCGTTTCCAGCACCATGAAACCCGCCGTGCGCGAGTTGCGATGCGCTTCGGTGGTCTGGTTGCGCCAGGTGTTGTAGCTGGTGCTGAACAGGGCGACAGTGAGGCTGATCAACGCAACGGCATTGCGCCGCACGCTTGCGGCAAAGCGTTGTCGGAAGGAAATCGTTGCGTGCGAGTCGGACATGCTGCACTCCTGATGCCGCCCTTCGTGCAGGCTACTTGACCGGCATGCCGGGCGTCGCTCCGTTGTCTGCATCAAGCAGGAAAAGATCCGCGCCGCCGCTGCCGGCGGAGAGGATCATGCCTTCGGAAACGCCGAAGCGCATCTTGCGCGGTGCGAGGTTGGCGATGAAGACGACACTGCGGCCGATGAGCCTCTCCGGTTCGCTATAGGCGGCGCGGATGCCCGAGAAAATCTGCCGCTTGCCGAGATCGCCCGCGTCGAGTTCGAAGCGCAGCAGCTTGTCGGAACCTTCGACGAATTCGCAGGCGAGCACCTTGCCGACGCGCAGGTCGAGCCTGGCGAAGTCCTCGATGGAGATGGTGGGCACGGAGGGCGCGACCGCCGCTTTTAAGCCCTCCCCTTCAAGGGGAGGGTTGGGTGGGGATGGTGTCGTGCTCGTCACCGCAACAGGCATCGCGGCTGAAGCCGCTCCCACAATCGTTGCATCGGCGGGCTTCAGGGTTTCCTTGGAGGCTTCGATCATGGCTTCGATGTTCTTGCGGTCGATACGTGTCTGGATGGGAGAGAACGGCTTGATGGCGTGGCCGAGCAACGGGCGGTCGACATCGGTGAAGCTGCGGAATTCAACGTTGAGGAATTCTTCGACACGCTTCACGGTGGCGGGGACAATGGGTTTCAGATAGCAGGCGATTGCAGCGAACATGCTGATCGCCTGTGTGCACACTCGATGCAGCGCATCGCGTTCGGACTCATCTTTCGCAAGATTCCAGGGCTTTGCCCTTGCGACAAGATCGTTGGCGACGTCAGCCGCCTGGACGATGATCCGCGTAGCACCGGCATAGTCCCGCTCGGAATAGAGTTCGACGCACCGACGCAGTTCCTGAATCGTAAAATCGTACCGATCGCTTTCGGCGCGTCCTTCTTCTTCATCCAGCGAATCGCACAGCTTTCCATCGAAGTACTTCTCGATGAACCCGGCACAGCGGCTCGCGATATTCACCCACTTGCCAACCAGGTGCGAATTGACACGCTCCTCGAAACTCTTGAGATCGAGATCGATGTCGGCCAGCGTCGGGCCGAGCAGTGTCGCGAAGTAGTAACGCAGATAGTCAGGGTCTAGATGGTCGAGGTACGTGCGCGCGTTGACGAACGTGCCGCGCGACTTCGACATCTTCGCGCCGTCGACGGTGAGGAAGCCGTGCACGTTGACCGCACTCGGTGTGCGCAGGCCGGCGCCGTGCAGCATCGCGGGCCAGAACAGCGTGTGGAAATACACGATGTCCTTGCCGATGAAATGCACGAGCTCGGTATCGTCGGCGTCGACGCGGGTGAAGCGCACGAAATCCGCGGCCGACAATTCCGGTTTCCTGCCGCTCTCGCACAGCTCCTTGAACGCGGCGAGATAACCGACCGGCGCGTCGACCCAGACGTAGAAGAATTTGCCTGGCTCATTGGGTATCTCGAAGCCGAAATACGGCGCGTCGCGTGACACGTCCCAACTGCGCAGTCCATCGTTGAACCATTCCTGCAGCTTGTTGACGACTTCGCTTTGCAGGCCGCCCGCGGCGCGACGTTCTGCGAGCCACTTCGTCAACATCGCCTCAAAATCCGCGAGCTTGACGAACAGGTGTCGGGATTCCCTTTCGACCGGCGTGGCGCCGGACACGACCGAATACGGATTGATCAGGTCGGTCGGGTTGTACGTCTTGCCGCAGACTTCACACGCATCACCGTACTGGTCCTTGCTGTGACAGTTCGGACACTCGCCCTTGATGAAGCGATCGGGCAGGAACATTTCCTTGAGCGGATCGTAGAGCTGCTTGACCGGGCGCGCCTCGGTATGGCCTGCGGCCACCAGCGCATTCCATATCCGGTAGGTGAGTTCGCGATTGGCGTCGCTGTCGGTGCTGGAATAGTGGTCGTACTCGACCCCGAAATCGCGCAGGTCCGCGGTATGTTCGTCCCACACACGCGCGATCAGCGCTTGCGGCGTGATGCCTTCGCTCTCGGCGCGCAGCATGATGCCGCTGCCGTGCGCATCGTCCGCACAGACGTAATGCACGGTGTGCCCGGCCATGCGCATCGCGCGCACCCAGATATCGGACTGGGTGTGTTCGACCATGTGGCCGAGATGGATGCGCCCGTTCGCGTAGGGCAGGGCCGATGTAACCAGGATGTTGCGTTTCGGCGCAGTCATGCGTCGTTGATTCCGCTGGGTTGCTGCAAAGCGGAATTATGGCATGCGCACGCGCCGACGTAGGGTGGGCCTTGGCCCGCCGCTCTGTGCGCGGACCGCGTACGACGTGGCGGGCCAAGGCCCGCCCTACGTGAGCGTCTGCGTCAATCGATGACGTGCATGCTCACGTAGGGTGGGCCTCGGCCCACCGCTCTCTACGTCGACCACGCACAACATGGCGGGCTTAAGCCCGCCCTACGGCGGGCTTCCCGCATTCTTTGGCAGCGCATACGCGATGATGTAATCGCCGCGATCTGGCGACTCGCGCGCGCCACCTGCGGCGATGAGCACGAACTGGCGCCCCGATTTTGGCGACACGTAGGTCATCGGCGTCGCCTGTGCGCCGACGGGCAATCGTCCCTTCCACAACTCCTTGCCGGTCGCGCTGTCCATCGCGCGCAGGTAGTAGTCGTAGGTGCCGGCGAAAAACACCAGGCCGGATGCGGTGGCAACGGGGCCGCCCATGACGGGCATGCCGATGGCGAACGGAAGCGTCGCCTTGATGCCGAACGGCAACACAGTATCGGCGACGGTGCCCATCGGTTTCTGCCAGAGGATCTTCTTGTTCTTCAAGTCGATCGCCGTGAGCTGGCCGTACGGCGGTGCGTGGCACGGCACGCCGAGCGGCGACATGAACATGCCTTTCTTGTAGCCGTATGGCGTGCCCGCCTGCACATGCAGGCCATCGTGTCCGCCCGGCGCGTTCGGATCGTCGGCGACAGCGCGCGGAATGTATTGCCCCCACAACGGCATGCGCATGCTGCCGGCATAGAGGATGTCGTTCTGCTGATCGACCGCCGAGCTGCCCCAGTTGAAGCCGCCGTAGTTGCCGGGGTACTGCAGGTTGACGTGGTCTTCGCTGGCCAGCGTGAACTCGCCGTCGTAGCGCATCTGTCGGAACTCGATGCGGCAGAGCAACTCATCGAAAAACGTCGCGCCCCACATGTCTTTTTCCGTCAAGGGCTCGTTGCCGATTTGCGGCATGCCAACCGAGAAGGGTTGCGTCGGCGACACCCGATCGTCCTTCACCACATCGGTAGGTGCAGGCTTCTCCACGACCGCGGCAATGGGTTTGCCCGTTTCGCGATTGAGCGCAAAAATCTGGCCGCGCTTGGTCAACTGCACGACGGCGGGAACCGTTTTGCCGGTTTCATCCGGCATGTCCACCAGCGCGGGTTGCGAGGGGACGTCGTAATCCCACAGGTCGTGATGCGTGGTCTGGAAATGCCATTGCACCTTGCCGGTCTTCATGTCGATGGCGACGACGCTGGATCCGAACTCGTCGCTGCCCGGCCGACGATGGCCGCCGAAGAAATCTGGCGTCTGTCCGCCCATCGGCAGAAAGGCCCAGTCGAGTTTTTCGTCGTAGGACGGCGTCGACCACATGTTCGGCGTGGTGCGCGAATACGATTCGCCCGGGGGCGGCAGCAAGGTCGTCGCCGGATTGTCCGGATCCCACGCCCACAGCAATTCGCCGGTGTCTGCACTGAACGCGCGGATCACGCCGGAAGGTTCATCAACCGAGGCGCCGTCCTGTACCCAGCCGCCGACGAGGATGCGATTGCCGATGACGGTGTTCTCCGACGTCGTCATGTAGTAGTGCGGCTGCACCAGCCCCATGCCCACCTTCAGATCCACCGTGCCGCCGTTGCCGAATCCCGCGCAGAGCTGGCCGGTTGCGCTGTCCAGCGCGATCAGGCGCGCATCGGTCGTGCCGAGGAACAGGCGCTGCGCGCACGTCGTCGCTGCGGTCGCCGCCTGCGCCGTCGCGTCGTCGGGATGCGCCAGCGCGAAGGCTGCGGCATCGTAGTACGCGACACCGCGGCAGCGATTCCACACCTTGGTGTCCGGCGCTTTCGGGTCGAAGCGCCAGCGCTCGGTGCCCGTATCAGCATCAAGCGCGAAAACCTTGTTGTAGGGCGTGCAGACGTACACGCTGTCGCCCACCTGCGTCGGTGTGGTCTGTTCTTCCGCGCCCTTGCCCGGAATGTCGCCGTTGCGGAACGTCCATGCGACCTGCAATTGGCCCACGTTGTTCTTGTCGATCAGGTCGAATGGCGCGAAGCGGTGGCCGTCCAGCGTGCGCCCGTAGTACTGCCAGCGTTCGTTGCGCTGCGCCTGTTGGTCCGGAGCCGACACCTGTGCCAGCGGCCGCGTCGCTTCGATGACGCTGTGTTCGTCGAACATCGCCAAGAAACCCGCAGCGCCGACGGCGAGCAGCACGAGCGCGGTTACCCAGCTCATCGCGCGTGCACGCGGCCGCAATGACGGAGCGATCAGCGCGGCGACGATCGCCAACACAATCCACGGCGAGAGACGCGGCACCAGCGGCCAGAACTGCGCCCCAACTTCCCAGTACGCCCAGATCACGGTGCCGATGAAGCCGAGCGCAAACAGCCCGATGCCGGTGAAGTTGCGGCGAAAGATCAGCACGCCTGAAACCACGAGCAAGGCGCCGGCCACGACGTAGTACCACGACCCGCCCAGCCGGGCGAGCATCACGCCGCCGGCTAGCAAGGCGAGGCCGATCAGGATCAGCACGATCGCATACAGCGAAACGAACCAGCCGCCGGCACGGCGTTTGTCGACACGATTCAACGGCATGGTTGCGGCCTCTGAAAAAGTTGCCGCGAAGTATGAGCCAAGTGCAGTGAACCGACGAGCCACTCTCCATTGCAGCGACTGTCTGTCGTGGGAGCGACTGTCTGTGGGAGCAACTGTCTGTGGGAGCGGCTTCAGCCGCGATGCTTGTTGCTTCGCGAACGACACCATCCCCACCTAAATCCTCCCCTTGAAGGGGAGGACTTCAAGGCAGCGCGCTGTAGCCTTCCCCTTCAAGGGGAGGGTTGGGTGGGGATGGTGTTTGCACGAGTACGCGTTCTCATCCGATGGAACGAGCTGTGCGAATGGGGCCACGAAATGGAGTCGGGCGAAATGGCGAACGAAATGTCGCCAGGTTCACTCATTGAACTCATCAAAACGCAAAAGCCGCGACGCTCTTCACGCAGAGCATCGCGGCTTCCGCCACTCCCACAGAGGTCATTGATGAGTTCGCTGTGCGAGGCGCCCTCAGGGCGATTTGCGTTCCCACACCTGCGAGCGACCGAGCAGCGCAAAGCCGATGTAGCCATGTACATCCAGCTTCTGACCGTTGTCGGTGACGGTGAGCCTTACCTTGTAGATCTTGCCGTTCTTGGGATCGAGGATCTTGCCGCCGTCCCAGACGTCGTCATCCTTCTCCACGCCCCAGATGATGGTCATGCCCTCGACCGGCTTGTCCTTGCGTTCGCCATCGCATTCCTTGCAGATCGGATGCGGCCCCTGTTCGGACACCAGTACTTCGAGCACCTTGCCTTCGAGTTTGCCGCCGGTTTCGGTGATCTGCACGATCGACTTCGGTTTGCCCGTGGCGTCGTCGATGGTGGTCCAGGTGCCGACAGGCGTGAGATCGGCCGCCAGCGCGGGTGCGGCGATAGCGAACGCGAGTGCGAACAGGGTGGGTTGGCAGCGTTGCAACATGGCACGGACTCCTGACGGGATGGTGGGTGGTCGCAACTTGCCGCCCTGATGCCGGGGCGTCAAGGCGCGGCGCAGCGCAGATCGCGCTGGCATAATGCGCGCTCTGCTCCCTTTCGTCCTTCCCGAATGACTGAATCTCTTGAAGCGCGGGTCAGGCAAATCCTGGCCGGCGTCGCGGACCCGCATACCGGCACGGATTTCGTCAGCAGCGGCGCGTTGCGCGGCGTTGGCGTGTCCGGCTCCGATGTTTCCGTCGATATCCTGCTCGGCTATCCGGCCTTGTCCGTGCAGGCAGCAACCGCCGATACGATCAAGCGCGCGCTTGAAGCCGATGGGGCGATCGCCCATGCCGCGGTCAGCGTGTCCTGCCGCGTGTTCGCGCATGAAGTACAACAGGGCCTGACTCCGCTACCGGGCGTCAAGAATGTCATTGCGGTCGCGTCCGGCAAGGGCGGTGTGGGCAAGTCGACCGTTGCGGCGAATCTCGCGCTCGCGTTGAAGGCTGAAGGCGCCAGCGTCGGCCTCCTCGACGCGGATATCCACGGTCCCAGTCAGGTGCGCATGCTCGGGCTCCAAGGCAAACCGGACACCAAGGACGGCAAGCGCATCGAACCGAAGGTCAGCCATGGCATCCAGGCGATGTCGATCGGCCTCATGATCGAAGAGGACACCGCGATGATCTGGCGCGGTCCGATGGCGACGCAGGCGCTGCAGCAACTGCTCCGCGAAACGAACTGGTCTGACCTCGACTACCTGATCATCGACCTTCCGCCGGGAACGGGCGACATCCAGCTGACGCTGTGCCAGAAGATCCCTGTCTCCGGCGCGATCATCGTGACGACGCCGCAGGACATTGCGTTGCTCGACGCGAAGAAGGGTTTGAAGATGTTCGAGAAGGTCAACGTGCCGGTGCTCGGTATCGTCGAGAACATGTCGACCCATGTCTGCTCGGCGTGCGGTCATGAAGAACATGTCTTCGGCGAAGGTGGCGGTTCGCGCATGGCGGAGCAGTACAGCGTGCCATTGCTGGGCTCGCTGCCACTGGATATACGCATTCGCGAGCAGGCCGACAGCGGCACGCCAACGGTCGCCGCGATGCCTGATTCCGATCTGGCAGGACGCTATCGCGAGATTGCGCGCAATGCTGCCGCGCGATTGAGCCTGCGCGCGCGTAACAAGGCGATTTCGTTTCCGAAGATCGTCGTCCAGAACACGTGAAGGCCGGGATTCGGGATTCGGGATTCGGGATTCGGGATTCGGGATTAGACTTTCACCCTTCGTCATTCCCGCGCAGGCGCGAATCCATTGTTTCCCGGCAACTGGTCAAAGACTGGAATCAGATCCCGCCCTCACAAGCGCAAGCCCTTACGAATCCCAAATCCCAAATCCCAAATCCCGAATCCCGAATCCCGAATCCCGAATCCCGAATCCCAAACTCCATGAGCATCAAACCCGACAAGTGGATCCGCCGCATGGCGGAACAGCAGCAGATGATCGAGCCGTTCGAGCCGGGCCAGGTCAAGCGCAATGGCGGCGAGCGCCTGATTTCATACGGAACGTCGAGCTATGGCTACGATGTACGTTGCGCCGACGAATTCAAGGTGTTCACCAACATCAACTCGACCATCGTCGATCCGAAGAATTTCGACGAGCGCAGCTTCGTCGACATCAAGGCCGATGTATGCATCATCCCGCCGAATTCGTTCGCGCTGGCGCGCACAGTCGAGTACTTCAGGATTCCACGCAAGGTACTCACGATCTGTCTGGGCAAGTCCACCTACGCGCGCTGCGGAATCATCGTCAACGTGACGCCGCTGGAGCCGGAATGGGAAGGCCATGTCACGCTCGAGTTCTCCAATACGACGACGCTGCCAGCGAAGATCTATGCGAACGAAGGCGTCGCACAGATGCTGTTCCTCGAATCGGATGAGGACTGCGAAATCAGCTACAAGGATCGCGGCGGCAAGTACATGGGGCAGACCGGTGTCACCCTGCCGCATGCCTGAGACGTTTTACTGAATGGGCGGCAACACACGAGTGCCGCCCGCAATGCCTGGTGGTAGGCTTGCATCCTTCTTTCGCACTGTCTGGAGCTGGCGAATCATGCGGAGTTTTTCGATCGGATCATCCTGCAAGCTTATCGCGCTTGGTCTCGCGGCGACGCTGCTCGTCGCTTGCGGCGGCGGCCGCACCAAGTCCGACACGATACCCAATGCCGATATTCCGGCTGGTTTCGACGTGACGCTGGTGGCTGCCAAGGACAACCAGTTCGACCTCGACGGGGCTCCGCTGACGAGTGAGGATCTCAAGAGCGCGCTGCGTTACCGGCAGGAACAATCGCTGCCGATGGCGACCGTCCTGCTCAAGCGCGGCGAAAAGGAGAAGATCAAGAACGAACACATCGTCGCGCTGGCGCGGACCGCCTACCTGATGAAGTTCAAGGCATACATCGAAGAGAAAGGCGAGATCGTCGAGATCCGCGCTGAAAGCAAGCAAGCGGACGCCGCGGCGGCCAAGTCGTCCGAACCATCCAAGAACCCCTGAGCGGAATCAAGACGATGAAGAATCTGATGCGTGGTGTGGTGTTGACACTGGGCGTGGCCGTGGCGAGCGCTGCAATCGCACGTTCGGATGTACGCGACGGCAACGCAATGATTGCGCCGGTCAAGGCCGACAAGTATTCGATCGACGGATCGATCTTCGGCAAAGCGGAGCTTTACGGCTACATCGGCGACCTGCGCGAACGCGAGCACCTGACCGGGCTCGTGCTCAAGCGGGGCGCCAACGAAGACCAGCGGCATGTGATCGGATCGATTGCGCGCACCCTGCAATTGAAGGCGTTCGAGCAGGATGGTGGCGACCTCAAGCCGATCGACCTGCCTGCAGCGCAACCGACCCCGCCGCCACCGCCGATCGACAACACGGTGGAGACGCCTGCTGCGCCTGCGCCCGCGGCTGACTCTACAAACGGCCATTGATGAGCATCATCGAGTGCGCGTGTCGTTCGCGACACGCGCTTTCGGTGCGGCCCTCTTTTATCCCGCAATTCGGTGCCTGCTATCCCATCGGGACGCGGCCCATCCTGCTTTTCGCAGCCGTCTGATCGCTGCCTCTCGAAGACTTCCAGCACATCCTGATGATCCGTTCCCGCCTTGCCGTGTCCTTCGTTTTTTTCCTTGCTGCGCAACCGGTATTTGCTGCAAATCCGCTGCAACTGATCAGCGAAACCTATGCCGAGTGGAAAGAGCGGCTGTTCGGTTCAAGTCATGCGGAACCGGCCGTCGTCGACGCAGCAGCCCACGGTCCGATTGCGTTGCAAGTCGCTCATCCGCTGAAGCTGCATATCGATTCCGATGCACCGCAACGCGAATTCGAGAAGGGCAATAGTCGATATCGCGTGATCGAACTTCCGATCGAACTCGAGCACGCGGCGGTACGTTTGCAGGTGCTGACCGAGCGCAACAAGGGCGGTCATGGGAACGCGGTATTCAAGCCCTTGCTGTATGTGCTTGGCGAAGGCGATAGCGTGGGAAAGGCGGTCGAAGCAAAGCCGCTCTATCTGGACATTCGTCCGTTCCGTCGCACGCGCCTGCTCGGCTGCGTGAAGCTCGACAAGGTTCACCGATTCGCGATCGCGACAGCCGCTGACGCGGTTGGAACATTCTACGAATCGGGCGTGCGCGACGCGGTAACAGCGCCCACACAGCGCGGTTTCTATTACACGACCGACGCCGTTAAGGTCAAGCTGCCATATGTGTCAACTGGCACCTTGATCATCGACGTGATACCTGAGAGCACGGACAGCAAGGGCTGCTGAAACACCGAAGTTTTCTTTGGGCCGATTCTGCGTTGAATGTGACTTAGCACAACCGCTGCGTAAATGTCGTGGACCATATCGGTTATCGAAAATAGTTTTGCAAAAGCCACATTTGACGCAGATACTTCGCCGTGCGCGGTGAGAGTCGGGGACCGCCGAATTGGCGACAGGGAGACATCATGCAATTTGATAATGCGGCGCGCTGGACTGGCGCATGGGGTCGAAGCGCGGCGCTTGCCGGTCTGATGGTCTTCGCTGTGACAGCGCGGGCGCAGAACACGATCCAGAATCCAAATTTCGCCACCACGTTGCCTCCTTGGGCATTGTTTCTTTCTGCGGCACCGGATCCTGCCGGCAACGGCAGCGCCGTTTGGACTGCGGCGCAGGACGCCAGTGGCGTGTTGGGTACCTCAGGCGCAGCCCAGGTAGACCTTGGCGCGAGTCCGTCGACGGCCCACGCGGCAGCCGGGATCAGCCAATGCGTCGTGTTCGCGGCGCCGACCATGGTGCTGCAGGCCAACTACGGTGCGCGCTTCAAGATTCCAGCCAGCGACGCTGCAGATGGCAGCGTCGGTGCAGCCATCGAAATTCGCTTCTTCACGGACGCCGCGTGCACGCAGTTCATCGCAGGTGCCGGCGGCATTCAGGGGCGTACGATCGTCAGTGGCGTGCCGGATGACGGCTTCTGGTACAGCGCCGGCGATCCCGCCTTTACACCGCCGGCCAATACTCTTGCGGCGAGCGCTGAAGTGCGCGCTTCCTTGCGCAAACTCGGCAGTTCGGCGACACCGTACACGACGTATTTCGACAACATCTTCCTGAGCCTGAACGGCACCGTGCCGGTGTCCCTGCAAAGCTTTGGTATCGATTGAACCGGCCTGTCGTTGCCGGAGCAGTGTCAGGCGTTTCGCGCTGGTCGTGGTGAACCGTCGTCAATGGATCAGATAGCCGGTTGGTGAGCGCGGGTGATTGCGCCCAAGGACTGCATCAGCGGGTATTCAGGGGGATTGTCCAGTGAATTGTTTCCATCGCGTTTCGGCTTGCTTCGCGTGGTTGCTCGTTCTGATGCTGTCGTCGCCGGTGATCGTGCTTGCGGCTGCTCCGGCTTGCCCGACCATCGGCGTTGCTCCTTTGTCCCTGCCTGACGGTGTCATCGGCAGCGCGTACACGCAGGCGCTCAGCGCGACTACCGGCAATCCTCCGGTGGCTTTTACTCCGAGCGCGTTTTCGATCGATTCCGGCGCGCTGCCTGATGGTCTTGCGATCAGCACGGGTCAAGTCACCGGTACGCCGACAGCGACCGGCAGCTTCACCTTTGCGATCAGCGCCACCGATGCTGCCAGTTGCAGCGGCGGCCGCGTCTACAGTGTCTCAATCATGTGCGGCAGCTTCAGTATAGCGCCGCCAGTTAATGCCGAAATCGGCGTCGCCTACAGCCAGACGCTCGCCGTCAGCGGCGGTGCCGCACCCTACACACTTGTCCTGTCAGCAAGTTCGCCGGCATTGCCGACGGGGCTGACCTTGGCCAGCAATGGAAATCTGTCCGGCACGCCCCAGGCCGGAACCAGCGGCAGCTACGCGTTGCTGATCGACGTTTCCGACGCGGCTTCGTGTTCAGTCGCGTCCGTCCCGGTCACGCTGGTTGTGGACGAGGCGTCGGCTATCACCAGCGCCTCAAGTACGACGTTCACCGTCGGCACCGCCGGCACGTTTAATGTCATCACGACCGGCCATCCACTGCCGAGCCTGAGTGAATCGGGCGCGCTGCCGACCGGTGTGACGTTCAATACGGGGACCGGTTTGTTGTCGGGGACGCCGGCTGCAGGCACGGCGGGCACCTATCCGATCATATTCACGGCCTCGAATGGTGTTGGCGCGCCGGCGACGCAGAACTTCACCTTGACCATCGATGAAGCATCCGCAATCACCAGTGCAAACGCGACAAGCTTCACGGTCGGTACTGCCGGTACGTTCACTGTCACTGCGACGGGAAGCCCGGCTCCGACCTTGAGTGAAACAGGCGCGTTGCCGAGCGGAGTGACCTTCAACCCCGGTACCGGCGTGTTGTCCGGCACCCCCGCAGTCGGGACGGGCGGCACCTACGCGATCACCTTCACCGCAACCAACGGTGTCGGTGCTCCGGCAACGCAGAACTTCACGCTGACCATCGACGAAGCGCCGGCAATCACCAGCGCAAACACGATCGCCTTCACCATCGGTACCGCGGGCACGTTTACCGTCACCGCCAGCGGCTTTCCGCTGCCAGCACTGTCCGCGACAGGCGCGCTTCCGTCGGGCGTCACCTTCAACGCGGCAACCGGCGTTTTGTCGGGCACGCCCGCAGCGGGCACCGGCGGCAGCTACCCGCTCGTGTTCACGGCCACCAACGGGATTGGCGCGCCCGCCACACAGAATTTCACGCTGGCGATCGTCGACGGCGCGGTCATAACGAGCGCGAACGCAACGACGTTTACCGTCGGCACGGCCGGCACGTTCACCGTGACGGCCACCGGCACGCCGACTCCGATCCTGAGCGAGACAGGCGCTTTGCCCACCGGCGTGACGTTCAACGCAGGCACGGGCGTGCTGTCGGGCACGCCGGCAGCCGGCACCGGCGGTACCTATGCAATCACCTTCACAGCGACCAATGGCGTCGGTGCGCCGGCAACACAAAACTTCACCCTGACCATCGACGAAGCGGCTGCGATCACGAGTGCGAACACGATTGCACTCACTGTCAGTGCACCCGGATCGTTCACCGTGACAGCTACCGGCTTCCCGCTACCGACGCTGAGCCAGACGGGCGCATTGCCCAGTGGCATCACCTTCAATGCCGCGACGGGCGTCTTGTCGGGGACGCCGGCAGCGGGCACGGGCGGCAATTACCCGCTGGTGTTCACTGCAACCAATGGCGTGGGTGCGCCGGCCGTGCAGAATTTCACGCTCTCGATCGTCGATGGTGCAGCGATCACCAGCGCGAATGCGACCACGTTCATTGTCGGTACGCCGGGTTCGTTCACGGTCACCGCGACCGGCAGTCCGTTGCCGGCGCTGAGCGAATCGGGTGCATTGCCAGCGGGTGTGACATTCAACGCAGGCACGGGTGTGCTGTCCGGTACACCGGCGGCAGGCACGGGCGGCACGTATGCCATCACGTTCACCGCGACCAATGGCGTCGGCGCACCTGCCACGCAGAACTTCACGCTGACCGTGAATCAGGTTGCCGGGATCACCAGCGCGAATACCACGACTTTCGTCGTCGGCAGCGCCGGCTCTTTCAATGTCACAGTTACCGGCTTCCCGGCACCGGCGCTGTCCGAAAGCGGAGCACTGCCGACCGGCGTGACCTTCAACGCCGGTAGCGGCGTACTGTCCGGTATGCCGGCGGCAGGTACGGGTGGCAGTTATCCGATCACGTTCACCGCGACCAACGGTGTGGGCGCCCCGGCGACGCAGAACTTCACCTTGGTCGTCAATGAGGCGACGGCGATCACCAGCGCAAACGCGACAACGTTCGTGGTCGGTACCGCCGGCACGTTCACCGTGACTGCGACCGGCACACCGGCTCCAGCGCTGAGTGAGAGTGGCGCGCTTCCGGCAGGCGTGACGTTTAATGCGGGCACCGGTGTGCTCTCCGGTACGCCGGCAGCAGGCACGGGCGGCACCTATCCGATCACTTTCACGGCGACCAATGGCGTCGGCGCACCCGCAACGCAGAATTTCACGCTGACGGTCAATCAGGCTCCGGCGATCACCAGCGCGACGACGACGACTTTCCTTATTGCGACGCCGGGTACATTCACCGTCACCGCGACGGGCTTCCCGGCAGCGACGCTGTCCGAAAGCGGAGCATTGCCGAGTGGCGTGACCTTCAATACCGGCACAGGCGTGTTGTCTGGCACTCCGGCAGCGGGCACGGGCGGCAGCTATCCGATCACGTTCACGGCCACCAATGGTGTCGGCGCGCCGGCGACGCAGAGCTTCACTCTGGTGGTGAACCAAGCGTCTGCCATCACCAGCGCGAACGCGACGACCTTCGTCGTTGGCACCCCAGGTTCGTTCACGGTCACCGCGACCGGAACCCCGGCGCCCGCGCTGAGCGAGAGCGGTGCGCTTCCCGCAGGCGTGACGTTCAATACCGGCACAGGTCTGTTGTCCGGCACGCCGGCAGCCGGAACTGGCGGCACATACCCCATCACGTTCACGGCGACCAATGGCGTCGGCGCACCCGCAACGCAGAACTTCACGTTGACAGTCAACCAGGCTCCGGCGATCACCAGTGCGAACAGCACCAGCTTCGCGATTGGCGTGGCGAACAGTTTCACCGTTACCAGCAGCGGCTTCCCCGCGCCGACCTTGAGCGAGACCGGTACGTTGCCGGGTGGCGTGACTTTCAATGCGGGCACAGGTGTCTTGGCAGGAACACCGGGTGCGGGCACCGCGGGCGTCTGGCCGATTTCGTTCGGGGCGAACAATGGCGTCGGCGCACCGGCGAACCAGGCGTTCACGCTGACGGTGACCTGCCCGACGATCACGGTGGCTGGCACGTTGCCGAATGGTCTGTTCGGCCAGCCTTATGGTCCGCAGAACTTTACCCAGACCAATGGCATTGCGCCGATCGCCTGGAGCGCTGCTGGCTTGCCCGCTGGCCTCGGCATCGCTGCCGCAACGGGTGTGGTTTCCGGCACGCCGACGACGACAACAAACGGCGTCAACGTCACGGTCACCGCGACCGACGCGTTCCAGTGCACGGGTTCGCTCACGGTAAACAACGTGAAAATTTCGCCGGTCGCGAACAATGACAGTTACACGACGTTCGGCAACACCCAGCTCTACGCCGCGGTGGCCGGACCGGCTACGCCGTTTGTCGGGTCTGCCACGAACATCATCACCAACGATGCGGGCCCCGGCACGCTGACGCCGGCCGTCGTGGTCGCGCCGGCACATGGCGCCCTCAGCGGTTTTGCCGCAGGCGCCTTCATCTACACGCCGACGGCTGCGTACACCGGCACCGACACCTTCACTTACACCGTGCAGGACGGCAACGGCGTACTCAGCGCACCGGCGACTGTGACAATCACGCTCGGTCGGGTGGTCTGGTACGTCAACGGCGCCGGTGCTGCCGGCGATGGCCGATCGCAGAGTTCATTCAACTCGCTGGCGAATGCGAACACGGCACACCTGGCCGGAGACATGGTCTTTGTCGAAAGCGGCGGTGCGCCGACAACGACACCGGGTGTGATCACGTTGAAGGCCAATGCGACCTTGTGGGGCCAGGGCACGGCCTTGCCACTGGCGATCCAGAACACCGGTGCAACCAGCAAGCCGCTGCTGACGGGCACGGTGGCGCTCGGGGGCAACAACACGACCGTGAGTTCGCTCGATATCAGCACAGGTACCAACCCGGGCTTTACCAGCACGGGTACCACAACAGGCGGCTTGGTCCAGAACAACGTGACCGTTGCGACGACTACCGGTACAGCGATTGGTCTGACCAATGCTACGGGCACATTCACGTTCCGCAGCGTATCGGCGGGTACGGCGGCCTTTGGTCCGACCAACGGCATCCTGCTCAACAATTCGAGCACCTTGACGGTGCTGGGTGATGCATCGGCCAATACCTGTCGCAGCGGAAACACGGCCTGCAGCGGCGGCACGATCCAGAAGACCGGGGGTGATGCGATTTCGCTGACCAATGCGAAGGCCGTGCTGTCGCTGATGTGGATCAAAAACAATGCGAACAGCGGCATCAAGGGCACTACAGTGTCGAAACTTGCGCTCACCGATCTGTTGCTTCAGGCCAATACCAACAACACCGGTGAGCAGGCCGGTATCCTGATCAACGATCTCAGCGATCCGGCCGCGACCGCAACACGCGTCGAAGTAACTGGCTCGACCGAGGACAACGTGCGCATCCACAACAGCGCGGTCACCGGTTCGATCGTGTTCGATGCCTGCACGGTGAAGGACAACAGCACGGCGTCGGGCAACAACGGCGTGTTCTTCCAGACCAATGCCACGGGCAATCTGACCGGCACGGTGAAGAACTCGACCCTGTCGGGCAATCGGTCGATCGAGCTGAGCGCCGACTCCGGCGACGGATCAACTGTCAACGCGACGTTCATCAACAACACGATTACTGCGGGTGCGCCGAATCAGGGCAATCTGGGTATCCAGGTCTCGCGCGCGGTCACGTCGACGCTCACCTTCAACATCGACACGAACACGATCTCTGGATTACCCGGCGATCTCATCAACGTCTTCAGCAGCGGTGGCCCCGGTACCGCGACCGGCGACGTGAAGAACAACAACGTGACCGGTATCGGTCTTGGTGGAAACCAGTTCGGCATTCGTCTGTTCAATTCAGGTTCGTCCATTGTGGGCTTCGGCACGATGAACGTTAACGCTGCCAACAACATCGTCAACGGTATCGACAATGCGTATCCGATCCTTGCGGAGTCCTCCGGCACGACCGGAACGGGCGGCCTGCTGAAGGTCGCGTTGACGGGCAATACCTCCAATGTGGTCGCCGGTGGCACCGCGCTCGATTCGATTCGCCTGCAGTCGCGCAATGCCAGCTCAATCTGCGCGAAGGTCAGCGGCAACACCACCAACGCAGGCGGCCCTGGATTTTTCGGAATGCAGCTGCGCCAGGCGAACACCAGTGTCTTCAGTCTGGAAGGTCTGGCGCTGGGTGCGCAGGTCGATCCGGCTGCCCGCAACTACGTGATCGCGCAGAACCCGGGTGCCACAACGGTCGGCGCGACCATCGGAACACTCACCGGTGTTGCCAACAACTCCTGTGGAATCACCCCTTGAAAAAGCAAGCGTTCAACTGAGCCAGATCGTCGAGCGAATCCAGCAAAGGAAGGTACGCAATGTCAAACCCGTTCCTGTCGGAAGTCCGGCTCATGAGCTTCGGCTTTGCACCGCGCGGTTGGGCGCTGTGCAATGGCCAGCTTTTGCCGATCAATCAGAACCAGGCGCTTTTTTCTCTGCTCGGCACCACCTATGGCGGAAACGGCCAGACGAATTTCGCGTTGCCGAACCTTCAAGGCCGCGTGCCGATGCACATGGGCAATGGATACACGCTCGGGCAGTCTGCCGGCGAACAGGGCCATACCCTGACCATCGCGGAGTTACCCACGCACGTGCATGGGGCGATGGCTTCCCCGACGTCGGACGCGACGAACGTGGCGATACCGACCGGAAACTTCCTCGCCAGTCCGCTTTCACAGACCTACACGCCTTTTGCGGCGCCCGGCGCGATGAACCCGACCACGCTGGCGAATGTCGGTGGCAGTCAGCCGCACCAGAACATGCAGCCATACCTGACGCTGAATTTCTGTATTGCCCTGCAGGGCATCTTCCCAAGTCAGAACTGAGGAGGTTCCCATGGCAAATCCATTTGTTGGCGAGATACGCATGTTCGGCGGAAATTTCGCGCCGGCGGGTTGGATGTTCTGCGAAGGACAGCTCCTGCCCATTTCCGAATACGACACGCTCTTCAATCTGATAGGCACGACTTACGGGGGCGATGGCCAGTCGACGTTCTCCTTGCCCGATCTGCGCGGGCGTGTTCCGATCCACATGGGCAATGGATTCATTCAGGGTGAGACGGGCGGCGTCGAAACAGTGACGCTGACCACCGCGCAGATTCCCGCGCATACCCATCCGTTCCTCGCCAGCAACAACAACGCGACGACGACGAATGCCGCTGGGAACGTAGCTGCGACGACGCCGAGCTATACCCCCTACATCGCTGCGAACGCGAATACCCCCTTGAACGCCCAATCGACGACAGGGACCGGCGGCAACCAGCCTCACGAGAATTTCCAGCCCTACCTCTGCGTCGACTTCATCATTTCGCTATTCGGCATTTACCCGTCGCAATAAGGAGAACACTGTGTCCAATCCCTTCGTGGCGGAAATCCGCATGTTCCCTTTCAACTTCCCGCCCAGAGGGTGGGCGTTCTGCGACGGTCAGCTGCTGCCAATCTCGCAGAACACGGCCCTGTTCTCCTTGCTGGGAACGACCTATGGCGGCAACGGGTCGTCGAACTTCGCGCTGCCCAATATGCAAGGCAACGTTCCGATGCATCCCGGGCAGGGGCCGGGTCTTTCGTTGCATGACCTGGGCGAAACCGGCGGTACGGATACCGTGACCCTTCTTCAGACGGAGATGCCCTCGCACGCACACGCGCTGATGGCATCGAACCAGCCCGGTGAGGATCCGCAGGCGGTCGGCGAGTCGTTCGCACGCTCCCTCGGTGCGAATCTCTATCAGGCCAGTGCCACAGGCATCACCCCGATGAGTACGAACGAGATCTCGCCGATGGGTGGCAACCAACCTCACAACAATCTGCAGCCGTATCTGACATTGAACTTCTGCATTGCCTTGCAGGGCGTTTATCCGCCGCGCACCTGATAGTGGGTTCAATGAAGTCTTGTGCGCGGGCGCCCATGGCGCCCGCGTTGCATTTGGGGTTCGATGCGGCGAGGTTCAGTGCGTCGAACCGCCGGTGACATGCAGGTCTTCGACGGTCGAGATCGCGCATTCGACTGTTGCGCGCACGCCCGCAATCATCGTATCCAGGGCCATGCTCGACTGACCGGCGTGCCGCACAGCCTGCTCCGGCAGCCACGGCACGTGGACGAAGCCACCACGCGTGTCCGGGTGGCGCGTCGCGATCAGATGTGCGAGAGCGAAAAACACCTGGTTGCACACGAAACTGCCGGCGCTCAGCGAGGTCGCCGCTGGAATGCCGAGCTGACGCAGACTTGCGGCGATGGCCTTTATCGGGAGCGTCGAAAAATACGCGCGGGGCGCGCCGTCGATCACGGCTTGGTCGATCGGCTGCGCGCCATCGTTGTCGGCAATGCGCGCGTCGATCAAGTTAATCGCGACCCGCTCCAGCGAAATTTCGCTGCGCCCACCGGCTTGACCCAGCGCAACAACGAGCACCGGGCGATGTTGCGTGAGCAACGAATCGAGCGCGGGATACGTTGCCGCAAATGCGACCGGCAGGATCGCGCCGACCACGCGATGCTCGTCGATCACGTCACCATCGAGTGCGCGAACGATTTCCTGCGAAGGATTCACGTTCTCGCCACCGAACGGCTCGAATCCCGTCAACAGGATCGTGCGCATGGTCTTCATCGAAACACCAGCAGCCAGAGCAGAAGGAAATTCACGGCGAGCAATACGAGCGCGGTCGGCAATTGCGCGCGGATCACACCGTACTGATCCGGAAGTTCCAGCAGCACGGCGGGAACGATATTGAAATTCGCCGCCATCGGCGTGAGCAAGGTGCCGCAATACCCGGTCAACATGCCGATCGAGCCCAGCACTGCCGGGTTTGCGCCGTGGCGCAAGACCAGTAGAGGCAGCCCGATGCCGGCCATCAGTACCGGGAACGCCGCAAACGCATTGCCCATGATTACGGTGAACAACACCATGCCGAGTGCAAACGCAGCGAGGCAGGCAAAGCGGCTGTCGGTGGGAATCACTGCACCGACGAGGGCAGCGATCGCGTCGCCTACCCCGGTCGCGGCAAACACGCTGCCCAGTGTCGCCAACAGCATCGGCAACAGCGCGGCCCAGCCGAGTGTGTCGAGCAGACGCGTTCCTTCGCGCAGTGCCAACGGCAACGTTGCCCGCGTTGTGCGGAGCGCGACGACCAGGGCGAGCACGCAGGCGAAGCCGAGCGAGATCAGGGTCGCCTGCGAGGGATCGATCAGTGGCATTTCTCCCCAGCGCGCATATTTCGAGACGAGCACCAGGGCCAGTGTCAGCAATGGAATCGCGAGTGCGGGCGCGAACAGCCGATTGCCGAGGATTCGCGCGGATTCACGACGCGCGTGGATGCCGTCGGCGGACTCCACGGTTGTTCGCAAACCGCCGCGTGCCGCAAGGACGCCAAGGGCTATCACGCCCACGCCCATTGCCTGCGCCGGCCAGCGAACGCCCGCGGCATTCGCGCGCAGGATAGCTTCACCAAACAGCAACGGGCAGGCCAGCACGGCCCAGAACGCCGTTGTCGACCACGATCGCGCTCGCGCGTTGAACGCGGCTGCGACGATCAGCAAGACCCCGATCAACCAGTAGACCGGCTCAATCTGCAGCATGCGTTTCGTCCTTGGCGCTTGCGACTTGCGTGCGTGACAGTGCGCGGGCAGCCGACCAGATGCGCAACGCATGGATGACGAACGCGGCAATTGCGGTCGGCAAGGCCCACAGTGCGATGGCAAGCGGCTCAAGGTGGATGCCCTGACGTTCGTAGAAACCCTGGATCAGCAGGACCGCACCAAACGCGAGGAAGACATCCTCGCCAAAGAAGCGGCCGATGTTGTCGGTCGCCGCAGCCAGCGCGCGGACGCGCATGCGTTCCGGTTCGTCGAGAACGCCGCCGCGCGCGGCGGCCGCTTCGCTCATCGGGGCCAGCAGCGGCCGTACGGTTTGCGCATGCCCGGCAAGATCGATCAGACCAAACATCGACAGAACCTGGCGCAGACCCAGATACGAAATCAGCAAGCGGGTCAGGGTGAGGCCACGAAAATTTGCGATCCATGCTTGTGCGCGTTCACGCAAGCCGTAGTGTTCGAGCACACCGATGACCGGCAGTGTCAGCGCGAACAGCAGCAGCGCCCGGTTGCTGACAAAGGATGTGCCGATCAAGGCGAGCAGATCGCCGATGCCCATGTGTGCTGCGATTCCGCTTACCAGGCCGGCGATCACCACGACGAGGACGGGATTGCGGCGCAGGACGAAGCCGACAACAACGACCGCGACGCCGAGTAGCGGCCAGTCGTTCACGCAGCACGCTCGATACCCGGCGCACGGACCGAGATGCCAGCGGCTTTGAGTCCTTCGTGCAGGCATCGGGCGAAGAGCGCCGCATCGGACCGGTCACCGTGAACGCACAGCGTATCGGCAGAGAGCGTGAGCGTCGCACCACTGCGCGTCGTCACTTCGCCACGCGTGGCAATCGCCAGCGCCTGCGCAACAGCGGCATCGACATCCGCGATCACGGCGTCCGGTTCGCTCCGCGGCGTCAGGGAGCCATCGTTCTCGTAACGTCGATCCATGAACGCTTCGTGCCCCACGTCGAGTCCGAGATTCCGGCCCGCGCGTGTCAGTTCGCTTGCGCAAAGACCGACCAGGATCAGCCGCGCATCAAAATCGCGCACCGCCTGCGCGATAGCCGCGGCGAGCAGTGCGTCGCGTGCGGCCATGTTGTAGAGCGCGCCATGCGGTTTGACGTGACGCAGACGTGTGCCAGCTGCACGCGCAAAGCCGGCCAGCGCACCGATCTGGTAAAGCGTCATCGCGTAGGTTTCATCGGGTGATACGCGCATCTCGCGCCTGCCGAAGCCAGCAAGGTCGGGCAGTGACACGTGAACGCCAACGGCGACTTTCGCACGCACCGCGAGTTGGAGCGTGCGGCGCATCGTGTCGGGATCACCGGCGTGGAAGCCGCAGGCGATATTGGCAGAGGTGATCCAGGGCATCACCGCGGCGTCCGCACCCATTGTCCACGCGCCGAATGATTCACCCAGGTCACAGTTGAGATCGATGCTGCGCGCAATCGTCGGGTTCGAGGTTGAAGGATTCGGAGTCGAAGATCTGGCTTCAGTCATGAGTGGCGATTCGCGTAGCAATGACGTCAAGCAAATGCGCGAGTTCGCGCTCGCGCGCAAGATAGCGCGTTTGAGCTTCGTCGATTCCCATTTCCAGGAAACGAATGTAATCGCCAGGCCGTCGCTGCGCGAGGCGTGGTAAGTCAATGGCGGCAATCTGGCCGATGCGCGGATAGCCGCCCGTTGTCGGATGCTCGGCCATCAGGGCGATGGGTTGACCGTTGGGCGGCAGTTGCAGTGTGCCGAAGGCAACGGCCTCGCTAACCAGCTCGAGCGCCGCGTCCAGCGCGAGGCAGGGACCTTCGAGTCGGTATCCAACACGGTTCGAGTCTGCGCCGATGCGAAACTCTTGGGTGAACAGTGCCACACGCGAGTCCGCGTCGAGCGCTTCCCAGTGCGCGCCGCGGATGAGTCGGATCGGTTGATTGCCAACGGCGTCGAACCAGGGGCGCGGATCGAGCGACCAAGATGGTGTTGGCCGGCGTGGTTTCGACGGGGAGGCCCCAATGTTCCGTGTCGATCCCCGTAGTGGAGCGGCTGCCGGATCCGACGCCAGGGAAGCAGTCGTTGAAATCGAGAGCCTTTCGCCCGCGGCGAGAGCGCGGCCACTGAGCGAACCCAATCCCGCGTTCACGTCAGTCGATCTGCTGCCCAATACCGCATCGACCGCGAACCCGCCAGCGACCGCGAGATAGGCTCGTGCGCCACGTTGCGCCGAACCGAGGTCGAGCACGCTACCGGCCTTGATGCGCGTGGGCTGCCACGATGATGCGGCTTGTGCGTCGATGCGCATATCGAAGCGCGCTCCCGCCAGTGCAATGGTTGCATCGGTCTCGAAGCGCAAACGCGGACCAAGCAGGCTGACCTCCAGTGCAGCGGCCGAATCGGCGTTGCCCACCAGCGCATTGGCGAGGCGAAATGACCCTGCGTCCATCGGACCCGCGTGACCGACGCCGATGGCGGCGAACCCGCGCCGACCACGATCCTGCACGGTGGTCAGCAAGCCAGCCTTGAGGACCACGACACTCACTGCGGTTGCGCTCGTTCGATCTCGACGAACTCGTCGTCGTCGATGGCACGAAAGCGCACGCGATCGCCCGGCGCCAGCAGACTAGCCGGATTGCGTGACGCATCGAACAGCACAAGCGGTGTGCGCCCGATCAGCTGCCAACCTCCCGGCAATTCGGTCGGATAGATGCCGGTCTGTGCGCCGCCGATCGCGACCGAACGGCGCGGCACACGCGTGCGTGGACTGGCACGACGCGCTGCATGCAAACGCGGATCGAGGCCGAGCAGATACGGAAATCCCGGCGCGAAACCGAGCATCGCAACATGGTAGTCAGCAGCGACATGGCGTGCGACCACCTCGTTGATGGGAAGAGCCAGCTGTTGCGCGAGTGCTTCCATATCCGGACCATGTTCAGCGCCGTAGTACACCGGAATTTCGACCGAGAGCGCGGAGGTCGCTACGTGGGCGTCCGGCACCTTGAGTTTCGCGCTGATGGCGGCAGCGAGATGAAGCCAGGGCGCTTCTGCGCCGTTCGACCAGGCGGCCGGTGCGTAGACAACGGCGAGTGTCGCGTAGGCGGGTACGAAATCAGTAACTCCCGGCAAGCGCGCAGCGCGCAGCGTCGCTGCGGCGCGATGCACACGCGCATTGAGGTCGGCGTCGATGCCGGATCCAAAACGCAGCAGCAGCAGGGTTTCGCTCAGTGCTTCGACTGTGACGGCAACGTCGGCGGCTGGCAGGTGCATCAGATGAAAAGTGGCGCGAGCGCCTTGCGCAACTCGGCAATGCGTTGCGTGCGCGCGACGTTGTCGTAACGCACCCGCTCCCCATGCCCCCACACCGGTTGTGGCCAGACAGCGTCGTTCGTGTAGCGTGCGATCAGATGCACGTGCAACTGCGACACGACGTTGCCGAGCGCGGCGATGTTCATTTTGTCCGGCTGCAACTGGGTTTCCAGTACGCGGCTGATTGCGCTGATCTCGCCAAGCAAGGCGTGCCGATCCGCTTCATCCAGGTCGAACAGCTCGCGCGCGCCGGCGATACGGGGCACCAGGATCAGCCACGGAAAGCGCGCGTCGTCCATCAGCAGCAGGCTCGAAAGCGGCATTTCCCCGATCGGCTGTGTATCGGCTGCCAGGCGTGGATCCAACGGAAAGCTCATGCGTGTGCGCCAGCCAAGTGCTGATCGAAGAACGCCAGCGTGCGTTCCAGCGCGAGCATCGCACTGGCACCGTCATGAGCCTTTGGGTCGACATCGCGATTGAACGCATGACCGCACGGGTACACATGGACTGCGGCGCTCGGCCATGCGCCGCGATGCCGGTCGACGGCCTCAGGCGGAATCGACGAATCGTGGACGCCGAAATGGAACATCAACGCCGCGGCAGGTTTCTCGGCGAGGAACTGCACGTTGCGCGCGCCGTAGTAGCTGACGGCCGGCAGGCCGAGTCGGGTCGCAGCGAGCAACGCGACGGTTCCACCCCAGCAATAGCCCACGCAACCAATGCGGCCGGCTGAAGCGATGGATTCTGCGGCGCTGGCAATGTCCTCAACCGCGCGATCGAAGCTGATTTCGCGCACGAGTTCAAGGCCACGCTTGAAGCCGGCTTCGTCGTAGCCGAGTTCGACGCCATTTTCGACATGATCGAAAAACGCGGGTGCAATCGCGGCATAGCCATGCTCGGCGTAGCGGTCCACCACGCTGCGCATGTGGGCGTTGACGCCGAAAATTTCCTGTGCGACGACGATGCCACCCTTGGGTTTGCCGACAGGTTTGGCGAGATAGGCGCCGATGCACTGCATGCGTGAAGTGTTGAGCTGGATCTGCTGGCCCACGTGGGCGCTGCTCCGTGCGAAAAGATGATCGGCTACAGCGTAGCCTCGGCGCGGCACATGTCAATGAATGGGAGGCGCTCGCTCATGCCGCGTAGCGCTGCACGCGGTTGCGGCCGGCGTTCTTCGCCTGGTACAGCGCGCGGTCGGCGGCATCGACCAATGCCGAGGCGCCAGCGGACGTGCCGATGTCGGACAGGAACGCGATGCCGATGCTGATCGTTGCCGTCGCGCGCAAGTCGGACGCAAGCCATGAAAGCAGGCTGGCCACGTGCGCGCGCATGTGTTCAGCGGTTTCAAGCGCGTCGACCCCATCGCAATCGTCGACGACTGCAATGAACTCCTCGCCACCGAAGCGTCCGAGCAGATCGTTGTCGCCGAGGCATTCGCGCATCGCCTGCGCGCCGCTGATCAAGGCACGGTCGCCCAGCAGGTGGCCGAGGCGGTCGTTGATCAGCTTGAAGTTGTCGAAGTCGATCAGCAGCAGTGCGAGTTCGCGTTTCTGCGCGCGATGTTCGTGCACGCGCAGTTCAAGGCGTTCGAGCAGCACGCGACGGTTCGAGACTCCGGTGAGCCAGTCGGTGGTCGCGGCGTGGTAGAGATCGGCTGCCTGTTTTTCCAGGCATGCATTCGCTTCGCCGAGCGCGGCGCGCTGGCGCTCGATCTCCACATGGCGCAGCTCAAGTGCTCGGTTCAGACGACGCACACCGCGGGAGCGCCAGACCACCGCGAACAGCGCAAGCAACAGGCCACCGAGCGCGATGGCGCCAAAGCGTCGTTGTGCCGCCTGCTGGTCGAGTCGCGCATTCTGCAGATCGTTGTCTTTCGCCAGCATCGCGAGGCGTTGCTCGGAGTCCGACCGCGCATGGCGCACCTCGAGCGCCGCTAGCTGCCGGCTGGCACGGATACCGATGAGTTCTTCGCGCGCATCGGCCGACTTGTGCGCAAAACGCAGGGCTTCGGTGTCGTCCTGCTCGGATCGCGCGAGCTGCTCGCGCAACGAATAGGCCTGCGCAAGCTGCGGGCGCAGATGCGCGGCCTCCAGACCAGCAATCGCTTCGTCGATCATGCCCCGCGCGCGTAGATGGTCGCGTTCGCTGAGCGCAGCTTCGGTCAGGTGCAGCAGTGCGCGCGCGATAAGTTCGCGTTGCTGGAGTTCGCGGCCGAGCTGCAAGGATTGCTGCAGATGTTCAACCGCCGCGGCCGGTTTTTTCAAGCCCAGCAGCGCACGCCCAAGTTCCAGGTGTTCGAAGCCCTGGTGCGGACGATCACCGAGCGCTTCGTCGATGGCGAGCGCTTCTTCTGCCACGTTACGCGCGCCATCGTAGTCGTCAATGTCGTTGAGCAGGCTCGAATACGATCCCACCACCGAGGAATATACCGACGGCACACCGCGGCGGGTGGCTTCGTCGATTGCGCGCTGGAAATATTCTCGCGAGGCGGCAGTGTCCTCGATCTCACGATAGAGCAGGGCGAGGTTGCGATAGACGTTCTCGAGGCGATCGCCCGATCGCTCGCGTTCCGCTGTGGCTTCGAGCTGTGCCTCCAGCGCCCGCGCGAAGTCGCCGCGATCGCGCAGTGCCGTGCCGAGATCTGACAGGGCACGCATCGCGCCGATCATGTTGTGATCCGCGCGGAACAGGTCGATTGAGCGTTGCTGATGCGCGATCGCCACGTCGAGATGGGCGTGCCGGCGCTCGATCACACCCGTGATGTTCTCTGCCTGAGCCTGTGCGCTGACATCGCCGACCTCCTGCGCCATTCCGCGCAGGCTTGCCGCAAGTGCCTGAGAGCGTTCGTAGTCGCCAAGCGAGAGCGCGCTCTCCGCAACTGCGGCCGTGAGCGCGATCTGCGATCGCAGATCACCGCGCTGCCGAGCGATCACGAGCGCTTCGTCCCATTGGCGGTCGGACAGGGCAGGCACGTCGAGCGCGGCAGAGAAGTCGCCGAGAAGAGTCAGCAATGTCTGGCAACCGGGAGCGCCGCCGATCGCGCGCGCAATTCCGATCGATGTACTGCCGCCGAGGGCTTCGCCGGTTGCTGCGACCAGCCGCTGGCTGCTCGCCGCCAGTTGCGCGCGCGCGAAATTGCGGCCAGCCGCCGTCGAAGTAACGGGCGGTGCAAACAATAGACAACCAGCAAGGCACGCTACAAACGCACGCGACCGAGATTGGGCCGTTGCGTATCTACGACCAGCTTGCATTCGTTGAGCCCCTGTCCGGCCAGTGGTCCGGTCACGCAAAAGGCCTTTGCAACGGGCTTTCGCAGCCGGAGTCTACCATTGCGTCCGCCCCCAACCCCTGCCAGTAGCCGATTGATAGGCTGGAATGGCGCTTTTTTTTTGGAATCCAGCGCATCGGCACAGCAGCAGGGCTGCGAAGATGGGCCGGAAACGGCGCTGCGTGGCGGTCGATGCCCACCTCAGTCTATAATGTTGGGTTGTACCTAGCGATCCTTCACTCATGTCTCGCCGCAATCCCAAGGTCGGTTTCGTCAGCCTCGGCTGCCCCAAGGCCCTCGTCGATTCCGAACGCATCCTCACCCAGCTGCGTGTCGAGGGCTACGACATCGTGCCGAGCTACAGCGCGGCCGACA
>JBDSXV010000113.1:0-53033 GCA_039926025.1 Dokdonella sp.
GGGCCAGGGTCATTCGGTGATGGCGCGCGGATGTCTGCCGAAACTGGTCAAGACATTCGTGCAGACGCTGGATGCGCACACACTCGACGCCGGCTGCATCGCCGACTTTGCTGCGACGCCGGCATTCATCACGTTCAATGGAGCGGCGCCATGATCGAAGTCAGGAACCTGCACAAGGCCTTCGGCACGGTGAAGGCAGTCGACGGCGTCTCCTTCGTCGCGCGCGACGGCGAGATCACCGGCCTGCTCGGACCGAACGGCGCCGGCAAGACCACGACGCTGCGCATGCTCTACACATTGATGCGACCGGATGCGGGACAGGTGCTCGTCGACGGCATCGATGCGGCAACGGACCCGACCGCAGTGCGTCGCCGACTCGGGGTTTTGCCGGACGCGCGCGGACTGTACAAGCGCCTCAGCGCGCGCGAGAACATCGACTATTTCGCGCGCCTGCAGGGGCTCGATGCGCCGACGCGACGTGCACGCATCGAGGCGCTGATCGCCGCGCTCGACATGGCCGACATCGCCGAGCGCAGGACCGAAGGCTTCTCGCAAGGCCAGCGCGTGAAGACCGCGATCGCACGCGCGCTCGTGCACGATCCACGCAACGTGATCCTCGACGAGCCGACCAACGGCCTCGACGTGATGGCCACGCGTGCGATGCGCACCTTCATGCACAAGCTGAAAAACGAAGGCCGCTGCGTGCTGTTTTCCAGCCACATCATGCAGGAGGTCGGCGCGCTGTGCGATCGCATCGTCGTGATCGCGCGCGGTCGAGTGGTTGCCGACGAATCGCCGGAAGGACTCCGCGCGCAGACTGGCGCGGCGACGCTCGAGGATGCGTTCGTGAAAATCATCGGTTCGGAAGAAGGACTCGCCGCGTGAAATCAGCCCTGATCGTTTTCTGGAAGGAAATCCGCGAGAACCTGCGCGATCGCCGCACCGTGATCAACACGCTGCTGACCGGGCCGCTGTTTGCGCCACTGGTGTTCGTGCTGATCATCAACACCGCGGTCACGCGCGAGATCGAGAAATCCGAAAAACCGCTGCCGGTACCCGTGGTCGGTGCGGCGAACGCGCCGAACCTGATCGCCGAACTGAAGCAGCACGGCGTCGAGATCAAGGACGCACCGGCCGATCCCGAGCGCGCGGTGCGCGACAGCGATGTCGACCTGGTGCTGCGCATACCCGCCGACTACGCCGACGCATGGAACAAGGGCGAACCCGCCCAGGTCGAGCTGATCTACGACCAGTCGCAGCGCGACGCGCAAGGCTCGGTGGCGCGCCTGCAGGGGATGCTCGATGGCTACTCGCGGCGCAGTGGCGCGATGCGACTGATCGCGCGCGGCATCTCGCCCGCGGTGACCACGCCGGTGGTCATTGCCGGCCGCGACCAGTCCACTGCGCAGGCACGCAGCGGCACGATGTTCGCGATGCTGCCGTATTTCTTCATCCTCGGCGTATTCGTCGGCGGCATGGCACTGGCGATCGACACCACCGCAGGCGAACGCGAACGGCAGTCGCTGGAGCCACTGCTGGTCAACCCGGTCAGCCGCGGCAAGATCCTCATCGGCAAACTCGGCGCGACGAGTGCGTTTGCCACGACGACCCTGCTGCTGAGCATTTTCGCGTTCTCGGTCGCGGGCCAGTTCCTGCCGACCGAGAAGCTCGGCATGCGTCTGGAAATCGGCGCGCACTTCGCTTTGCTGACCTTGTTCGTGATGCTGCCGCTGGTGTTCGTGCTGGCGACGTTGCAGACGCTTGCCGCCGCATTCGCGAAAAGCTATCGCGAGGCGCAGACGTATCTGTCGCTGCTCATGTTTGTGCCGGTGATTCCGACCTTGCTGCTGTCGGTGTTCCCGCTCAAGGCGCAGACGTGGATGTACAGCGTACCGCTGATGGGCCAGCAGGTCGCGATCATGCGACTGCTGCGCGGCGACGCGGTCGCACCTTTCCAGCTCTGGCTCTGCTTCGCGTGCACGACGCTGGCGGCAATCATCGTCTTTCTTGTCACGGCGCAGATCTACCGCAGCGAGCGTCTGGCGATTTCGGCCTGAGCTTGCAGCCTTGAGGTGGGTTGCGTCGGGGCCGCGATGTTTCGTCGCGATGGATGGTGTTCGACTGGTCAGAACAAATCAGCTTGCGGTGATGCTTCGCGCGGCGGAACGAAGTGCGAACCATCCAGCGCGAGGTCGCGCACGTCGTTGATACCGTTCTTGCGGCAAGCCAGATGGAAACGTTGCCGGATGAGTTCGGCGAACTCGCCTTCGCCGCGCATGCGCGAGCCGAAGCGCGCGTCGTTGTCCTTGCCGGCGCGCATCTGCCGGATCAGGCTCATCACATGTTCAGCGCGCTCGGGCACGTTCAACGCAAGCCAGTCGCGGAACAGATCCCTGAGCTCGTACGGCAGACGAAGCACCGTATAACCGGCGCGTTTCGTGCCAGCCGCTGCTGCGCGCTCGAGAATCTGTTCGATATAACGGTCGGTTACCATCGGAATGATCGGCGCGACCATCACGCCACAAGGCACGCCCGCCGCGTTGAGGTTTGCAACGGCTTCAAGACGCCGGTGTGGCGCACTTGCGCGCGGCTCCAGCGTGCTCGCGAGGCGGTTGTCGAGTGAGGTCACCGACACGAACGCATGCACGAGGTTCGCGCGCGCCATCGGCACGAGGATATCGAGGTCGCGCTCGATCATCGCGTTCTTGGTGATGATCGTGCAGGGATGAGCGCATTCGGCGAGCACTTCGAGGATGGAGCGCGTGATCTTGTAACGGCGCTCGATCGGCTGGTAGGGGTCGGTGTTTGCGCCAAGATTGATCGGCGTGCAGACGTAGTTGCGCTTGCCAAGCTCGATGCGCAGCAACTCTGCTGCGTTCGTCTTCGCGAACAACCGGGTCTCGAAATCGATGCCGGCGGAAAGATTCAGGTAGGCATGCGACGGCCGCGCATAACAGTAGACGCAGCCATGTTCGCAACCACGGTAGGGGTTGATCGACTGCTCGAAGCGGATGTCCGGCGAATCATTGCGGCTGATGATGGTGCGCGCGCGTTCTTCGGTGACCTGGGTTGGCGGTCGCGGCGTGTCTTCGTCTTCGCGATGCCAGCCATCGTCCTCGCGCGTCTTGCCAATCGTCTCGAAGCGTCCTTCCGGGTTCGACGCCGCTCCCCGGCCCTTGATGCGCGCGGGCTGATCGAGGCGGAGCGGATCCATGGATGGCGGAGACGGTTTCATCGGCATGCGCACGCAGTATGCGCGGCGGCGTCTCAGATTCTGCGAAACCGCCGATGCAGGCAGCCGTTCAGCGAACGCTGCAACCGGATGCTGCCGTCGCACGTATGTTCGATCATGAACCCGGCGCCGCGCCGGCGGAGTTGTCTTGCATGAGATTGCATCTGCGTCGCTGGATCTCCCTCGCCATGGTACCGCTGATGTGCGGTTGCCAGGCTGCGTTTTTCCGTGTCGTCAACGTTGGCGGCACGTCGATAGCGGCGCAGACACAGACCTATTCGCCCCAGCTCGACCTCAAGCTCGATGTCTATCGGCCATCGCCAAGCACGACGGCCGCGCCCATCGCGCTGTTTTTCTACGGCGGGAGCTGGCGCAGCGGCAGTCGTGATGAATACGCTTTTGTCGGCAAGGCGCTCGCTGCGCGCGGCATCGTCACGATCGTCGCCGACTATCGCAAATTTCCGCAGGGACGCTTCCCGGACTTTGAAACCGACGCCGCCGTCGCGACGCGCTGGACCATCGACCATGCCCGCGAGTGGGGTGGTGATCCCGCACGCGTATTCCTGATCGGACATTCCGCGGGAGCTCACATTGTCGCGTTGCTGGCGACCGACGCGCGCTATCTGACCACAGTGGGATTGAAGCCACGTGACGTCGCCGGTGTCGTCGGCGTTGCGGGGCCTTACGATTTCCTGCCGTTGACCGATCCGAAAATCAAGGAAGTATTCGGCGAGGAATCGACGTGGCCCGCATCCCAGCCGGTCAATTTCGTCAATGGCGACGAGCCGCCGTTCCTGTTGCTCAATGGCACCGGCGACCGCGTCGTCGATCCGCGCAACAGCGCGTCGCTGGCGCATCGATTGAAAGCGGCCGGCGTCGATGTGACGCACAAGCAATATCGCGGCGTCGGACATTTCCGCGTTCTCGCCGCCATGCGCTATCCCGCCTTGTCGCCGACGCGCGCGGATGTCACCGATTTCATCCTGCACACGCCGGCTGTGCCACGGAGTGCAAGCGCACGTTAAGCGTTGCCACTGAGCATGCCGTGCCGACCCAGATCCTGCGGATCCTTGCTCAGCAAGCCCTTGGCAAAATCCAGCGCGCGCGCAACGAAGTTGCCGGCTGATTCCCAATACGCGGCATCCTGCACGCGGATACGCAGCACGAGCAGGTTCGGATCGTCCTTGCCTAGTGGAAAGAAGATCTTCTGGGGACTGGACCAGAGTTCGTCGATCGTCTTGCGGTCGCGATCAACGCGCGCGCGGCCGCGGATGGAGACGAAGCGCTGCGCGGTGGGATGGGCATAGCTCAGGTTGACGTCGGGATTCTCGGCGAGCTCCTCGATCTTGTGACTATCCGCGCCGGTGAAAAACACCAGCTCGCCGTTGGAATCAAAGGAAAGCGTTTGCAGCGGCCGGCTCACCATCGAGCCGTCGGACGCGTGCGTCGTCAGCATCGCGGTGTCGATGCCATCGATGAGTTCGCCGAGCTTGCGCAGGTCGGCGGTGGGGTGATTTTCATTCTTCATGGCGAATCCAATAGCAATGTCCGGGATGGCCACCCTCGCGCCCCACGGGTTAATCCCCGGTGAAGCGCTGTTCTCCATCATGCATTTGCCCCATGGCATGCGCCGCCGAGCGCACGCTTAAGCTGGGTAAAGGGAAGGGTTGCTAATTCATTGACCAGCGCCGGTGAGGATTGCGGCGCGCTCATTCGCCGAAGAGGTATCCAGATGAAACGTGCCGCAGTAAAGAAGACCGCAGCGAAGAAGGCAGCCAAAGGCGCCGCAGGAAAAATCGTGAAGAAGAAAGCAGTGAAGAAAGCGGTGAAGAAGGCTGCTGCCAGGGTTGCAGCGAAGGCTACCCGCGCGACGCCGTCGCGCTCCAAGGCGAAACCTGTCGCCAGGAAGAAGACCGCCGCGACGCGCAAGGCTGCGCCGGCCAAATCCACGGCGAAGAAAACAAGCGTGAAGAAAGCCGTCCGGAAGCCCGCCGCGAAAACGCCCGTCGGAAAACCGCTGCGCAAGCGCGCAGGGACAGCATCCGCCAAACCGACAACACCGAAGGCAGCCACCGGCGGCAAGGTCGCGAGCGCGAAGAAACGAACGACTCCAGCCGCGCTCGCAAAGAAGGTGCCCGCGGCGAACAAGGTCAAGGCCAACACACTGGCCGTCACGTCCGCGGCAAGGAAAGCAAGCGTGCCGGCTGTGCGCAAGGCGATGGCCGTATTGCCGCAAAAGGCGGCCCGCACAGGGTCGAGCGCGCCACCTGCGCGGCGTATGCAGGCCAAGCCGGTGCATGAAGCATCCGATGCCGGTCCGGTCAGTCCCGAAGTTGCGACGGCACACTTCCAGGAACTGCTTCGCGCCAAACAGGAGCGCGTGCGCCAGGGTCCGACTTATCCGGCGGCCAACCCCTATACCGGGCGTCATGACACCTCGGCTGGAAACGTGCTCGCAGATCTCGACAGTCATGGTCCGCCGCTGTCCAACACACCTGAGCCGGAGGCCGTGTACGGCGCAAGCACGACCCACGCTCGCGGCAACCAGGGTATGCGCAAGACGAAGTAACGGCGCTCGCTCGGCGGTATTGCGGCGCGCGAAACCCACACGAGTCAGCGGCGCTCGGTAACTCTTTGCATGCGGGACGGCCGCCGTGGATCTCCGCGGCTGCCGCCTCCGGATGGATGAAGTTGGGACGGTGATGCGTTCGAGCCGGAGTCTCGCTAAACCGGCGCGCCGATCAAGCGGGTGCCCACCAATGGGTGCGCCCACCTTCGATATCAACGGCATCAAGATGCGGCCCACCGCGAAGGTGTGAAAGCGGGTAGGGCAGGAGCACTCTTATATCTGTGGCGAGCGGATCTAGATCGTCGGGTCGACGACATCGAGGGTGTAGTCGAAGTACTGGATCATCTCGCCCCCGTATTGATCACCGTCGGGGTTTGCATAGTTGGCGCGCACGGAGAGATGGTGTCGGCCAATTTTCGGTGGGATGAGCATGATCCAGAAACCGTCGCTCGCAGCCGGAGCGAACACGCCTGGTTTGCCGGCGTATGGCGCGCGTGAGAATGTGTCGAAGCAGCCATCGGCCCGCGCACGAAAGCGCTTCACATCCGGCACGAGTACATCGTCGATCGTGACGATCGCATGCTGCAGATGGTCATTGTTTGCGGAAGCGCGTGCACGAACATCGTCACACGCCGCATGCTGGTCACGCGGCGAGTAGTACAGCATGTTGATGACAGGGAAAAAGATGTATTTCCCTTTCGGGACCGTGCAGGTGCGATTGACCACCGAACCGCCACTGGTGCCAGCGAGGAACCACACCGGGCCTTGTTGACCGTCCGCACACTGCGCACCCGTCAGATCTTCATACGGACGCGTTCCGGGCGGCGTCGACATCGCCCATTGCCACCACTTTGCCGACCATTCGGCTGAGGTTGCTCCTGCCACTTTGGCGGCGGCTGGTGCAACGATGGCAGCGCGCTCGGCGGCCGATACCGTGCAGGCCGATGCGATCAACAAAAACATCCATTTGAAATGCACGATACCTGCCTCTTGGGAGTGGCGTGAGGAAAGGGCTGGGAAAACCAGGCGAGTTTCATTGTGCCATCGCGCAAGGACCACCAGAGGCGCGGCTTCGATGGCTGCGCTCGCCGCGATCAGCGACGCTTGCGCGATGTCCGTCGCGCTGGGGCTGATGGCGTCTGCAGCGCCGCGCGCAGCGCCGCGTAGGCTTCCGGCCGGTTCAGCAGTTCCAGATGATTCATGCCGTAGCCGACCCATTGCCGATCCGCTGCAAACGCGAGTGCGCGCACCGGATCGGCGTGGCGTCCGAGTCCACTTGCAACCGGCACGAGACCATCGCCGAGCAGGCGATCGCTCAGGCTATCGGGGCAGCGTCCCGTACTTGCGGCGAGTGCGGCGCAGGCGACGCCAGTCGGCAATCCAACGGTGCGCGGCAACACGGCGTTCGCGGCGAAGCGATCGACATCGAGCCAGTCCTCGTCGACGAGGCTGCCGTGGCGCAGGTCGGTGATGCCGGCGCTGCGCATGCGACCAAGCCCGGCCAGCGGTGCGCTGTAGCGGCTGGAACTCAGGATCATGTCGACCCAGTTGCCGCCACGCTCCATCGGCGCGCCGTGATGCGGCGTGCCGAGGGAAATCAGATGTTTCAACACGCGCGGCCAGCGATGCCCGGCGAGCGTGGCGTAGTGGCAGGCACTGCGCGCGACGAGTCCGCCGAGGCTGTAGCCGACCAGAGCGAGTTCGGTCACGGGCGCGGACGCATGGGAAATCCAGTGTTCGAGTTGCTGGGCGAGTTCGCGCCCGTTGGTCGAAACATGCAAACCCGTGTTGTAGCGCAAATACGACGTTCGATAGCCGAGGTCGCGCGCAAGCGCAGCGCCGTGATCGTGCCCTTGCCGCAGCCACTGCGCATCGCTGAGACAGAGGCCGTGGATCATCAACAGCACGCGGCCGCCATCGCAGCGCGGCAGCTCGCTGCCATCGCGACGGAAGGTCATCGGCAGGGCGAGTGGATTGGCGGTCGCCGCGAGATGATCGCCGAGCACACCATTCAAGGCGGCGACCAGCGCATCGCGCGCCGGTCCATCGGCCTGCGTGCTGATGCGATCGAGCAGCGGCTGCAGTTGCCCGATCGCCAGATCCACACCGGAGCCGACCCATTCGGTCAGCGTGCGGATGCTGCGGTAGACCAGGCCGGTGATGCCGCGCGTGCGCGCATCGGTGCCCACCGGCAGCCAGGGCAGGCGCGCGATGTTGTGATGCATCGCCTCGACCAGGTCGGTCGCCGCAAGGGTTGCATCAACGGCAAGCCGCGCGCTGCCCTTGAGATCGGATGAGAACATCGGAACGCCCGTGATCTTGATCAAGGCGCCGAGTGTGTGGATGCCGGCGCGCGCGCGCAAGAGGCGCCGCGCCGACCTGCTCAGTGCGTCGCGTAAACCTTCATGACATCGCGGCGCAGCGCGGCCTGGCTGTCGCCGCGGCTGTAGAACATGTGGCCGCCCGGATATTCCTTCACCTGCACACGGTTCGGGTCGCCCATCAGCGGCATCTGGTCGACGATCAGCTTGGAGGCCATGAACGGGCACGACAGGTCGCCCCAGCCGTGCACGATGAGCACCTGCAGTTTCGAATCGACCGCAACCGACTGGCGCAGCTGCTCGACGGAGCCTTTCTCCATTTCCTTGCCGTCGCGATCCCACATGCGGTTCACGTCGTAGCTGAGCGCGTTGTAGCGCGCCGCGTATTTCCAGCCGACCGTATGCGTGATGAAGTCGACCATCGCGGTCGTGGTCGGCGCGATGATCGCGTCGAGGATCGGATCGTTGGTACGCTGCTCGGGCGAATACGGGAACGGGTCCCAGCCGGTGACGTTGGAATCGTAGCGGCTGCCGAGTTTGCCTTCGGCGCGGAACACTTCGCGCAAGTACGCCTGGGTCTCCAGGCGACCGCCGGAACGGCGCACGAAGGCCGCATCAAGCCCGGACAGTTCGGTCACGCGCTTGACGATGCGCTCGGTCGCCTGCGGGTCGGAGCGGCCCTTGAGCAGATCGGTCACGTAGTCGCCGCGCGTGTAGGCGATGATGTCGGCCATCGCCGCATCGGTGAGTTTGCCCTGGCGCTCCAGGTTTGCCGCGGAGATGCTCGGCAATGTGAGCATCCACGGCAGTGGCGAGAGATCGCCATTGTCGTTCGCACTCGGATCGAGGTACGGCGACACCAACACCAGGCCATTCATTGCGATGCCGAGCTGCGTCTGCAAGTAGTGCGTGATGCGCGGGCCGCGGAAGCCGCCGTAGCTTTCGCCGACGAGGTATTTCTTCGAGGTGAGGCGGTCGTTCTTGACCAGCCAGTCGTAGATGATGCGCGACAGATAGTTGATGTCCGCCTCGGTCGAGTAGAACTTCTTCTTCGCCTCGGCTTCCGGGATGAGCGCATGGCTGAAGCCGGTGCCGACGGGATCGATGAAGACAAGATCGGTGAAGTCGAGCCAGGTGCCGGGATTGTCGACCGCGATGGCCGGGTCGGAAGGACTGTTGCCCTCGGCGCCGAACTGCACGCGCTTGGGACCGAGGGCGCCGAGGTTGAGGTACACCGACGAGGC
Organism: Dokdonella sp.; assembly: GCA_039926025.1. GTDB lineage: Bacteria > Pseudomonadota > Gammaproteobacteria > Xanthomonadales > Rhodanobacteraceae > Dokdonella_A. The sequence continues at coordinate 9,367 of JBDSXV010000113.1, forward strand.
GCCCGGGCCGCCGTTCAACGCAAACGTGATTGGCCGATCCTTGCCCGGCATCGTGTAGGCGATGAACATGACGTCGGCGATCGTCTTGCCCTTTTCGTCGAGCACCGGCAGCGAGCCGACCGTCGCGTCGTAGCTGAGCTTCCTGCCGTCCACCGTGGTGGTTTCGCGTACAGTCTTGTCGGCCGGAAACGGCGCCAGCTTGATGTCGTCGCCCTTTGCGCCGTTCTTCGCATCCCTGGCGTCCATGTCCATGCCTGCCATGGAGCCTCCTTCGGCGGACAGTACGATACGTGGCAAAGCCGCAACGACCATAAGGCACGCGGCCAGCAAGGCCGTGCTCGAACGCTTGAACATGTTGGATTCCGATCAGCCAGGAGAGCGCACGAGAGTAGCGCCAATAGGCGGCACGACGATGTGCCAGAAGGGGGACTCGTCGGTCGGCGCGGTGTCCCGCTTGTTTCCGGGCTGACAGCCTCCACCTCGAATCAGCCGCTTGCGGGGGCGGCCAAACCTTTCAGGAGAGTTCGATGTCGATTTCCATTTACCAGGCTTCTGTGCCGGTCTTCATCCGCGCACTCGAAAATCTTTCCGCGATCCTGCATAAAGCCGCTGCACACGCCGAAGCGAAGAAGATCGACCCCTCCGTGCTGATCAACGCACGCCTGTACCCGGACATGCTGCCGTTGTCGCGCCAGGTGCAGATCGCCAGCGACAACTCGAAAGGTCCGGCAGCACGCCTGGCCGGTGTCGAGCGCCCGGCCTACGAAGACAACGAAACCACGTTCGACGAGCTGCAGGCGCGCATCGCCAAGGCCATTGCGTTCCTGAAGACGCTGACGCCGGCGCAGGTCGATGGCAGCGAGGATCGCGATGTCACGGTGCAATTCCCCGGTCGCGAAATGCATTTCAAGGGTCTGCCGTACCTGCTCGGATTTGCATTGCCGAACTTCTTTTTCCACGTCACCACCGCCTACGCGATCCTGCGTGCGAGTGGCGTGGAGCTGGGCAAGCCCGACTTCATTGGTGCGTTGCCGGAATAGGTCTTGAGCGCGAACAGACGGCTCGTCGTAGGAGCACCTTATCTGTGGGAGCAACTGTCTGTGGGAGCGGCTTCAGCCGCGATGCTTTTGTTTGCGGAACTCGCGATAGAAGCATCGCGGCTGAAGGCGCTCCCACAATGCGGCCCACATATGCGCGTATCGTGGTCGATAGATAGAATGTGCGCATGCCTGCATCCTGGTCCTTCCTCGTCGACTGGCTGACGCACTACGCGGTCACGCCATTCCTGAGCCTGATCCATCTGAATGGTCTCGCCGGTGATCCGCGCGAGATCGCGTCTGCGTTGCTCATCGCGCTCGCGCAGGTGTGCGTGATCGGTTTCATTTTCCGGCCGCTGGAAAATCTTGCGCCGGCGGAAAAATGGAGCGATCGCGGCCTCACCCGCATCGACCGCACCTACACCCTGGTCATGCTGCTGGGCCTGAATCCGCTGTTCGCCTATCTCGTGCTGACACCGCTCGCGAATGCGTTCGGCGGCGCGGCCAACGCCGGTGCCGAGCAAGCGAGCGGCCTTGCGCACTGGCTGCCGTGGTTTGATCAGCATCCGCTCGCGCTGTTCCTCGTCTACTACGTCATCTACGACTTCGCCTATTACTGGATGCATCGCACCCAGCATGCGATTCCGTGGTGGTGGGCCTTGCACAGCATGCATCACAGCCAGCGTCAGATGAGCTGCTGGACGAATGACCGCGGCAGCTATGTCGACGGCTTCCTGCAGTCGATGGTGCTGGCGACGGTGGGTCTTTTCATCGGCGTGCAACCGGAACAGTTTGCGTTGCTGATGTTCATTGGCGAGCTGGCGCAGAACTTCTCGCACACCAACGTGCGGTTCGGGTTTGGCCGCCTATTTGAAAAAATACTTGTCGACCCGAAGTTCCACCGTCTGCATCACATGCGCGTCGATCCCGAGCGACCGACCTTGCACGATTGCAACTATGGCCAGGTGCTGTCGGTGTGGGACGTGCTATTCGGTACCGCGCTGTATGGCGAGCCGCCGCGCGAAACCGGTGTCGGCGATCCGACCGTGGACGCCGACAATGGCCGCGGTCTGGTCGCGATGCAGTGGGGTGCGTTCCGCCGTTTCTGGGGTGCGCTGTGGTCGCGCGCGGGATGGAAGCCGGGTGACGTCGCGTTCGACCAGCACTACACCCCGATCCCGACCGCCCACGCCGACCTGCATCACTTCGATCGCGCAACTCTCGCAACGTCACCCGACGGCGGTTAACGCGGGGCGAATGCACGGCCGGGCATCCTTGTGCAAACCTTGCCAGGAGATGCCGCGTGAACCGATCCTCCCGTATTGCATCGGTCGTCCTCGGCGGAGGTCTGCTTTGCGTCGTGCTGCCGCTGCTGGCCGCGGATGCGCCGGTTACGCCTGATCTCTCGATGGACGTCTACGCGACGCCTGCCCAGCGCGTCGACATCGGCGGCGGCCGCCACCTGAATCTGCGTTGCAGCGGCAGCGGTTCGCCGACCGTGCTGCTCGAGATCGGCCAGGGCATGACATCGATGTCGTGGCGCAAGGTGCAGCCCTTGCTCGCGAGCCATTCGCGCGTGTGTTCCTACGACCGCGCGGGCCTCGGCTTCAGTGACGCCGGCCCGTCACCGCGCTCGGCGCAGGCGGCAGCGGACGATCTGCATGCGCTCGTGCGCACGGCGCCGATCCAGACGCCGCTGGTGCTGGTCGGGCATTCGATGGGTGCCAGCATCGTGCGTCTGTATGCGGCGGCGCACGCGGACGAGGTTGCCGCGATCGTGCTGGTCGATCCCGTCGTCACCGACCTGGCCAGCAAATCGCCGGAAGTTTCCGCGCAGGAGGCGCCAATGGTCGCGGAAAACAGTGCCGGCACACGCCATTGCGTGGAACTTGCGAAGAGTGGCGCCCTCGCGACCATGACGCCGCCGGCGGAAGGGTGCGTGCATCCCGCTTACCCGGGGTTCAGCCAGAAACTCAACGATTCGATCCATGCGCGCGACATCAATCGCACGTTCTGGGAAGCGGCGCTGTCCGAGCGCGAGGCCGACGCCGCAAACAGCGCGGCCGTGCACGCGCTGAAGCCGCTCGGCAAGATCCCGCTGATCGTCCTGAGCGCAGACGGTACCAACGCCCACCTGCCGCCCGACTTGCGCAAGGCGGCCGATGCCGCCTATCGCGATGGCCACAAGCGCATCGCCGCGAGTTCGACGCGCGGCCGCCTCGTGGCTGTCGAACACTCGTCGCACAACGTCCACGAAGACCGCCCGGATGCGATCGCGGATGCCGTAGCTCAGGCCATTGCGCAGATCGGTGGCGGAAAGCGCTCGTTGTGACGTACTGCCACATTTGCCGGGTAACAACGCGTTGGCGGTAAGGGTAGAACGGAGTACCGTAAGCCACGGGGACTATCGCGCCGCAGCGAAACAACGCTGGCGCACGGCATGGACCAGGCATGATGGATGCGCAGTCGAGCGAGCGCTTGCAGGGACTCCAGAATGAAGTCCTGGAGGCGATAGCGCGCGGTCAAAGCCTGAGGACAGTCGCCGACCTCCTGTGTACGCGCGTGGAAAGCAATGCGCCCGGCGTCACGTGCTCGATCCTGACCGTCGACCAGCAGGGGCTGATGCATCCGCTCGCCGGCCCGAGCCTGCCTGAAGCTTATTCGCAAGCGCTGGAAAGAGTGCCGACAGGGCCCAGGTCCGGCTCCTGCGGCACCGCGGCGTGGCGTGGCGAGGCGGTCGAGGTGACCGACATCGAGCATGATCCGTTGTGGGCTGACTATCGCGAACTGGCCTTGCCGATTGGTCTGAAAGCCTGCTGGTCGAGCCCGATCAAGGCCGGTGACGGCAGCGTCGTCGGTACGTTCGCGTTCTACTACCGCACCCAGCGGGGACCGGCCGAATTCGAAAGGCAACTGGTCGCGAAGTGCGTGCATCTGTGCGCGATTGCGATCGAGCACGAGCAGAACCAGTCGCGCATCCATCAACTCGCGTTCTATGACACCGTGACCGGTTTGCCGAACCGGGCGCTGTTCCAGGAGCGCGCGTGCGCGATGCTCATGGCCGTCCCGCCGGAGCAGACCGTCAATCTCCTGTTTGTCGACCTCGACGATTTCAAGTCGATCAACGACACGCTTGGGCACCGCGTTGGCGACCTGCTGCTCGAACGTGTCGCACAGCGCCTCGTTGCGTGTGCGGATGGCGAAGCCTTCGTCGCGCGTCTGGGCGGCGACGAATTCGCAATGATCCAGATGGTATCGGATGGTCGCGTAGGCGCTGTCGCACTGGCTGAACGAGTCATTGCGGCGTTCGTCTCTGCGTTCGATGTCGACGGCCAACACGTGAAAACGAGCGCGAGCGTCGGCATCGCGCAGTCCACGATGGGTCAGGGCGATCTGGTGGAGCTGGCGCGGCGCGCGGACATGGCGATGTATGCAGCGAAAAGCGAAGGCCGCCGGACCTGGCGCTTCTTCGAGCCCGAGATCGAAGCAGCCGTGCAGTCCCGACGCGTCCTGAAACAGGATCTCGCCACAGCCATCGCAAACGGTGCGTTCAACCTGGCCTATCAGCCGATCATCGCGCTGGGCTCGAGGCGACTGATCGGCGCCGAGGCGCTATTGCGCTGGCAACACCCGATACACGGTCCGATTCCACCGAGCGAGTTCATTCCGATTGCGGAGGAAATGGGCTTGATCGGTGTCCTTGGCGACTGGGTATTGCGTGAAGCGAGTCGCGTCGCCGCCACGTGGCCGCGCGAAATCCGGATTGCCGTCAATCTCTCCCCACTGCAGCTGGCGCAGGAGGATCTGGTTCGCGATACCATCACCATCCTGGAGCAGAACGGCCTGGCGCCCGATCGGCTCGATCTCGAAGTGACCGAGAGCGCCCTGCTCGCCGAAGACGCCGCCACGCGTATTGCGCTGTACGCACTGCGTGATTTCGGCATGCGCATTTCACTCGACGATTTTGGTACCGGGTATTCCTCACTGCGCTCGCTGCGTTCGTTTCCGTTCGACACGATCAAGATCGACCAGTCTTTTGTCGCCGACATCGGTCTGAATTCGGATGCGACCGCGATCATTCGCGCGGTAATCGCGCTCGCTCGCGACCTTGGCATCAAGACCGCCGCGGAGGGTATCGAAACGCAAGGTCAGCTCGACTGGCTCTGCGCGGCAGGCTGCACCGAGGGCCAAGGCTATCTGCTCGGCCGGCCGATGAGCGCAGACGGCATCCGCGCGCTGATCGACTCGTCGGCCTATGCCGCACAATGGGCGCATGCCGAGTGATTGTCGGCGCCATCGCGTTGCGTGAAGATGTAGCCATCATGGGGCATTCGGCGAGCTGATCTGGGCGAGTTGCCTCCCCGCGACGCGCGCGCACGCTCAACCTCCCACGCGACGGCATTCACCGACCGCCGACCGCGACTGCCGGATCATCCGATGCGCAATTCAATGCTGGCTTTTGTCCTGTGGCTCCTCTGGGGAACAGCGGCTCACGCTGCCGCCGCGCCGATTTCTGTCGATCTCGCGCTTGACACCTATGCCCGGCCCGGTCGCCTCGTCGACATCGGCAACGGCCGGCGCATGAACCTGCGCTGCAGCGGTCGCGGCGCACCCACCGTGATCCTCGATAGCGGACTCAGCGAATCATCGCTGGCGTGGCACAAGGTGCAGCCATCGCTGGCGACGTCGACGCGCGTGTGTGCCTACGATCGGGCCGGTCTGGGTTTCAGCGACGCGGGTCCGTTGCCTCGCACCGCACGCGCCGAGATGGACGATCTGCATGCACTCGTGCAAGCGGCTGGCATCCGACCACCGCTGGTGCTCGTTGGTCACTCGCTCGGCAGCTACATTGCGCGGCTGTACGCGAACGTGCATCCCGTCGAAGTCGCAGCGGTCGTCGTCGTCGATCTGCCGAACGGCGACTTCGACGCATTCGAGCCTGAGGTCGCACGCCTGTTTGCGCGCATGAACCATGACGACCTCGAGTCCGGCCCTTATCGGCGCTGCCTGCAGGCCGCGAAGGCAGGTGCGCTCGCACGACGCCAACCCGAACATGCAGCCTGCTTCGCACAACCCGCTGCACCACCGCGGTCGAGCAAGCGCCTGCGAGATTCACTACGCGCGATGGTGTCGAAGCCGGCGTTCTGGGCTGCGATCGTGTCGGAAAAAGAAGCGTGGCCGGCGGCGACGCCCGCGGCATTGAAGGCAACCCACCGCTCCTACGGCGCAATGCCTCTGACCATACTCGCCTCCGATGGCAGCAATGCGTACCTGCCGCCGGATCTGCGCAAAGCCGCCGATGCGGCGTGGGCCGCAAGCTATCGACGGCTCGCGATGGACTCGACACGCAGCACGATCATCGAGGTCGCGCATTCATCGCACTACATCAACGACGATCGCCCGGATGCGATCGTGGATGCGGTCGTCCAGCTGATCGGGCAGCTGAGGACATCTGCGCACTGATGACCCCGAGGATCCGCCCGGCCACTGCGGATTGCGCGCGAGTGATGTCATGCGCGGGCAGCGAGCGACGTTCGTCCAGCGAAGCGTGTCGCATTCCAGCATTCCGCCTATCGCTGCACGTGTAGAAACCGAAACGCGCCCGCGCAGGATTCGAGCGCACGCGCACGCCAATGCGGTTACAAGGCTTGGCGGCTGTCTAGACCGCCCCGCTCAGGTAGTACAACGAAATCACCACGAACACGGCGAGGGTCTTGATCAGGGTGATCGCGAAGATGTCCCGATACGACTGCCGATGCGTCAGTCCGGTCACCGCTAGCAAGGTGATCACGGCGCCATTGTGCGGCAGCGTATCCATGCCGCCGGAAGCCATCGCCGCAACGCGATGCAGCACCTCCATCGGTATACCGGCCGCCTGCGCATTCGCCCTGAAGGTCTCCGCCATGGCAGCCAGCGCGATGCTCATGCCGCCGGACGCAGAACCGGTGATGCCGGCGAGCGCGGTCACACTGATGGCTTCGTTGAGCAGCGGATTCGGAATCGCGTGCAGCGCATCGGCGACCAGCTTGAACCCTGGCAGTGCGGCAATCACGGCGCCAAAACCGTACTCGGACGCGGTGTTCATCGACGCCAGCAACGCACCGCTGACCGCTGCCTTGCTGCCTTCGGCGAACTGATGCGCGACCGCACGCCAGGCGAACGCAAGCACGCAGGCGATGCCGACCAGCAGGGCGCCTTCCACCGCCCAGATAGCGGCGATTTTGCTCACTTCCTGCACGACCGGCTTTGCGTTGCCGACCACCGCCGGCACGAACGACTGATTCTCGCCGTACACGCGCGGGATCAGGTCGGTGAACAGCTTGTTGCTGACGCCAACCAGCAGCAGCGGCAACAAGGCAATCAGCGGATGTGCGAGTTTTTCGCCAGCGATCGCCGCCGGTTCGTGGACGAGGACTTCACCATAGCCTTCGCCGATTCCTTCGGCCCGGCGCCGACGCGACTCAAGATACGCAAGACCCGCAATCAGGATGAAAACCGCGCCAAATGTACCCAGCCATGGCGCTGCCCACGCGGTGGTGCCGAAGAACGACGTTGGAATGATGTTCTGGATCTGCGGCGTGCCCGGCAGCGAATCCATCGTGAAGGTGAACGCGCCGAGTGCGATCGTGCCGGGGATCAGGCGCTTGGGAATGTCGGCGCGACGAAAGAGTTCCGCCGCAAACGGATACACCGCGAACACGACGACGAACAAGGACACGCCGCCGTAGGTGAGCAATGCGCAGACCAGCACGATGGCAAGGATCGCGCGGCTGCGCCCGACCACATCAATCGTGGCGGCGACGATCGCGCGCGAGAATCCCGACAGCTCGATCAGCTTGCCGAACAATGCGCCGAGCATGAACACCGGGAAGTACAGCTTGAGAAAGCCGACCATCTTGTCCATGAACAGGCCGGTGAATATCGGCGCGACCAGGCCCGGATCGGTGAGCAGCACGGCGCCGAGTGCAGCCACCGGTGCGAACAGGATCACGCTATAGCCGCGATAGGCCACGACCATGAGGAATACGAGTGCGGCCAGCACGATCAGGAAAGCCATCTGCCTGGAAACCCTCGTTGCGATGCGGAGAATTGCGGTGCCGGTTGCCGCCGCCGTGACGACGCGCCAGCGCGCTGTCGCGATGCTGCGGACGCAGGGTAGGCGCTCGACGAGCCCATGGCCCACTGTACGAAGGTACAAGTGTCGCGCGCCGCAGGGTCCACTAGCCTGCGCTGGCAGACTGGCCGCTAGGCCGGCACGACGTCGAAGGGGATTCCATGCAACACCAGAAACTGTTTGTCGCGATCGTTTGTGTACTCGCGTTGTGTACTGCGCATGCGAATGCCGCTGCGGCGGTGCCGACCGAGGCGAACGAAGCGGATGCGGCAGTCGCCGCCGCCGACCAGGATGGGCGCGACGGAGCGACATCCGGCGCAGCGGAACCGACCAAGCTCGAAGGCATCACGGTGACGGCGCGCAAGCGCGAAGAGACGCTGCAGGACGTGCCGATTGCCGTCACTGCCTTCACGTCCGATCGCCTCGCCACGCTCAACGTGCAGGATCTCGGCGGTCTCGCCGGCCAGGTGCCGAACACGACGATCTACGCCGCGCGTGGTTCTTCCAGCACAGTGACCGCGTATATCCGCGGCATCGGTCAGTCCGATCCGTTGTGGGGCGTCGATCCGGGCGTGGGCATCTATCTCGACGACGTTTACATCGCGCGTCCGCAAGGCGCCCTGCTCGACGTGTTCGACGTCGATCGCATCGAGGTGCTGCGTGGTCCGCAGGGTACGCTGTACGGCAAGAATACGATCGGCGGTGCGATCAAGTACATCTCGCGCAAGCTGGATCCGAACTTCGGCGGCTTTGCCCAGATCACCGCCGGCAACTACGGCCAACTTGACGCCAAGGCCGCCGTCGGTGGTGCGTTCGACGCCGCCGGCATGTTGCGCGGTCGCATCGCGGTTGCGAACCTCGACCGCGACGGCTTCGGCGAAAACGTCTACACGCAGCAGCCGGTCAGCGACAAGCAGATCCAGGCCGCGCGCCTCAACCTCGGCCTGTTCGCGAGCGACACCTTCGATGTGCAGTTCGCCTACGACTGGATGAAGGACCGCTCCGGCGTGCGCGGCGCGATGATGCTGGCGCCGAGTCTGCTGGCGCCGGCCTATCCTCCGCTCGACAATCCGTTCGATATCCGCAGCGGCATGCCCAACGTCAACAACACCGACATGAAGGGCGCCTCGCTCAGCGCCAACTGGATGATCAACGAGGCGTGGTTCCTCAAATACATCTTCGCGCACCGTGAATCGACCACCGATACGGTGATTGATTTCGACACCACGCCGCTGCCGCTGGTCGATGTCCGCGCGGGTTATCACGACAGCCAGAACAGCAACGAGCTGCAACTCAACTATGACGCCAGCGGGCGCGCGCGTGGCGTCATGGGTCTGTACGCGTTCAACGGTGACGCCGGCGGCGACGTGCGCAACCATTTCTCGAACCCGCTCGCGCCCGCGTCGCTGACCAATCCGCTGTTCGGCGACACCCAGGGCCTCGTCTACACGAAGAGCATCGCCGCCTATGCCGACTGGACGTTCGACCTGACCGAGAAGTGGAAGCTCGACGTCGGCGTGCGCTATACCGACGAAGACAAGCATGCGATCGCGCTGAACCGTTTCTACACCGACGACAGCTATGCGACGGCCTGGGGCACCGCCGCGAATTTCAACAAGACCGTCAATTTCAAGAACACCTCGCCGAAGGTGTCACTCGACTACCAGCTGACACCGGACGCGATGATCTACGGTTTGTTCTCGCGCGGCTTCAAGTCCGGCGGCTTCAACATCCGCGCCAATACGACGGCGGTGCCGCGCTCGGGCGAGCCGTTCAGCGACGAGACGGTGGACAGTCTCGAATTCGGCACCAAGCTCTCGCTGCTCGACCAGCGCATGTTCCTCAACCTCTCGGCGTTCCACAACGTCTACAAGAACATCCAGCTGTCCGTCTTCACGTCGTTCACCTTGCCCAATGGCACGCAGAGCTTCTTCGGCGACTTCACCAACGCCGGCAAGGGCACGATCGACGGCGCCGAAGTCGAATACCAGTACCTCCCGACGCCGAACTGGCTCATCAGCGGCAATCTGGCGTGGCTCGATGCGCGCTACGACGAATTCTTCGATCGCGGCGTCAACATCGCCGACAGCCAGAAGTTCACCAACGCGCCGAGACTCTCCGGCGCGGTGAACCTCGAATACCGCATGCCACTCGCAAACGGCGGCAACCTGTCGGCACGCATCGGCTACAACTTCCAGGGCGAAGTATGGCCGACCACCGACCTCAGCCCGCTGATCCGGCAGAAGGCGTACGGCCTGCTCAACGCGGGCGCGATCTGGAAAATCGACGACGCCTGGTCGCTGTCGCTGCAAGGCACCAACCTGACCAACAAGGAGTACCGCACGACCGGTTACAACATCGGCGCCTACGGGGTGCTGACCGGTTTCTACGGCGCGCCGCGCCAGGTTTCGCTCAGCGCCACCTGGAGGTTCTGAGGGTGCAAATGTCGAGGAGCGTCATGAGTCGTCGCTGTCATTCGATCGTCGTCGCGCTGGCGCTGGCCGGCGCCAGCGGCGCACACGCTGCGGATGCGTCGCTGCCGAAACTCGATCTCGATGCGACGCACACCACCGTCTCCGGCCTGTCCTCCGGCGCGTACATGGCGCATCAGGTGCACATCGCATTCTCCGATCACATCGTCGGCGCCGCGATGATTTCGGGCGGGCCCTATCATTGCGCACAGGACAAGCTGGAAACGGCGCTGGGAAGCTGCATGATGCCGGCCGAAGGCAAGGCTCCGGATGTCGCCGCCCTCGCGAGTTTCACGAAGGCGCAGGCCAAGGCCGGCAGGATTGCGCCACTGACCGGGCTCGCTGGCGATCACGTGCTGATCCTGCACGGGCAGGCCGACAAGACCGTGGCGCAGTCGCTGAGCGCCGACACCGCATCGCTGTATCACGCACTCGGGGCGTCGGTGTCCAGGCCGATGATCGTGCATGAGGATCTCGAGCGCAGTTTCACCCACACCTTTCCAACGATCGACGCGGGCAGTTCGTGTGAAACGTCGACTGCCCCGTATGTCGGCAAATGCGGATTCGATGCGGCCGGCGAGATCTTCACGCAGCTGTACGGTAAGCCGTCGCACGCGGTCGGTGTTGCTACGGGCGATCTGCGCACGTTCGACCAGGACAGGTACCGCGACAAGGATGCCGACGCATTGATGGCTGCCCAGGGTTATCTCTACGTGCCGAAGGCATGCGCAGCCGGCACGCGCTGCGCGTTGCATGTCGCGTTTCACGGCTGCAGCCAATCCGCCGATGTCATCGGCGAAGCCTTCGTGCGCGATGCCGGTTACAACCGCTGGGCCGACGCCTACAACGTGGTCGTCCTGTATCCTCAGGCGCGGGCGAGCATGGCGCCGCTCAATCCAAAAGGTTGCTGGGACTGGTGGGGCTACAGCGGCGAAGGCTACGACACGCGGGAGGGTGCGCAGATGCGCTGGCTCGCCAATGCGAGTGCGGCGCTCGGCGCTCCCTTGCGCTGAGTTCGCAGCACGCAGTGAAAATCTTGTGGCAGCGGCCGCCTGTCGGAGCAACAGTGTGTCGGAGCAACAGTCCGTGGGAGCGGCTTCAGCCGCGATGCTTTGGATCGAAAAGCATCGCGGCTGAAGCCGCTCCCACAGAAAGATACCACGCAAGACCTCAGTCATGACGTGGACTGAACTGCTTGTCGCGCTGTCGGGCCTGGCCTGGCTCGCCGTGCTGTTCGGCGTGGCTCTGTATGGTGAGCGGCATCCCGGCGTGTTCGCACGCCGCTGGCATATCGTCTATGCGCTGTCGCTCGGTGTGCACTGCACTTCGTGGACGTTCTACGGCACGGTGACGCAAGCGGAGCGTTCGGGCTGGTGGTTGCCGCCGACTTTCGTCGGCGTGATCCTGCTGTACGTATTCGCCGCACACGTGCTCATGCGGCTGGTGCGCCTCGCGCACGAATACAACGCGGGTTCGCTCGCCGATCTCGTCGCGGCGCGACTCGGTCGCCATTCGGGACTTGCAGCACTGGTCACCGCGCTGACCGTAATCGGCATCGTGCCGTACATCGCTTTGCAACTGAAAGCCGTGGCGATGAGCTATGCGCTGTTCGGCCGCGGCAGCGATTTGGCGACGACACCGGCATGGCAGGACAGCGCGCTGTACGTCGCCCTGGCGATGGCATTGTTTGCGATGCTGTTCGGTACGCGCCGCGCGCCCGCCGCCGCACACAACCGTGGCCTCGTGCTCGCGCTCGCATTCGAGTCGGTGTTCAAGCTGGTTGCAATGCTCGCGATTGGCGCGCTGGTGTTGCGCCTGCCCGACGTTGCGGCAGCGACGCGTGCGGTACCGCGCGACAGCAGCGGCTTTCCGCCGCTGATCCTGCTCGGCGCGCTCGCCGCGTTCACCTTGCCACACCAGTTCCACGCCGGCGTGGTCGAATGCCGCGACGCGCGCCACGTGCGCACCGCGCGATGGTTGTTTCCGATCTACCTCGTGTTGATCGCATTGCCGATCCTGCCGCTGGCCGAAGCGGGTGCGGCGCGACTCGGCGGGCTCGGCGTACCGTCCGATCTGTATGTGCTCGCGTTGCCGCTGGCGCAGGGCCAGAAAGCACTCGCGGTGCTCGGTTTCCTCGGCGGCCTCAGCGCGGCGACCAGCATGGTCATCGTCGCCACGCTCGCGCTGAGCCTGATGATCGGCAACCACTGGATCGCACCGCTGCGTGTGCGCGCCGGCTGGGGAAATGCGCAAAGCGGCGACCTGCGCCCGTCCATCCTGCGTCAGCGTCGCGCCGTGATTCTCGCGGTGGTGCTGCTAGCGTGGCTGTATTCGCGCATGCTGGTCGGCAGCAACGCGCTCGCCGATATCGGAGCGTTGTCATTCTCGGCGCTGGCCGGATTGATGCCGGCCGTGCTTGTCGCGATGTACCGCCCGGCCATCGGCGCACGCGCAGTCGCGCTCGGCATCGTGGTCGGCACCGCGGTCTGGATCTACGCGCTGACGCCGGCGTGGCTGCCGCATCCGCCGACCTGGTTGCATGGTGGTCCGTTCGGCTTCGCAGCGTTCGCGCCATCGACGCTGTTCGGCCTCGGCGGCTGGAGCGACATCGCGCGCGCGGTGTGTGCGAGCCTCGCCGCAAACGTCGCCGTCGTGCTGCTGGTCGCGCGCACGCGCTGGTCGCGCGGTACTGCACCGGCGCTGGCGATCGATCTTTCCTGCGCCGAACTCGGTGCATTGGCTGCGCGTTTTCTGCCGCCCGAACGCGTCGCTGCATTGCTCGGCGCCGCAGCGGAAGGCGCGCGCGCCGATGCGCCAACGATCGCGGCTGTCGAGCACGAACTTGCCGCGGTCATCGGTGCGTCGTCAGCCCGCTTGCTGATCGATGTCGCGCGGCGCGAACGCGTCGGTCAACTCGACGCGATTGCCGCGATTGTCGGCGAGGCGAGCCAGGACCTTCGCTTCAACCAGCGCGTGCTCGAAGCGGCGCTGGAAAACATGAGCCAGGGCATCTGCGTGGTCGACGCCGAGCTCAAAGTGGTTGCGTGGAACCTGCGCTACGCCGAGCTGTTTTCGTATCCACCCAGGTTGCTCGCGATCGGCCGACCCATTGCCGAGCTCACGCGGCACAACATCGCGCGCGGCCTGATCGGCGCGGGCGACCTCGACGATCGCGTGCAGCGACGCCTCGCGCAGATGCGGTCCGGTTCGGCGCATCTGGCCGAGCGCACTTTTCCGGACGGCACCGTTGTCGAGATCCGCGGCAACCCGATGCCGGGCGGCGGCTTTGTCGCGACCTTTACCGACGTGACCGCGTTCCGCCACGCCGAGCTGGCGCTCACGCGCGCCAATGAAACGCTGGAGCAGCGGGTCGCCACGCGCACCGCCGAGCTGGCGCGCGCGAGCGCCGAGGCCGAGCGTGCGAACCAGGCGAAGACGCGCTTCCTTGCCGCCGTCAGCCATGACCTTGCGCAGCCGCTGCACGCGGCCCATCTGTTCACCCACGCGCTCGCACAAGGCATGGTCGATCGCATGCAACGCGAAACCGTCGCGCACATCGACAGCGCGCTGAGCTCGGCCGAGGGACTGCTCAGCGGGTTGCTCGACATCTCGCGCCTCGACGCCGGCGGCATGCCGATGGAGAGGCGCACGTTCGCTGCAGCCGACCTGCTGAGCAACCTCGCGGCGGAGTTCGGCGTACTTGCTGCGGACAAGCATCTCGAACTGCATTGCGTCGCCACGCGCGCCTGGCTGCATAGCGACCCGCAGTTGCTGCGTCGCGTGTTGCAGAATTTCCTCTCGAACGCGGTGAAGTACACGCGTCACGGCCGCATCCTGCTCGGCTGCCGGCGTCATGGCGATGCACTGCGCATTGAGGTCTGGGACAACGGTCCCGGCATTGCAGTCAGCGACCGCGCATTGATCTTCGAGGAGTTCCGTCGCCTAGATCGCGGCGGCGCCGGCCTCGGCCTCGGCCTCGCGATTGCCGAGCGCATCGCGCGCCTGCTCGGACATCCGCTGACGTTGCGATCGTGGCCGGGTCGCGGCAGCGTGTTCGCCATCGACGTGCCGTGCGCCGATGCGGTGACCATCGAGACCATCCAGCCGCTCGACATCGTCGCCGCGCCAGCGCGCCGTGTCCTCGTCGTCGACAACGATGCGGCGGTGCTCACCGCGATGCAGACGCTGCTGAGCGGCTGGGACTTCACCGTGCTTGCGGCGGCCGATGCCGATAGCGCACGCCGATTGTGCCAGCGCGCGCGACCGCATCTGCTCGTGCTCGACTACCACCTTGATGGCGGCGCGATCGGCCTCGACCTGCGTGCGCACCTCGGCGAAGGCGTCGCGACACTGCCCTGCATCGTCGTCACCGCCGATCACGGCGAGGACGTGCGTCGCGCGGTCGCTGCAGCCGGGTGTCACCTGCTGCACAAGCCGCTCAAGCCACTGGCTTTGAAGTCCTTGATGGGGCGGCTGCTGAGCGGCGCCGACCCGATCGCCTGACGATCGCCTCCGCTGCGACCGCTCATCGTGCACGCCGGTTGCCACCGACTCAGCTGCCCCAGTCGGATCCGCGGGCGAGCGCACCACGAATTTCGTCCAGCGCATTCGGATCGTCGAGTGTCGACAGGTCGCCCGGATCGCGCGCTTCCGCCAGCGCCTGGATCGATCGACGCAGCAATTTCCCGGAGCGCGTCTTCGGCAGCGCATTCACGATGAGGACGCGCGCCGGTCGCGCGATGCTGCCCAGCTGTTCGACCACGCGCTGCTGCAGCGCTTCGGCCGTCGTGCGCCGCGCATCCGCATCGGCGGTCGCCTTCAGCGTGACGAAGGCGACCGGCACCTGGCCTTTCAATTCATCGTGCATGCCGATCACCGCGGCCTCGGCGACAGCCGGATGCGTGGCGAGGGCCTCTTCGATCTCGCGCGAGCCGAGCCGATGACCGGCGACGTTGATGACGTCGTCGGTGCGACCGAGGATGAAGGTGTAACCCTCCTCGTCGCGGATTGCCCAATCGAGCGAGCTGTACAGCAGTTCCTTGAAGTGTGAAAAATAACTGTGCAGGAAACGCTCGTCGTTGCCCCACACGGTGGTCAGGCACCCCGGCGGCAACGGCGGCTGCACGACGAGCACGCCTTTCTCGTTTGGCGCCGAGTCGATGCCGGTCACTTCGTTGATCACGCGCAGGCGGAAGCCGAAATTCGGCAGTCCTGGCGAACCCCATTTGACCGGCTTGAGATCGAGGCCCGGGTGCAGGCACAGCACCGGCAAGCCCGTTTCGGTCTGCCAGTAGTTGTCGATCACGGGTTTGCCGAGCCCGTCGGAAATCCAGCGCGCGGTCGGTTCGTCGAGCGGCTCGCCGGCAAGGAACAGCCAGCGCAATTGCGGCAATGGATATTTCGACAGCCACGCCGGATCCTGCTTCTTCAGCACGCGGATCGCGGTCGGCGACGAGAACATCGAGCGCACGCCGTACTCGGCGCATAGTTGCCACCAGATACCGGCATCGGGATGGATCGGCAGGCCTTCGTACAGCAGCGTGGTTGCGCCGACCAGCAGCGGTCCGTAGATGTTGTAGCTGTGACCGACCGCCCAGCCGACATCGGAGGTCGAGAACATCACCTGCCCGGGCCCCACATCGAACACGGTGCGCATCGACAGCGCGAGCGCGACGGCGTGACCGCCGACATCGCGCTGCACACCCTTGGGTTTGCCGGTGGTGCCCGAGGTGTAGAGGATATAGCTCGGCTCGTTCGACTCCAGCCAGGTGACCGGCACGTCGGTGCCAGCGTGGCGCGCTTTCAGCGTTGCGTAGTCGAGATCGCGACCTTCGATCCGCTGCAGATCCGCGTCGAGCCCACGCGAAACGATCAACACGTTTGCCGGTGGACACTGCGCGAGCGTCATGGCCTCGTCGACCAGCGGCTTGTAGCGGATCACCTTGCCCGCTCGCATGCCCGCATCGGCGCATATCAGCAGGCGCGCGCGGGCGTCGTCGATGCGCAGGGCGAGATTGTGCGCGGCGAAGCCGCCAAACACGACCGAATGGACTGCGCCGAGCCGTGCGCAGGCGAGCACCGCGAACACCGCCTCGGCCATGTTCGGCATGTAGATCACCACCCGATCGCCGCGGCCGATGCCCAGACTCACCAGCACCGCCGCGAAATCGTTCACCTCGCGGTGCAGCTGGGCATACGTGTAGTGCATCCGCTTGCCGTTCTCGGTCGAAATCACCGCGAGCGCCAACTGGTCGCCACGCTCGCCGAGATGCCGATCGACCGCGTTGTAGCAGAGATTCGTTTCGCCACCGACGAACCAGCGGCAGAACGGCGGATCGCTGTAGTCGAGGACCTGCTGCGGCGGCCGATGCCAGTGGATCGCCTTCGCCTGCTCCGCCCAGAACGCTTCGGGCTGTTCGATCGATTGACGATACAGCACTTCGTAGCTCATGCGGCACGATACTCCGTTGATGCCGAGCAAAGGCTAGCGGATGACGTGTTCGGGCTGTGTGCGACTTTCGTCGGGTGCGGATGCTGGCAGGGCTGCGTCTCAGATTTCGCGCGTCATGAACACGCTGTAAGGATCCTCGACATAGTCTCCGAACGGCCCGCAATACGTGAAACCAAAGCGCGTGTACAAGGTTTGAGCCGGCGCGAACGCGGCCGCCGAGCCGGTTTCCAGGCTCAGCCGCCGGTAACCACGCAAGCTGGCCTGTTCAAGGATGTGTCCAAGTAACGCCGCCGCAACACCCTTGCGCAGATGCACCGATGACGTGCGCATGGATTTGATTTCGCCGTGGCGCGCATCGAGCGCCTTCAACGCACCGAAACCTAACAGGGCGTCGCCTTCTCGCACGCTCCAGAACGTGATGTCAGGCTTGCGCAACGTGTCGATATCGAGCGCGTGAATACTCTCGGGCGGAGAGTGCAGGGTCATCCCCTGCAAATGTTCGCGCAGCAGGGCGTGGATTTCCGGGCCGCTGAGATCGTCGAGCTGGATGTGCATGAGATGCCGTGAATAAGCGGATTCTGTTGCGGCGGCAAGGCCTGCCGTACTTGAACATTGGCCGGGTCTTTCACATATCAACCACACGCGCAGGATCCCCCAACTCCAGCGACCGCAACAACACCCCCGCCTGCGTCCGGTTGCGCACACCCAAGCGCTCGAACACGGCCGACAGATGCGCCTTCACCGTACGCTCCTGCACGCCGAGGCGATCGGCGATCTGCTTGTTGAGCAGGCCTTCGGCGACGAGGCCGAGCACGCGCATCTGTTGCGGGCTGAGACTGGCGAGGCGGGTGGCGAGTCGGCGGTCGTCGCCGGGCGCGGGCTGTGCGCTGACGGCGGCCTTCAGATCGGTCGGTACGTATTCGCCGCAGGCAAGGATGACGCCGAGTGCGCGCGTGAGTTCGGCGAGGCTGCTGCGTTTGGAGATGAAGCCACAGGCGCCGTAGGCGAGTGCACGGCGAATCGTGGTCGGGTCGTCGTGCGCCGAGACCATCGCGATCGCGACCGACGGAAATTCTCCGCGCAGCGCGGCCAGTCCCATCAGGCCATGGCTGCCGGGCATATGCAGGTCGAGCAGCGCGAGGTCGGTATCTGGCTGCGTCACAAGTGCGCCACGTGCTTCCTCCAGATCGCCGGCCTCGGTCAGGATCGCAGTCGGCGCGGCGTTGCTGACCGCCTGCGCCAGTGCAAGGCGGAACAGCGGGTGATCGTCGGCGAGCAGGATGCGGGTCATGCCCGCACTGTAACAACAGCCGTCGTACCTTCGTACGATGGCGCGCGGCAGCTGGCTTGCTAGGCTTGGCGGATGCGACCCTCACTGCCCATACTGGTCTTTTCCTGCGCGCTCGCGGCTTGCGCGGCGCCGTCGCCGAAAACCGGAAACACGATGACGACGAACCTGGTCAGCGCAGTGCGCGAAACCGCGCATCGCGGCGATGACGACCTGCTCAGTGCCGGCCTCGGCCTCGATGGCTTGCGCGGCAAGCCGCCAGCCTTTGCCGACGCCGCGGTGCCGACGCCGGCGGAATTGCGCCGGCGTGCGATTCATACGAGCTGGCAGGGCATTGCCGATCTTGGCCCGCTCGGCGGCTACGGCACGATCTACGGCGCGGTGCCGAACGTGCCGGGGCGCGAATACCAGGCGTTTTCGATCTTGCCCGGCGCGCGCCAACCGCATCGCGTGCTGCTGCAGCTGCCCGATCATTTCGATACGAACGCGCGCTGCGTCGTGGTTGCCGCTGCATCCGGTTCGCGCGGCGTGTACGGCGCGATTGCGTTGGCCGGCGCCTGGGGTCTGCCGCGCGGCTGCGCGGTGGCCTACACCGACAAGGGCGCGGGCTCGGGTTACTACGATCTCGATTCACGCACGGGCGTGACCCTCGATGGCACCCGCGCGCAGCGCATCGATGGGACGGCAGCGGATAGCGGACACGCGCCGTTCGAGTTCGAGCCGGCGCCTGTGAAAGGTGCAACGGGCGTGGCGATCAAGCACGCGCACTCCGGCGACAACCCGGAGGCGGACTGGGGTCGTCATGTACTGCAGGCGGCGGAATTCGCACTGGCGATGCTTGATCGTGCCTATCCCGCGCAGGCGCCGTTCACGCCGCAGAACACACGCGTGATCGCGACCGGCGTGTCGAATGGCGCAGGCGCCGCGCTGCAGGCGGCCGGCATCGACACGCAGCACCTGTTGTCGGGCGTGGTCGCGCTCGCACCGAACGTTCATCTGGAAGGCCATGGCCGCGCGCTGTACGACTATGTGAGCGAGGCAGCGGTGCTGCTGCCATGTGCGCTTGTCGATGCGCGTTTCGATCATGTTCCCTTCGCACGGGCGCAAGGCGTCACACCACCGGCGTGGCTTGCACGTTGCGCGCGATTGGGCGAAAAGGGGCTGCTGGGCGGTAGAGATAGTGCTGCGCAGGCGCGTGCCGCGATCGATGTGCTGATGGCCCACGGCTGGAACGAGCGCGCGATCGAAACGGCCGCAAGTTCGACCGCATTCGATGTCTGGCGAGCGATTGCGGCGACGTACGCATCGTCGTACCTGCGTTCGATGCCAGGCGCGATGCCGTGCGGTTTTCGTTTCAGCGCCATCGATGCGCACGGCGCGCCAACTGCCGCAAGCGCGACCCTGCGTGCGACATGGTGGTCCGATGCGTCCGGCATTCCGCCCGGCAGCGGCATCATGCTGCTCGGCGGGACCGACGTATCGGCCGATCCAACCGCGCCCGGCATCGACTGCCTGCGTGCGCTGTGGACCGGCAGCGCTGTGGACGCGCAGGCGTTGCGTGCAGGCGTTGCCGAGACCGTCACGCGCATTCCGCGCGAAGGCCTGCCCATCATCGTCGCGCAAGGGGAAGACGACGGCCTGCTGCCGATCGCGTTCAATGCGCAAGCCTATGTCGCCGCGCTCGAAGGCGCCGGGCGTGAGCCGGCGTTCTGGCGCGTGCCGCACGCGCAGCACTTCGACGCGTTCCTTGCGGTGCCTTCATTCGGGGATCGCTATGTGCCTTTGTTGCCCTATGCGTATGCGGCCCTCGATCGGATGTGGGCGCATCTCGCGCAGGGCGCTGCACTGCCGCGATCACAAAGATTCGAGACAGCGCCGCGCGGCGCCGGCGCACTCGGCGCGGCAAACCTCGCGCTCAGTGCAACGGCGCGCTAGGCCGGCAGCAGGTACACGACAGCGAACTGTTGTTGCGCATCGGTCCAGTGGCGCTCGACGCGCAGCTGCGCCTTTTGCGCCAGGCGCGAGAAATCGTCGAGCGAATACTTGCAGCTGTACTCCACCAGCATGGCCTCAAGCCGATCGAAATGGAACGTCTCGCCGGCAACGTGCACGTCTTGCGCAGCGAGGCTGACGATATGCGTCTCGATGCGGCCGGCCAACGCGTTATAGGTCGCGCGATGGCGGAACTGGCCTAGATCGAAGTCCGCACCGAGTTCGCGATTCAGGCGTTCAAGCAGGTTCAGCGTGAACGCAGCGGTCACGCCGGCGCGGTCGTTGTAGGCCGCCTCGATGATCGTGGCGTCCTTCTTCAGATCGATGCCAACCAGCGCACCACCGCGCATACCGATCTGGGTGCGCATCTGGCGTAGCAGCGCGATCGCTTCGTGCACCTCGAAATTACCGAGCGTCGATCCGGGAAAATACACGATCGTGCGCTGCGCCTGGCGTGACGGCAGCGGTGCAACCACGCCGCGTGTGAAGTCGGCACAGACTGGAAGCATCTCGATGCGCGGAAACCGCGCGGCAAGGCGAGCAATGCTGGCATCCAGCGCATCGCGCGCGATTTCCACGGGTGCGTAGGCAACCGGATGATGCATTTCCCCCAGCAGCAATTCGGTCTTGAGTCCGCTGCCGCTGCCGTATTCGACCAGCAGTGCGTCCGGCCCGAGCGTCGCCGCGATGCCCTCGACGTGCTCGCGCATCAGTTGCAGCTCGACGCGCGTAAGGTAGTACTCGGGTTGCTCGCAGATGTCTTCGAACAACTGCGAGCCGCGCGCATCGTAGAAATATTTCGAGGGCAGGCGTTTGGGATGCAGGCGCAGCCCGCGGCGTGCATCCAGCAGCAACTCCGCGCACGCGGATGCCGCTGAATCGATGGGCGAGGACGTCTGCGGATTGTTCATGACGTGGCCAGGCGAAAGCCGCTGAATTGCCAGCGCGCGGCGGGAGGGAAGAAATTGCGGTAGCTCGCACGGATGTGATTGGCGGGCGTTGCGCACGAGCCACCGCGCAGCACCCATTGTCCGCACATGAACTTGCCGTTGTATTCGCCGAGGGCTCCGGCAAGCGGAGCGAAACCGGGGTAGGCGATGTACGGGCTTGATGTCCACTCCCACACGTCGCCGAACATCTGTTGCGCGCCATCGTCGCTGCGCGGCGGCAGCGGATTCAGCGCACCACTGTCGACGAAGTTGCCGCGATGGTCGCTGTGCACCGCGCGCGCTTCCCACTCCATTTCGGTGGGCAGGCGTTTGCCGGCCCAGCGCGCGTACGCATCCGCTTCGAAGAAGCTGACATGGCAGACCGGAGCGAGCGGCTCGATCGGGATGCGCCCGCACAGGGTGAACGACGTTTCCAGATCTTCGCTCCAGTACAACGGTCGCTGCCAGCCTTCGCGCTGCGCCGTGGCCCATCCATCGGACAGCCATGGCGACGCATCACGGTAGCCGCCGGCGCGCACGAATTCGCGAAACTCGTGATTGTTGACCGGGCGGTTGGCGAGCGCATGCGGATGCAGCAGGCTGCGGTGACGCGGGTGTTCGTTGTCGAACGTGAAGCCGTACTCGGGCGCGCCGATCTCGACGATGCCTTCCAGTTCGGGAATGAAGGCCAGCGGCAATTCTGCTGCGCGCGACAGCGACTGCACGTGTGCGCGGAACATCGGCTCCAGCGGATTCAGCGAGAACGCATGCAGGATGTCGGTGAGCATGAGTTCCTGATGCTGCTGCTCGTGCTGGATGCCGAGGCCGATCACGGCGGCGAGCTGCTCATCGACACCGCGTTCGATCGCATGCGCAACGCGCTCGTCGATCGCGGCGCGATACGCGAACACGTCGGCCAGTGTCGGTCGCGTCAGCAGACCGCGCGCAGCGCGCGCATGCATAGGGCCGACAGCCTGGTAATAGGAATTGAACAGGAACGACCAGCCCGGTCGCAGCGGCACATGCTCCGCACGTGCGCCAAGCACGAACGCTTCGAAGAACCAGCTGGTGTGTGCGAGATGCCATTTGAGCGGACTTGCATCCGGCATCGACTGTACCTGGCAGTCCTCGGCTTGCAGGCCTGCAACCAGATGCATCGACTGCGCGCGCGTGTGCTGATAGCGCGCAGCCAGACTCGTCGTGGCATGAGATGCGATGGCAGATCGATGCGGAGGCATTGGGGGTTCTCGCGCGGGGCTTGATCGTGACCAGGCCAGGAAAGGAAATCTTGCGCGCCTGACGAAAAAAAAAGCAAGCGTGTGAGCTCACATCGGGGCTGATGCGGCCGACGCAAGAGCACCACGAAAAAACGCCTGCGTACATCAGGACGACGTCACATCACGTGTGCCACGAAGGCCCTGCCATGAACCTTCGACGAAAAACTCACGCTGAACGGCGACTCGCGTGATCCGTGATCCTGCCCTCCTGTCGCGCGCCATGTGTGCCCGCGAACGGCTCTATGCGCGCGCGTCCGATTTGACCGGCACCAGAGCGCTGCTGCGCCTCTCGGCTTTGCGTTGGCGCCGGCGCGCACTGATGCGCGCGAAGATCAGGTAGATCGCCGGCGTCGAGATCAGGGTCAGGCTTTGCGAAACCAGCAGGCCGCCGATCATCGCGATGCCGAGCGGTCGGCGCAGTTCGGAGCCGGTGCCGAAACCGACCGCGAGCGGCAACGCGGCGCAGATCGCGACCATCGAAGTCATCATGATCGGACGGAAACGCACAAGCGACGCTTCGCGGATCGCCTGGAGCGGTGCCAGCCCGCGTTCGCGTTCGGCCGCGAGCGCGAAGTCGACCATCATGATCGCGTTCTTCTTGACGATGCCGATCAGCAACACGATCGCGATCATCGACACGACCGAGAGTTCGGTGCCGGTGACGACCATCGCGAGCAGTGCGCCGGCACCGGCCGAGGGCAGTGTCGATAGGATCGTGATCGGATGGATCAGGCTTTCGTACAGCATGCCGAGCACGATGTAGACGACGATGATCGCGCCGAAGATCAACAGCGAGGTATCGCCCTGCTGCTTCTGGAAATTGCGGAAGTCGCCGGCGAAATCCATGCGGATATCGCCAGGCAGGCGCATGCCGGCGATCGTGCTTTCGATGATGCTCTGCGCCTGACCCATGGTCGCGTCGGGCGCGAGGTTGAAGCTGAGGCTGACCGTCGAGAATTGCGCTTCGTGGCTGACTTCCGTCGGCGCGATGCCATCCTGCATCTTTGCCAATGCAGTGACGGGCACCATCGCGCCCGAACTGGAACGCACGTACAGGCGTTCCAGCGACGCGGGATCGGTTGCCTGGTTCGGCAATGCACTGACCACGACCTTGAACTGGTTGATGTCGGAGTAGATCGTCGAGACCTGGCGCTGACCAAACGCATCGTTGAGCGCGCTGTCGATCGATGCGACGCTGACGCCGAGCCGCGCCGCACTGGCGCGATCGATCTGCAGCGTCTGGCGCGGGCCGGCGTCGTCGACGTCGCTGCCGACATCGCGCAACTGCGGGATCTTCTTCAACGCGTTGACGAGCTTGGGGGTCCATTCCTGCAGCGTGCCGATGTCGTTGCCCTTGAGCGACACCTGATATTGACCGCCGCTGCCGCTGCCGCCGCCGCCACCTCCGCTGGGCAGGTCCTGCACCGGACGCAGGCGCATCTGCACGCCGGGCAGCGCTTGCGCCATGAGGTTCAGTCGCGTCATCACGTCGAACGTCGACTCGCCGTGTCGCTGTTCGATGGGTTTGAGGCTGATATAGAGCTGTCCCGAGCCGCCACCGCCGCGGCCCCAGCCGCCGCCGAGACGCGAGCCGACACTCTCGACCGCAGGATCCTTCATCACCGCCTCGGCAAGCCTTTGCGTCTGCTCCATCATGCGCGGTGGCGACACGTCGGTGCCGGCGCTCACGCGTCCCTGCAGCATGCCGGTGTCCTGCTGTGGAAACAGGCCGCTCTGCACGAAACGCATCAGGAACACGGTGATCAGGATCAGCACCAGCGGCTGCAGCGCGGTCACGCGCGGCCAGCGCAGCGAATGATCGAGTACGCGACGATAGGTATCGAGCATGCCTGCATGGAACGCATCGATGCGCTGGCCTATGCGTGACGGCTTCGCTTGCGCATGCGGTTTGAGGAAGCGCCCGCACAAAGCGGGCGTCAACGTCAGCGAGACCAGCGCCGAGAACACGATCGCGGCGATCAGGGTGACCGTGAATTCCTTGAAGAACATGCCGGTGATACCGCTGGCAAAAACGACCGGCAGGAACACCGCGATCAGCGACGCGGTGATCGAGACGATGGTGAAGCCGATCTCCTTCGCGCCAAGCACGGTCGCTTGCATGCGCGACATGCCGGCGTCGATGTGGCGGATCACGTTCTCGATCACGACGATGGCGTCGTCGACGACGAAACCGATCGCAACGACGAGTGCCATCAGCGACATGTTGTCGAGCGTGTAGCCGAGCACGTACATCACGATGAACGCGCCGGTGATCGACAACGGAACTGCGGTCGCGGCGATCAGGGTTGGCGCAAGGCGACGCAGGAACAGCGCCATCGTCAGGATCACCATGCCGAGACTGAGCAGCAGGCTGATCTGCACTTCGTCGATCGACGCGCGAATGATCGGCGTGCGGTCGAAGAATGGCGTCAGCGTGACGCCAGCCGGCAGCCAGGTCTGCATCAGCGGGATGTCGGCCTTGACGCTGTCGACCGTCGCGATCACATTCGCATCGGCCTGCTTGCGCACGAACATCAGGATCGCGCGGCGAGCGCCGAACCAGGCCGCCTGGTATTGATCCTGCTGGCCGTCGTGTACGTCGGCGACATCCTTGAGTCGCACCGCGACGCCGTTCTTGACCGAGATCACGAGGTCGGCGAATTCGGCCGCGGTATGCAGCGCATCGTTCGCCGATACCGCCATCGTGGTCTTGCCGTCGGAAAGGAAGCCCTGCGGGGAGGTCACGTTCGCGGCGACCAGCGCGTTGCGCAGCTGATCGGGCGACAGCCCCATCGAATTCAATGCGCGAAGGTTGAGATCGACGCGCACGGCAGGCGTCGCGCCGCCGGCTACTTCGACGTCGCTGATGCCGGGCAACTGGCGGATGCGTTGCGCGAGCAGCGAGTCGGCGTAGTCGTAGAGCTTCGACAGCGGTTCGGTATCCGAGGTCAGCGCCAGCGCGAGCACCGGCTGGTTGTTCGGATTCAACTTGCGATAGGTCGGCGCGTTGGTCAATCCCGTCGGCAGGTCAGGCGCAGCTGCGTTGATTGCGGCCTGCACATCGCGTGCGGCATCGTCGATCTTGCGGCTGCCGTCGAAGATGAGGATCACCGAGGTGCTGCTCTCGCTGCTCGACGAATTGATCGTGTCGATGCCGGGAATCTGGCCGAGATGGCGTTCGAGCGGCGCGGCGACGGTCGACGCCATCACGTCCGCGCTGCCGCCTGGCTGGCTTGCAGTGACAAAGATCGCCGGGAACTCGAGGTTCGGCAGCGCGGCCACGCCGAGCAGGAAGTACGCAATCATGCCGCCGACGAACAAGCCGACCGCGAGCAGCGAAGTGCCGACCGGGCGGCGGATGAAGGGGCCCGAAATGTTCATGCCGTGCGCACGATGCCGCCGGTGCGCGTGGCGCGGCGATGCGCGACCCAGTCCGCCAACCGCTCGAAATAGAGATAGATCACCGGCGTCGTGTACAACGTGATCAACTGCGACAACAGCAGTCCGCCAACAATCGAAACGCCAAGCGGCCGGCGCAATTCCGAACCGATGCCGGTGCCGAGGGCGAGCGGCAACGCGCCGAGCAACGCGGCCGCAGTCGTCATCATGATCGGGCGGAAGCGCAGGATGCAGGCGCGGCGGATTGCGTCGTGCGCGTTCATGCCGTCACGCTGTGCCTCGATCGCGAAGTCGATCATCATGATCGCGTTCTTCTTGACGATGCCGATCAGCAGCACGATGCCGACAATGCCGTCGACCGACAGGCTCATGCCGCAGACGATCAAGGCGAGCAGGGCGCCGACGCCGGCGGGTGGCAGTGTCGATATGATCGTGATCGGGTGGATGTAACTCTCGTACAGCACGCCGAGCACGATGTAGATCACGACGATGGCAGCCAGCAGCAGCAGCACTTCGTCGCCGAGCGAAGCGGAGAACTCGGCCGCCTTGCCGACGAACTGCCCACGCACCTGTGGCGGGAACTTCAGTTGCGCCTCGACCGCGCGGAATGCATCGACCGCATCCGACAACTCGTAGCCGCGCGCGAGATTGAACGAGATCGTCACCACGGGCAGCTGGTCCTGATGGCTGACCACCAGCGGCGCATTTTCCTGCGTCGCACTCGCGAGTGCGGACAAGGGAATCGCGCCACCGGCGCCGAGCCCGATGCCGATATTGCCCGTATTGCCGATGCCCGAGGGCGTCGCCGAATTGCTCGAGGTCGCCTGTCCCAGCGTGGTCGCATTGCTGCCGACGAGGGCGCCGTTGCCATTGCCGCGCACGGTGAGCTGATCAAGCAGCGCCTTGCTGGTGCGGAATGCCGGCGCCACTTCGAGCACGACGCGGTACTGGTTCAATTGCGTAAAGATGGTCGAGATCTGGCGCTGGCCGAACGCGTCGTACAGGGTGTCGTCGATGGTCTGCATCGGCACGCCGAGGCGGCTCGCCTTTTCCCGATCAATCGCAAGATTGAGCGCATCGCCCTTGTTGGCGAGATTGTTGTCGACGTCGGCGAGTTCCGGTCGCTTGCGCAGCGCATCGGTCATGCTCGCGGCGAATCCCGCGAGTTCCTTTGAATTCACTTCGGACAGCGAGTACTGGTATTCGGTCGGCGCGATGCGCGTATCGAGCGTGACGTCCTGCACGGGTTTCAGGTACAACGCGATGCCGGCGATCGGCGCCGCCGCGGCTTGCAGGTCCGGCAAGATGCGGTCGAGTCCGCCGCGCTTGCCGCGTTCCTTGAGCACGATGCTGAGCTGGCCCTGATTCAACGTCGGATTGACCGAGCCGGCGCCAATGAACGCGGCAACGCCGGCAACGCCGGGCACATGCCGCAAGGCTTCGGCGACCGCCTTGGTGCGATCTTCCATCGCCGGAAACGCGATGTTCTGATCGGCCTGCACAACGCCGGTGACGAGGCCGGTGTCCTGCTCCGGCAAGAGCCCCTTCGGTATGACGATGTACAGCGCGATCGTGATGACCACGGTCGCCGAGGCGACGATCAGCATCAGCGGTTGCCGCGCAAGCACCCAGTCGAGCGAGCGGCCATAGGTATCGAGCGTGCGCAACCACAGATCGCGCTTTCCGCCGCTTGGGCGAGCATCGTCCGCATGATCGCCAGCCGGCAGCGCGTCAGCCTTGAGCAGATAGGCGCACATCATCGGCGTCAGCGTCAGCGAGATCAGCAGCGAGATCGTGACTGCGATCGTGAGCACCCAGGCGAATTCGTGGAACAGGCGACCGGTCACGCCGGGCATCAGCAGCAGCGGCAGGAACACCGCGATCAGTGACACGGTCAAGGACAGCACGGTGAAGCCGATTTCCCTGGCGCCGATTTCCGCCGCTTCACGCGGCTGCTTGCCCTGCTCGATGTAGCGCACGATGTTCTCGATCATCACGATCGCATCGTCGACGACGAAACCGGTCGCGACGGTCAGTGCCATCAGCGAAAGGTTGTCGAGCGAGAATCCGGCGAATGCCATCACGCCGAATGTGCCGAGCAGGGACAACGGCACCGCGACACTCGGAATCACCGTCGCCCATAGTCGGCGCAGGAAGACGAAGATCACCGCGATGACCAGCAGCACGGTGAGGCCGAGCGTGAATTCGACATCGGCCACCGAGGCGCGAATCGTCAATGTGCGATCGGAAAATACCTGCAGGTGCACATCGGCTGGCAGCAGCGCTCGCAGGCCCGCCAGCTGCGACTGGATCTCGGCGACGGTCTGCACGATGTTCGCGCTGGGCTGGCGGCGGATGTCGAGCAGCACCGCCGGCTTGCTGTTCGCCCACGCGGCCAGCTGATCGTTCTCGACGCCGTCGACGACTTCAGCGATGTCGCTCAGGTGGACCGGCGCGCCGTTCTTGTAACTGATGATGGTCGAGCGGTAGTCATCGGCGTTGCTGAGCTGATCATTGGTGCCGATGCTGAAACTCTGCACGGTGCCGTTGAGGCTGCCTTTCGGCGCATTGACGTTGGCCTGCGTCAGTGAGGAACGGACGTCCTCCATGGTCAGGCCAAGGCCGGCCAGCTGCGCCGGATTCACCTGCACGCGCACGGCCGGCCGCACATTGCCGGCAATGCTCACGAGACCCACGCCGCCGATCTGCGACAGACGCTGCGCGATGATGCTGTCGGCGAAATCGTTGACGTCTCGCAACGGACGCGAGTCGGACGTCAGCATCAGGGTCAGGATCGGCGCGTCGGCCGGATTGACCTTGTTGTACACCGGCGGATACGGCAGGTTGTTCGGCAGCGTGCCGCGAGCGGCGTTGATCGCCGACTGCACATCCTGACCGGCTGCGTCGATGTCGCGCTTCTGGTCGAATTCCACAATGATCGTCGAGAGTCCGGCCGAGCTGTCCGAGCTCATCGTGGTGATGCCGGAGATCTGGCCGAACTGGCGTTCCAACGGCGTCGTGATCAGCGCCGCCATCGTCGACGCGCTTGCGCCCGGATACTGCGTGCTGACGACCAGGCTCGGCGAGTCGATGTCAGGCAACGCGGCAACCGGCAATGCGCGATAGCCGATACCGCCGAGCAGGAGCAGCGCGACCATCAGCAACGACGTTGCGATCGGGCGCTGGATGAAAATGGATGAGAAGCTCACGCTCGGGTCCTGTGACGGGGTGTCGCGATGCCGCAGTCGCTACGCATCAGCCGCCGCGCCGTCCGCCGCCGCGTTTGCGTTGACCTGCATCCTTTTCCTTGGCCTTGGCCAGATCCGCTTCGCTCGGTGGTGCCGGTGTTTCGCCGGGTGCGAGGGCCTGCACCTTGCTGCCGGGCTTGAGGCGGAACTGGCCTTCGGTGACGACGCGATCGTTCGCCGCGACGCCGGCGGCGACGAGGACATTGTTGTTGCCGGCATCGCCGCCGGCTGTGACCGGCTTCATCGCGACCGTGTTGTCGGCCTGCAGCATGTAGACGTAATTGCCGTCCGGCCCGCGTTGCATCGCGGTCGCGGGGATCACGATGCCGCCGGCGATGGTATTCACCTGCAGGCGCACGTTGACGAACTGGCCCGGCCACAGCGCGTTGTCCGCATTCTGGAACTCGGACTTCAACTTGAAGGTGCCGGTGGTGGTATCGATCTGATTGTCGATCACTGCGAGCACGCCGTCGGTAAGCACATGCGCGTCGCTACGGTCGAGTGCGCTGACCGGCAACGGTTTCGTCGACTGGCCGGTGCGGACCTGGGCCAGGTTCTGTTCCGGCAAGGTGAAAATGATGTTGATCGGATGCACCTGGGTCAGCGTGACGATCGTGCTGCCGTTGGCGCTGACGAGGTTGCCGACGTCGATCTGGCGGATGCCGGCGACGCCCGTGATCGGTGCCGTGATGCGCGTGTAGCCCAATTGCGTGCGTGCACTCGATGCGGCCGCTTCGTCCGCTGCGACCAGCGCTTCCTGCTGTCGCACGGCCTGGCGCTGGTTTTCCAGATCCTGGCCGGAAACGAAGTTCTTCTTCATGAGCTCGTCGTAGCGAGCGAGCGTGCTTTTGGACGCCGTCAATTGCGCGGCATCCTGCTTCTTCTTCGCCTCGGCCTGCTCGAGCGACGACTGGAGCGTGCGCGGATCGATCTCGGCGATCAGCGCACCCTGCTTGATTTCCTCACCTTCCGCGAAATGCAGCGCCTTGAGTTGGCCGCTGACCTGCGCATTCACGGCTACCGTATTCAGGCCCTGCACGGTTCCAAGCGCGGTCAGGTAGACCGGCACGTCCTCCTGGGTCGCCGGCACCACCGTGACCGGGATCGGCGCGTCGTTGCCTGCGTGGTCGCCGCCGCCACGCTGCCCGCCCGCGCGAGCACTGCCGGCGGTTTCGCCAGCGTGCGGTGACAGGACCCGCCAGCCGATGACCCCCAGGATCAGCACAACGACAACCGCGAGTGCGAGTTTCCAACGCGACATGACCGGTCCTTTGAACAAGTAGACGCGTCCGCATCCGCGAACGCCGACGAATGGCGACAAGGCTAACAGCCGCGCGTACGCGGCGGAGTCTCCGGCGAGTAAATGCGTCTTTACACGCGCCGTTCATGCGGCGGACAGGAAGTTTGGTCGTCCGCATGAAGCCCTTGCAGCAGGTGCCAAGGAGCGCCATTTGAAAGATCATTCCCTCTCCACCTGTCCCACTATCACCCGCGCGTGGCCGTGCTGATTCCGGTCCGCGCAGCATGCATCCGCCATCAGGAGTCTTTCATGAACGAAGTCTGCGATATCCCCGGCGCGAGCCTTGCGGTCGATCGCTCGCAATTCCCCGATGCGGCGTTCGATCCGCCCGTCGACGCCGGCGTGCAGAGCGAAACCGCGGTGCTCGCGGGCGGCTGTTTCTGGTGTGTCGAAGCCGTATTCCGCGAACTGCAAGGCGTCGTCAGTGTGACCTCGGGCTACAGCGGTGGCAGCGCCGCGAGTGCGAACTACGATCGCGTCTGCAGCGGTAGCACCGCACATGCAGAGGTGGTTTCGATCGAATTCGATCCGCAGAAGATCCGCTATGGCCAGTTGCTCAAGGTGTTCTTCGCCGTCGCCCACGATCCGACCCAGGTCGATCGCCAGGGCAACGACCAGGGCCGGCAGTACCGCTCCGCGATCTTCTTCGGCAACGATCGCCAGCGCGAAATCGCGGTCGCCTATATCCGCCAGCTCGACGCGGCCAAGGTGTTCAGCGCACCGATCGCAACCGAGGTGGTGGCGCTGGAGACGTTCCATGTCGCCGAGGCCTACCATCAGAACTATGCGGAGCTGCATCCGGAGCAGGGCTATATCGCGGCCGTTGCTGCGCCGAAAGTGGCCAAGCTGCGCAAGCAATTCGCTGCGCAACTGAAACGCTGATCGCACTCGCCTCGAATATCGACAAGCCCATGTGGGAGCGGCTTCAGCCGCGATTCTTCGCGGACGCGGCGTCGACACCATCCCCACCCAACCCTCCCCTTGAAGGGGAGGGCTCCAAGCATCGCGACTTCCGCCGCTCCCACAACGAAGGGCGACAAGCTTTCCCGGTGGGAGCGGCCTCAGCCGCGATGCTTCCTGTCACAGGAGTCCAGCCAATGACATCAGTTCCGAACGACCACGCCGCGGTTTCGGCCAGCGGCTACGACCTCACGCCACCCTCCGCCGCGGAGAAGGAGCGCCTTGCCGCGCGCCTCACGCCCGAGGAGCGCCGCGTGCTGCTCAACAGCGGCACCGAACATCCGTTTTGCGGCGGCCTGCTCGACGAGCACGGCGAAGGCGTCTTCAACTGCCGCCTGTGCGGACTGCCCTTGTTCCGTTCGGTGACGAAATTCGAATCCGGCACCGGCTGGCCGAGCTTCTATGCGCCATTCGATCCGGCGCACGTGCGCGAGATCCGTGACATCAGCCACGGCATGGTGCGCGTCGAGAGCCGCTGCGCGCGCTGCGACAGCCATCTCGGCCACGTGTTTCCGGATGGGCCCGCGCCGACGCACAACCGCTATTGCATGAATTCGGCGGCGCTGGAATTCGAACCCGCCACTGCATGACTCAATGGGCGAGGCCGCGCAGATCGCGCGCCTTCGCCCGGCTCACGGGCAAGCGCGTTCCATCGCCGAGCTCGGCAACCAGCTGACCGCTTGCTTCGCGACGGAACGCGGCGACGCGGTCGAGGTTGACGATGTGCGTGCGGTGGATGCGCACGAAGCGTTTGGCATCGAGGCGGTCTTCCAGCTGGTTCAACGACAGATGCAGCAGGTGCTGTGCGTCGCCGACGTGTGCTGCGATGTAGTCGCCGACCGCTTCGAACCAGGTGATGTCGGCGACCGCGAGGGGCAGGATGCTGCGGCCGCTGCGCACGAACAATCGGCTCATCGGCGCGTGGTTCATCGTTTCGCTGAAACGGTCGAACGACGACAGGCGCGGCTCACCGACCGCTGCACGGATGCGATCGAGGGTCGCGCGCAGGCGCTCTTCACCGAATGGCTTCAACAGATAGTCGAGCGCTCCCAGTTCGAACGCGCAGACCGCATGCTGCGCGTAGGCGGTGGTGAACACGACGAAGGGCTGATGCTGCAATCGGCGTACGACATCGGTTCCGATGAGACCGGGCATCTGCACGTCGAGGAACACCAGCTCCGGCTTGAGTGCATCGATCATCTCGACGGCGGCGATGCCGTTCGCTGCTTCGCCGATGCATTCGATCCATTCGACTTCGTCGAGCATGCGACGCATCCCCGCGCGCGCGACCGGCTCGTCGTCGACAATGAGCGTGGCGATCCGCGCAGGCTCACTCATCGGGATCACGACCCCCGATCAACCGGACCGAACGTTGTGGAATCGTCAGAACCGCGCTGAATCCCTCGTTTGGCAGGTTGGCCAGATCCAGTCGCGCGAGGCTCCCGTACAGCCAGCGCATGCGTTCACGCAGCCTGCGCAGTCCGCTGCCGCTGCCGCTTTCGATCGCTGCCATGTCTGCGCCGGCGCCATCGTCGATCACCTTCAGGGTCAGGCTGTCGGCGATCAGGGTTGCCGTGATCGCGATTGCGGTCGCCTCGATGCGTGGCGTCGCCGCGTGGCGCACCGCGTTTTCAACCAGCGTCTGCAACGCGAACGACGGCACGTGCGCGGCTTGTGCGGCTTCGCCGATATCCGCGCGCACGTGCAGGCGATCGCCGAATCGAATGTGCTCGATAGCGAGATAGCGCTCGACGAACGCCCATTCCTCCGCCAGCGGGATCACGTCGCGCTGTTCCTCGATGGTCGTGCGCAAGGTGCTTGCGAGCTGTTCTGCCGCGCGAGCTGCCGCGCGCGGGTCGGTCGGGATCAACTGCACGATCGTATGCAGCGCGTTGAACAGGAAATGCGGATGCAGTTGCGAGCGCAGCGCATCCAGTTGCATGCGCGCTGCGTTCGCTTCGGTCTGCGCCGTCCGTTGCGCGGCGAGATTCGCATACGCAACGCCCGCCACCATGATGTAGAGCCACACGCCAGTGATGAGGAACGCGCCGATGCCCGGTCCGATGACGATGATCAGGTGGCCGAGGACGATACTGTCGATGAGACAGATCAGCAGGTACCAGACCATCGCATAGGCGCCTGCCGCGAGCGCATGCCTGGCCAGGAAAGCGAACCGGAACGGATGCGGCCACGGCGTGCGCGAAGCGAATCGGTAGACGATGACGCCAAGCACGGCGCCGGCACCGACCATGCGCAATCCGCTGACCGCGGCGTCGCCGAAACGCAGGCCGTGCGCGATCATGATCAGCGCGGTGAACAAGGCGCCCATGGGCAGCCACGCGGCAATCAGCTGCAGCCAGACCCAGCCGCGCGACATCGATGTCGTCCGATCCTCTATACGCGGCATGGCAGCGCCACGATCAGGATCCAGCGGCGCTCGTCACGCGCGTCGCGTCGATCGTCAACGCGTTCTCGTCCCAGCTCTGGCCATTGTCGGTCGAGCGGTCCTGTTGCATGCGGAAACTGCCAGCGGTGATATCCAGATAGCGCGTGCGAGTCAGGGTCACGTTGCCTTCGTTGTCGGTGTAGCGGCCCTCCAGAAGCATGACGCCATCGTGCAGCTGTCCGTGGGATTCGCCGTCGCGTTTTTTCGCCGTGTCGCCTGCGCTGATTTTCCATTGCTTCTCCGCCGCGACATACGCCCTGACGCTGTGGTTGGAGGATAGGGGATTGCCAGAGCCATCGACAACGCGCAGATCGTCTACCACGCCGAAGCCGTCCGCCGCGCGCACGGCGGTCCAGCTGCCGGCGATATGTGGCGTGCCGTGGATCATCGCAACGAGGCTGCTGACTTTCGGGTGGACCTCGACCTGCCATCGGCCGATCAGGAAATCGAATTGCCTTGCTTCTGCGGGGATCGCGGTCGTCGTTGGTGCGGCAGGTTGCGTTTCCGTTGCTTGCCCAACCGATTCCTGGGCGGCGACCTGTTGTGCAATGGCGGTTGTCGAGCAGGCGAGCATCAGCAAGGCGGCGAGCATGTGACGGCAGTTCATCGGAAACTCCATTGATCGGCGATGGAAAGTCGATCGCAGCATGCCATCGCGATGGCGGCACCTAGCGCCGTTTTTCGCCGGATGGTCTGCAGGCGCCGTCGAACGGCAATGTCCTCCTGACACATCAAGCGGGTTTCGCCCAATCGTCGAACGAGGCGGTCGAACGGTGCGTCCACAGATGCCGTCATCACCTAGAGTGCCAGTCACGTTTTGCACCGCATGGGAGCTCGATGGTGACCTTGTTCGCCCACAACAACACACGATCGGAATGCGTGATCTCGCTGCGCGCGATCGGCAAGAACTTCCCCACGCCAATGGGCACGTTCGATGCGTTGGCCAATGTCGATTTCAGTGTCCGGCGTGGCGAATTCGTTGCCGTCGTCGGGCAATCCGGCAGTGGAAAATCGACCTTGCTCAATCTGCTCGGCGGCATCGACCGGCCCAGCAGTGGCGAAATCGTGATTGATGGCGAGCGCCTCAACGGTTTGTCGGAGAACGCGCTCTCGGTCTGGCGCGGGCGTTCGATCGGTTTCGTGTTCCAGTTCTTCCAGCTGCTGCCGACGCTCACGGCGGCCGAGAACATCATGCTGCCGATGGATTTCGGCAACCGCCTCGATCGACGCGCGCGACGTCCGCGCGCGCTTGCGCTGCTTGATCGCCTCGGTGTCGCCGAACAGGCGGACAAGTTGCCGGGCGCGCTGTCAGGAGGACAGCAACAACGTGTCGCGGTCGCGCGTGCGATGGCGAACGCTCCGGCGATCCTGCTCGCCGACGAACCCACCGGCAACCTCGATTCGCGCACGTCGCAAGGCTTGCTCGGAATGCTCTCCGACCTCGCGCGCGAAGGCCAGACCGTGGTCATGGTCACGCACGAACGCGCGGCCATCGGGCATGCAACGCGCGTCCTGACCCTCGCCGACGGTCGCATCGTCGCCGACGAGGCGGCCATCCATGCTTAGCCCACGCTGGCGCAAGATGCTGCGCGATGCCTGGCTGCACAAGGCGCGCACCGTGCTGGTCGTGCTTGCCGTCGCGACGGCGATGATCGGCGCGGGGGCATTGCTGGATGCGTGGGCGCTGGTGCAGCGCGTGACCAGTGCGACCTATCGCGCGAGTCATCCAGTGTCGGCCACGATCAAGCTAGAGGGCGTCGATGAGGCCCTGCTCGCCCAGGTTCGCGCGCTGCCGGAAATCTTCGCCGCGCGCGCACGCAGCAGCGTCTTCGCGACGGTCACATCGAACGGCACGCGCGTCACCGCGGAACTGCACGCGCTGCAGGATTTCGAGGCGCAGGACATCGGCAGGCTGGAATCGGCGCGCGGCAGCTGGCCGCCGCGCGATGGTGAAATCGCGATGGAGAAATCCGCGCTCGAACTTTCCGGCGCAGCGCTGGGCGGCTCGATCAGCCTGCAGTTTGCGAAGAATCCTGCGCGCAGCTTGCGCGTGAGCGGCATCGCCCACGATGTCAGCCTGCCGCCGGGCTGGATGGATCACGTCGTCTACGGCTTCGTGACAGCGGCGACGATGGCCGAACTTGGCGCGTCGTCGTCATTCGATGAATTGCAGTTCGTCGTGCGCGACACCGCGCTCGATCGCGATGCGGTGCGCCGTATTGCCGACAAGGTCAGGCTGCTCGTCGAAAGCCAAGGCAAGCACGTTTCCGGTGTCGACGTACCCGTGCCGGGCCAGCACGCGCACGCGGCGCAAATGGATTCCTTGATGATGACCCAGGGTGCCTTCGGCCTGCTTACCCTGCTGGTTGCCAGCTTCCTCATCGTCAATCTGATGACGGCGATGCTGTCGGGGCAGGCGCGCGAGATCGGGGTGATGAAAACCCTGGGCGCGCGCGCGGGCCAGATCGCCGCGATGTACCTCGCATTCGCTTTGTTGCTGGGCGTAGTCGCAGCGAGCCTTGCGGTACCTGCCGCGATCGCAATCGGTCGTCCCTATGCGGCAATGAAGGCGGACATGCTGAATTTCTCAATCGACGGCTACGCGATACCGTGGTGGGCGATCGCCCTGCAGCTGCTCGTCGGCTGTCTGCTACCGGTCGCGGCCGCCGTTGCGCCGATCATGCGCGCATGTCGCCAGGCGGTTGCCACAGCCTTGCATGATCCCGGCATCGTCGTGGCCGGCGGCGGGTTTCACGTGCGCCGATGGATCGCTATTCCCGGCATCAGCCGGCCGCTTCAGTTGTCCATCGGCAACGCGTTCCGCCAGCGCACGCGCATATTGCTGACCTTGCTAGCACTGTCGGCTGGCGGCGCGGTCTACGTCGGTGCGGACAATTTGTGCAGCTCGGTGCGTGCGTCGGTGGATCTGCTGTTCGCCAGCCAGCGTTACGACATCGTCCTGCGGCTTGCCGATCCACAGGATGCTGCGGCCATCGAGGCGATTGCCGCGCGCGTCGCCGGTGTCGAACGCGTGCAAGGTCTGGCCAGCGTCGCTGCGCA
The DNA here is from genome assembly GCA_039926025.1 of Dokdonella sp. Lineage (GTDB taxonomy): Bacteria > Pseudomonadota > Gammaproteobacteria > Xanthomonadales > Rhodanobacteraceae > Dokdonella_A. The sequence goes on from JBDSXV010000113.1 coordinate 46,339, forward strand.
TGTCGCGACGGCGGATGGAATGCCAGGCAATGCCTTCGCGGTGCTGGCGCTGCCGCACGCGTCGCCGATGCTGCTGCCGACGATAACGGCGGGGCGATGGTTGAACGCATCCGATCGCGCGGCTCTCGTGGTCAGTCGCGCCTTGGTGAAAGACGAACCGGCACTGCTGCCGGGTGCGTCGCCGCGCCTGCTGATCGACGGTCGCTCGACCGAGTGGACGATCGTAGGCGTTATCGACGCCGGCCCGCAGAAGCTCGCCTATGCGCCGTTGCCGACGCTCGACGAGCGCCGCAGCGACACGCGGGTGTCGAGTCTGCTCGTTGCGGGCGGGGATTCGAGCGCCGCGCCCGCGCTCGATCTTATTGCGCGTCTGCGCACCGAGTTCGATCGAGCGGGAGTTCCGGTGGCGGGCAGCCAGTTCGTCGGCGAGACGCGCCGCACCTTCGAGGATCATCTGCTCATGGTCGTCCAGTTTCTCGGCGTGATGGGCTGGGTCATGATCGTGGTGGGCGGCATGGGGCTTGCGTCGACGATGAGCCTCGCCGTGCTCGAGCGCACGCGCGAAATCGGCGTGATGCGTGCGATCGGTGCGCGTCACTCGACCATCACGCGCATGATCATGGCCGAGGGCGTCGTCATCGCCGTGCTCGCGTGGCTGGTTGCGCTGCCGTTGTCGGTGCCCGTGAGTGTGGCGCTGGCGGATGCCTTCGGGAAGGTCATGTTCAGTGTGCCGACGCATGTCATTCCCGATGCCGGTGGCGTTTTTCGCTGGCTGCTGATGAGTGTCCTCGTAGCGGTCGTTGCCTGCGCATGGCCAGCGCGACGCGCGACGCGGATTCCAACCGCAGCCGCGCTCAACTACGCGTGAAGCGTCGCATCCATGCATGGCGGCAGCGTGCTCAGGACAGGCACCGCTGGCAGGACGCCAAGCGCCATGCCTGCGCGCCTTCGCGTACCATTCGCGGCCTCCCCGAAGTCTGCGAGTTCCGATGCGCGCCCAGTTGTCGATCCTTCGTCTCCGCGCGTTTTTTGCGGTGCTTCGCCTTGCGCTGACGGTGTGCGGCCTTGATGCGTCGGCGCTGGCAACTGCGGCCGACGGGCCTGACCGCAGCAACAACCTGCCCGCCGTTGTGGTGACGGCGACGCGGACCGAACAACCCGCGTTCGACGTGCCGGCGTCGATCGATGTCGTCGACATCGACGATACGCGCGACACGCTCGGCGTGAATCCGTCCGAATACCTGAGCGGCATTCCTGGGCTGCTCGCGCGCGATCGACAGAACTATGCGCAGGACGAACAGATTTCGATCCGCGGTTTCGGCGCGCGTTCGACGTTTGGCGTACGTGGCGTGCGTCTCTACACGGACGGCATTCCGGCGACGATGCCGGATGGACAGGGCCAGGTATCGCATTTCAATCTTGACTCGGCCGAACGCATTGAAGTGCTGCGCGGGCCGTTCTCGGCGCTGTACGGCAACTCCTCCGGCGGCGTGATCCAGGTCTTCACCGCCGATGGCTCGCAGCCGCCGGAAGTCGACCTCGGTATTGCCGCTGCGAGCTACGGCACATGGCGCGCGAGCGCCAATGCACGTGGCGTATCGGGGCCGCTCGACTACAACCTCGACGTCACGCATTTCCAGACCGATGGCTATCGCGACCACAGCGAAGCGAAGCGCGAGTCGGGCAACGCGAAGCTCGGTTTCAGGATCGGCGACAGCGGCAAGCTGACCCTGCTCGTGAACACGCTCGCGTTGCCGAATGCGCAGGACCCGCTTGGCCTGACGCATGCGCAGTTCAATGCGGACCCGACCCAGGTCAGCGCATCCGCTGTGCAGTTCGACTCGCGCAAGAGCGTGCACCAGAACCAGGGCGGCGCGATCTACGAGCAGGATCTCGGCGGCGGCAATGCGCTGCGCGTGCTTGGTTACTACGGCCAGCGCGACATCACGCAATTCCTGTCGGTGCCGGTCGCCACGCAGGGCAACCCGCTGCATGCGGGCGGTGTCGTCGATCTCGGCAGCGACTACGGCGGCAGCGACGCGCGCTGGACCTGGCGCGGCGATTTCGGCGGGCGGCCATTCGAGATTGCGGCAGGTGTCGCCTGGGATCGCCAAAACCAGGCGCGGCGTGGTTACGAGAATTTCGTCGGCAGCACGCTCGGCGTGCGCGGCACATTGCGCCGCGACGAGGACGATACCGTCAGCAATTTCGACGAGTACGTGCAGGCGAGCTGGCGTTTCGCCGACGCGTGGTCGCTGAGCGCAGGCCTGCGCCACAGCGACGTGAAGTTCGATTCCGTCGATCACTACATCACGGCGTCGAACCCGAACGACAGCGGCCGCGTCGATTACGGTGCAAACACGCCGGTCGCTGGACTGCTCTGGCGCGCCGCGAGCTGGGCCAACGCGTACGCATCGTATGGCAAGGGTTTCGAGACACCGACGTTCAATGAACTGGGCTATCGCGCCGATGGCGGCGCCGGTCTCGCGTTCGGCCTGACGCCGTCGCACAGCCGCAATCGCGAACTGGGGCTCAAGTTGCGACCGGCGCAGGACATCGAAGCGAACTTCGCCGTGTTCCGTGCCGATACGCGCGACGAACTCGCCGTCGCGACCAATGCGGGCGGGCGCACGACCTACCAGAACATCGGCAAGGCGCGCCGCGATGGCGCCGAAGCCGCGTTGTCGATGCGTCTGTCGCACGATTGGCGCCTGCAGTTCGCCTACACCTGGCTCGACGCGACGTTCCGCTCGCCGTTCCTGACTTGTGCCGGCGCGCCGTGCACGACGCCGAATACGCCGGTCGCGGCGGGCGCGCGCATTCCGGGTATCCCGAAGAACGATCTGCACGTGGCGCTGCGCTGGGGCCGCGAACAGGGCTGGCGTGCGTCGCTGCAAGGCGATTACGTGGGTGCTGTGACCGTCAACGATCTCGGCACCGATGCCGCGCCTTCGTATGTGGTGGCCGCCGCCGACATCGGCTACGGCTTCGAGGTGACATCGGGCCAACTGCGCACGTTCGCGCGCATCGACAATCTGTTCAACCGCGCGTACGCGGGATCGGTCATCGTCAACGACGCGAATGGGCGTTACTTCGAACCGGCGCCGGATCGCACGCTGATGCTCGGCGTGCAATGGCAGTGGTCGCACTGACGGCTTGCGTTCGTCGCGACGCATTGCGCACGACAATCAATGTATTGCTGTGGGAGCGACTTCAGTCGCAACGCTCTCCTGCATCGCAACTGAGGTCTTTGCCGCAGAAAATGGACTACGCCGTGCGGGTGCCGAAGAACTTCGAACCCGCCTTGAGCAGATCGCCAAGACCAAGCTGGCCATCACCGTCCTGATCGAGCACCGAGGTGAGCAGGCCGCCGTGGCCACTCTGACCGAGGCTCTGCAATTCCTGCCCGAGCATGCCGCCGAGTCCGCCGGCACCGAGTCCCTGATTCCGCGTGCGGTTGGCGAGCACGCTCAAGATGATTGGCGCAAGGATGCTCATGAGCTGACCGGCGCCCTGCGTGCCGATGCCACTGGCCTGGCCGAGGTTTTGCGCAGCTTGATCCTGGCGATTGCCGAAGATGTGCCCGAGGATCGCGCCGCCGCCGCCACCGCCGCCAAGCACACTGCCGAGGACCGAGCCGATATCCATGCCGGCGTGATCGGCGGTCGCCGTGTGCAAGGCATCCGCGCCGGCATCGGTCGATGCATTCCTGGCGAGACCGCCAACCACCAGCGGAACCGCCTGCTGGATGGCCGCCTGCGCCTGGGCCGGATCGATTCCGAGCTGGGCCGCGATCGCCTCGATGCTGGACGGATCCAGATGACTCAGAACCTGGTTGGTCAATTCGCTCATGGAACTCTCCTGGGTGAAGTACGGGTGCCGTGTGGCCACCTTCACATGGAAGCATGACCTTGGGGTGCCGAGAGGTGAAAGATCGTGAACCCGATGTCGCGTTCGTGGTTGAGGAGGCATTATGCGCCGGCACACGTGTGCAGGACCGGCGGGCCGACGATGAACGAATCGAGCGAACGTTTCGACTTGCTACGCCAGCGCTATGCAGGCTTGCTGAGCGAGAAACAGCGCGTGATGACACAGGCCTGGGCTGCGTTTGCCGCGATGCCGTCCGATGCGGGTGCACGCGGCGAACTGCAGCAACAACTGCATCGCCTGTGCGGTTCCGCCCAGGCCTACGGCTATGCGGATCTCGGCAAGCACGCGTGCTCGGCGGACAGCCTGTTGCGACGCTGGGAGGGATTGTTGCCAGCACTTCGCGATGCGCCCACGGACCTGGCTGAGCGCCTTAACGCGCCGATCCAGGCCATGCTTGCCGGTTTCGACGAAACGCGCATTGGCGCCGCTGAACACGCATCCGATCCGCCGCCGGGCGCGCTACGCGTCCTGCTGATCGAAGACGATCTCGTCCAAGCCGTAATGATCGGGGCAAAGCTTGAAGCGCACGGCTGCAAGGTGCGCTGCGAAAGCGGCACCGATCTCCTCTGGCAGACACTGATCCTGTGGCCCTGCCATGCGATCGTGATCGACTACTGGCTGCGTGGCGAGACCGCGACCGAAGTGGTCGCGAACCTGCGTCGCGAACCACGCTTCGCACGGCTCGCTCTCGTCTGCTATAGCGTCGAGAGTGACCCGCAGGTGCTGCGCGCCGTAACGGAAGCCGGTTGCGATGCGCTGGTCGCGAAATCCGAAGGAAGCGCGCGTCTGTTCGGGGTCATCCGCGCCTGCGTTGCACGCGCCGATCGCAGTGGCCCGGATATGCGACCGGCCGCCCGCTGATTGCGCGAATGCTCAGCCGCCATCGACGCCGTCGATGAAGATCGTCTCTTGGTACGCGCCGAGGTCGATCCTGCCGGAGAGGGTCGGCGGATTTCCATCGAGATCGTACGAGGAGTCGATATAGGGGCAGATGCCGAGTAGGGACGAATTGCCGGCAAGATGGAAATCGCCATTGTCGGGATCGACGAACTGCGGATTGATGCTGAGATCGCCGTCGAAGGTACCCGGTGGTTGCCCGGCGAGCGTGCCGATGTCGTTGTAGTGCAGCTCGCCAAGCGCTTCGTCCAGGTAAAGCCCGGCGGCGGTGTTGTTCCAGAAGATGCTGCCCCAGACCTGGCAAGACGTGGGGCCACCGCAAAACAGCCCCCCCACCGCGCCGCTGGCTGCCGTCGTCGTATTGCGCGTTACGGTGACATTGTTGATTCGGCTGGTGTCGCCGTAGCCAACGACGTAGCCGCCGCCATAGTTGCCATCGGCGCTGTTGCCGGTGATCAGCATGTTGTACAGACGCGTGCCGGCTCCGGCTCCCAGGACGTAGAAGCCACCTGCGTCGGCGCTGGTGTGGTTGTTGCGAACGATGACGTCGTAGACATCGACCGAGTTGTTGACCGTAATGTATTTGTTGATCTGCAGACCCGGGCCTACTTCGCTGCTGTTGCCGTTCTGCAGCGTGAGGCCGCGTACAAAAATGGCGCCATAGGTGCTGCGCAGCACGAGGACGCCGGTCTGGCCATTGCCATCGAGTCGCGTGGCTGGCGTCTGTCGCGTAGGCGAGCTGCAACCGTCGTCGTAGCCGCCCGAAATATTGAATTGGTGAGTTGACGTCGGTGCGTAGTAGAAGAACGGTTGATTGCCAGTGACTGCACCCGTCTTGTAGAGCCCGTGGACCAGGTACAAGCTGTTGTCTTCCGCGTCGTACAGGCCGCCGCTGGAAGTTTGCGTGAGGGCGTCCTGCAGTTCCGCTGCGGTCGTGATGCAGAAATAGTGCGCGTGTGCCACGCCGCAGGCGGCCAGCAGGCCGATTGCGCATGTGCGCAGGAGCGCGCGCGAGGACCGGCGGAGCGGATGGGGTGTGGGCTGGGTGTCGTTCGGGTACATGAACAGGCTTCCTTCTCGGGGTTCCTCCATCAATACGTCAGTGGCGTCGGAATCCGGGTGTGATGCGCGCCAGCGTGACGAATACGCGTCCGCGGCAAACGTCGTTGCCAGCGCAAAGCCGGCGGGCGGCGGCGCTGGTATGCTCGGGTCGACAGCGGGCTGCCGAAAGCGGGCAATGGCGACAGCGTCGAAAATCACCGAATTGTTGAATGCCGCCGGTTCTGGCGATGCGATGGCGCAGGATGCGGCTTACGCGCTCGTCTACGACGAGCTCAAACGCTGTGCGCGCCGACAGAGCGCGCTCGCACAGGGGTCTTCATTGTCGCCGACGGCCCTGGTCAACGAGCTGTATCTGAAGCTGCGCGCAGGTCAGGTCGATCACATCGAGAATCGCCGCCACTTCTTTGCGCTCGCCGCACGCGCGATGCGCCAGATCACCATCGATCATGCGCGCCATCGCACGCGCGCGAAGCGTGGCGGTGGCGCCGAACACATTGAAATCAACACCTGCGATCTGGGCGCCGCGACCGCCGAGCAGACGCTCGAACTCGACGCGGCGCTGTGTGTGCTGAGCGAGCGCGATCCGGATCTCGGGCAATTGGTGGAGTGGCATTTCTTCGCCGGTCTCACCTTCCAGGACATTGCCGACGAACTCGGACGGCACGAACGCACGGTGCGACACGACTGGGAACTGGCACGCGCGTACCTGCGCCAGGCGATGGATGTGGGGCATGCGACGTGAACGACGATGCGCGCTGGTTGCGCATCAAGGACCTGTTCCGCGAGTGTCAAATGTTGCCGGAGGC
>JBDSXV010000114.1:0-10350 GCA_039926025.1 Dokdonella sp.
GCGATGTACCAGTTGCCAAAATCCTGGGCGTGAACTGCGGCGCTGCCGCCGACGAGCGCCAGGGCGATGAGCGCACTAAGGGCATTACGTTTCATTCAGAGTCTCCTCTCTACGTTTTTTGGTATTCGCCACGCGTCCTGCAACCCAAGGGGACGCTCTCACACTCGTAATAGTCTACGCGAAAAACACGCGCTAGAAACGAGCGCTTAACAAATTCCCAAGGTTGCGGGCTGTGGCGGGAGTGTAGCCATATCCCGCGGCGACAGCCACCCTCATGTGAAGATGCCGTTAAGGCGCGAGTCATTCAGCTGGCGAACAGATCCATCAACCGATGGATCGGCATCGCATCCAGCGTTTCAGGACTGCGACTCGCCGCGACGATCTTCTGCACGCAGCTCGCGGGCAGGTGGCCTGCCAAGGCGGCCTCGAACTTCGCCAGCAAAACAGGAATGCCTTCCGCACGTCGCCGGCGATGACCGATCGGAAAGTCGATCGAAATCTTGGCGGTCGCGCTGCCGTCGTTGAAGAGCACCTGAAGTGAGTTGCCGATATAGCGCTTGTCCGGATCGAAGTAGTCCTTGGTGAACTGCGGGTTCTCGATGACCTCCATCTTCGCGCGCAGCGCATCGATGCGCGGGTCGGCAGCCACGCTGTCGGCATAGTCGTCAGCGGTGAGGCGTCCGAAAATCAGCGGCACCGCCACCATGTACTGGATGCAATGGTCACGGTCGGCGTAGTTCGCCAGCGGACCGGTCTTGTCGATGATGCGCACTCCCGCTTCCTGCGTCTCGATCAGGATCTTCTCGATCTGGTCGATCCTGCCTGCGACCTTCGAATGCAATTGCATCGCGCACTCGACCGCGGTCTGCGCGTGGAACTCGGCCGGGAAGCTGATCTTGAAGAGGACGTTTTCCATCACGTAGCTGCCGAACGGCCGCTCGAACCCGAACGCCCTGCCCTTGAACGCGACGTCGTAGAAACCCCAGGTCTTGGCCGTCAGGGCGGACGGATATCCAACGCAGCCCTTGACCGCGTTCAACGCATGCGTGACGGCGCGGCGGCAGGCGTCGCCCGCCGCCCAGCTCTTGCGCGGGCCGGTGTTCGGCGCATGACGATAGGTGCGCAAACTTCCGTTGTCGATCCAGCTGTTCGAGACGGCGTTGACGATCTCCTCCTTGCTGCCACCCAGCATCTGGGTCGCGACTGCGGTCGAAGCAAGGCGGACCAGGATCACATGGTCGAGCCCGACACGGTTGAACGAGTTCATCAGCGCGTAGCAACCCTGGATCTCGTGCGCCTTGATCGCATGACCGAGCACGTCGCGGACCGTCAGCGGCTTGCCGCCTTCACGATCTGCCTTTCGCGACAGGTAGTCGGCCACCGCGAGGATCGCGCCGAGATTGTCGGATGGATGACCCCACTCTGCCGCCAGCCAGGTGTCGTTGAAGTCGAGCCAGCGCACCTGCACGCCGATGTTGTACGCCGCCTGCACGGGATCCAGCTCGAAGCTTGTGCCCGGTACCCGCGCGCCCCCGGCGAGGGTCGCACCTGGGACCAGTGGGCCGAGGTGCCTGACGCATTCCGGGAACTTCATCGCGAGCATCGAGCAGGCCAACGAATCGAGCAGCATGAGGCGCGCGGTGTCATACGCTTCTTGCGACTCGATCCGGTAGTCGACGATGTAGTTGGCGATATCGACCATTGGCTGGTCGGGCTGCGGCCGTGCCGCCGAGCGTCTGTCGAGTTGGCTCATCGGATCGTCCCTCCGGGCGAGCGGGAATCAATTCCGGATTCGTGGCGTGTTGCGCGATCAGTGGCACGATCCTGCCGCTCCGCGCGAACGCGGCTCCAAAGCCGATCCCGCTCAGACATTCTCGCGCAAAACAGCCTCAGCGAGTGCCGCGTTATGCGATCACCGCGCCGGGCACCCACACCGCGCCTGTCATCAACACGCGTGCGCTGCGGCTCATGATCGCCTTGGTCACCGTCCATTTGCCGTCCACCTGCCGCGCCTGTGCGCCCACGCGCAGCGTGCCCGAAGGATGACCGAAGCGCACGGCCTGGCGCTCGCCCCCACCCGCTGCGAGGTTCACCAGCGTGCCCGGAATCGCCGCTGCGGTTCCGATCGCCACCGCCGCCGTGCCCATCATCGCGTGGTGCAGCTTTCCCATCGACAGGGCGCGGACGTTGAGATCGATATCACTCGCCGCGATCGCCTTGCCGCTGGAGGACAGGTAGCCGATCGGCTTGGCGACAAAGGCCACCTTCGGCGTGTGCTGGCGCTGCGCGGCTGCGGAGATATCGCTGATAAGGCCCATCTTCACGGCCCCATGCGCGCGGATCGTCTCGAACATCGCCAGCGCCTTGGCGTCGCCATTGATCGCGTCCTGCAATTCGGTACCGTTGTAACCGACCGCCGCAGCGTCGATAAAAATCGTCGGGATGCCGGCATTGATCAGCGTCACCTTCAGCGTGCCGACGCCGGGCACCTCGAGATCGTCGACGAGATGGCCAGTCGGGAACATCGAACCATCACCGTCGCCCTCTTCGGCCGGGTCGAGAAACTCGAGCTGTACTTCGGCAGCCGGGAACGTCACACCGTCAAGTTCGAAATCGCCAATCTCCTGCACATGACCATTCGTGATCGGCACGTGCGCGACGATGGTCTTGCCAATGTTCGCCTGCCAGATGCGTACCGTTGCGACGCCGTCCTGCGGAATGCGTGCGCGATCGACCAGACCGCTGGCGATCGCGAACGAACCGACTGCCGCGGAAAGATTTCCGCAGTTGCCGGACCAGTCGACGAACGGCCGGTCGATTGAAACCTGCCCGAACAGGTAGTCGAGGTCATGGTCGGGGCGCGCGCTCTTCGACACGATCACCGTCTTGCTGGTACTCGACGTCGCCCCGCCCATGCCGTCGATCTGCTTGCCGTAAGGATCGGGTGAGCCGATCACTCGCAGCAACAGCGCGTCACGCGCTTTGCCCGGCACCTGCGCTGCAACGGGAAGGTCTTGCATGCGGAAGAACACACCCTTCGAAGTACCACCGCGCATGTAGGTGGCAGCAATGCTGATTTGTGGCGTAGGTTTCATCGGTGCAGCCTGTTTGCAATGTCGGCGGCACCGCGAACGGCGCCGCCGCGAGAGTGATTACCGATGGCGTTACGCGGCCTTCGATGATTCGAGAAAATCCTGCGCGAAGCGCTGCAACACGCCGCCGGCCTCGTAGATCGCGACTTCCTCGGCGGTATCGAGGCGGCAAGTCACGACGGCCTCCACGCGCGCGCCGTTGCGACGATGGATCACCAAGGTGAGGTCGGCGTGCGGTATGCGTTCGCCGACCACGTCGAAAGTCTCGGTACCGTCGATGGCGAGTGTCGTGCGGTCCGTGCCCGGCTTGAATTCGAGCGGCAGTACGCCCATGCCGATCAGGTTCGTGCGGTGGATGCGCTCGAAGCCTTCGGCGGCGATCGCCTCGACACCGGCGAGGCGCACACCCTTCGCCGCCCAGTCGCGCGAGCTCCCCTGGCCGTAGTCGGCGCCGGCAACGATGATCAATGGCTGCTTGCGTTCCATGTAGGTCTCGATCGCTTCCCACATGCGCGTGACCTCCCCTTCCGGCTCGACGCGCGTCAACGAACCCTGCTTGATCGCGCCATCGACGACGGCCATTTCGTTGATCAGCTTCGGGTTCGCGAACGTGGCCCGCTGCGCGGTCAGGTGATCGCCACGGTGAGTCGCGTAGGAATTGAAGTCCTCTTCTGGCAGGCCCATCTGGGTCAGATACTCGCCAGCCGCGCTGGTGGCGAGGATCGCGTTCGACGGTGACAGATGGTCGGTCGTAATGTTGTCGCCAAGCACCGCCAGCGGGCGCATTCCAGCGAGCGTGCGTGCACCGGCCAGCGCGCCTTCCCAATACGGCGGTCGACGAATGTAGGTGCTCTGCGCTCGCCAGTCGTACAGCGGGCTGATCTTCTCGCCATGCTCGACGGTGAAAGTGAACATCGGTTCGTAGACCTTGCGGAACTGCTCGGGCTTGACGCTGGCGCGCACGATCGCATCAATCTCGGCATCGTCGGGCCAGATATCCTTGAGCCGCACCGCGTTGCCCGCGGCGTCATGGCCAAGCACGTCCTTCTCGATGTCGAAGCGGATCGTGCCGGCGATCGCATACGCGATCACCAGCGGCGGCGACGCGAGGAAAGCCTGTTTCGCATACGGATGGATACGACCGTCGAAGTTGCGATTGCCCGACAACACCGCCGTCGCATACAGGTCGCGCTCGATAATCTCCCGCTGGATTGCCGGATCCAGCGCGCCGCTCATGCCATTGCAGGTGGTGCAGGCGAAACCGACGATGCCAAAGCCGAGCAGCTCCAGTTCCGATAGCAGGCCAGCTTCTTCCAGATACAACTGCACCGCTTTCGATCCCGGCGCGAGTGACGACTTCACCCATGCCTTGCGCACGAGGCCTTTCGCGTTCGCGTTGCGCGCAAGCAGTGCGGCGGCGATCACGTTGCGCGGGTTCGAGGTGTTCGTGCAACTTGTGATCGCCGCGATGATGACGGCGCCGTCAGGCATCAGGCCCGCGGCCTCCTGCGCACGCGCGGCGTCCAGATTGCCGGCAATGCCGCGCGCGGCGAGATCGCTCGTCGGCAAGCGCTTGTGCGGGTTCGACGGCCCGGCCATGTTGCGCACCACGCTGGAAAGGTCGAAAGACAGCACGCGTTCGTACTGCGCGGACTGCAGCGTATCGGCCCACAGGCCCGCTTCCTTCGCATACGTCTCGACAAGGCGCACGCGCTCGTCGTCGCGGCCGGTCAGGCGCAGGTAGTCGATCGTCTGTGCATCGATGTAGAACATCGCTGCGGTTGCGCCGAATTCGGGTGTCATGTTCGAGATCGTCGCGCGGTCGCCAAGGGTCAACGCCGCAGCACCTTCGCCGAAGAATTCGAGATAGGCGCCGACCACCTTCTCCCTGCGCAGGAACTCGGTCAGCGCCAAGACAATGTCGGTCGCGGTGATGCCGGGCTGCGGCTTGCCGTCAAGCTCGACGCCGATAATGTCGGGCAGGCGCATCCACGAGGCGCGTCCGAGCATCACGCTTTCGGCTTCCAGGCCGCCGACGCCGACTGCGATCACGCCGAGCGCATCGACGTGCGGCGTATGGCTGTCGGTGCCGACCAAGGTATCGGGGAACGCGACGCCGTCCTGCGCATGGATGACCGGGCTCATCCGCTCCAGGTTGATCTGATGCATGATGCCGTTGCCGGGAGGAATTACGTCGACGTTCTTGAACGCCTTCTTTGTCCAGTTGATGAAATGGAAGCGGTCTTCGTTGCGCCGGTCCTCGATCGCTCGATTCTTCGCGAACGCGTCCGGATCGTAGCCACCGCATTCCACCGCCAGCGAATGATCGACGATGAGCTGGGTCGGCACCACCGGATTGATTTGCGCCGGATCCCCGCCCATGTCAGCGATCGCATCGCGCAGGCCTGCCAGGTCGACCAGTGCGGTCTGGCCGAGGATGTCGTGGCAGACGACGCGTGCAGGAAACCACGGGAAATCCAGATCGCGCTTGCGTTCGATCAGCTGCCTCAGGTACTCGACGAGCATCGCTGGTTCGGCGCGGCGCACGAGGTTTTCGGCGTGGACGCGCGAGGTGTACGGCAGCATTTCCCATGCCCCAGGCTGGATTGTCTCGACAGCGGCGCGCGCATCGAAATAGTCGAGCGCGGTACCCGGGAGCGGCTTGCGATAGTCGGTATTCATGGCGGATTCGTTCGATCAAAGGGCGGCGGGGCGCATGGGCCACGGCAGCGCGACGAAGTTGCCGGCTGCGTTCACGATCGTCACCGGCGAGAGCGCGCATTATGCCCGATCGTCTTGTCACCAGGATCGGCAGCGGGTGCCGGTGCCGGCATACGCTCGCGCGCGAGGCGTCAGCGCTCGTAGGCGCCGATGTCGATCACCGCGCCGGCGACGCGCGGATGCCCGGCGAAATCTAGAGCACCGACGATCGCATCGCCCGGATTCGTGCCCGCGCCGATGGCCGGCGAACTGGCCCCGACCTGGAGGTCCGGCGTGAAGAGGTCAACGAAGAGCGGATTCGCGAATGATGACTGCGCATCCTGCGATGACGCCGCGCGATAGCCTGCATAGGTGTCGTATTCGGTGCCGTGCCAGGTCCAGCTCGAACCGCCGACCCCCGCATCCGAGAAATACAGGTTGTGATCGAGCGTCGCGGGCGTCGGCGAATCGCCGGTGTACGCGTACAACAACACCCCCTGCGCGCCCGCGTGCACGATGTTGTTCGCGACGAGGTTGTTGCTGGCGTGATACTGGATTTGCAGTTCGCCCGAGCCGGTGCCTTTCTGGTCATTGCGAAGCAGGCTGTTGCCGATCACGGTGCAGTGATCCGTGCCACCGACGCCGTTTGCGTAACCGCCGAGCGAGATGCCGCTCGAATTGCCGAAGTAGACGAGGTTGCTGCGTGCGTTGACGTAACTTGTCGTGCGCCCGGAATGTTCGCTCGCAAGTTCGATGCCGAGGTCGACGTGATGGATGCGGTTGCGCTCGATCGTGATGCGCGTGCCTCCGTCGACATAGATGCCGTCGGCGGCGTACTCGTCGCCGTAGGCCGGATTGCCGAACGAACTGATGTTGTAGACGAGGTTGTCGCTGATCACGCCATCGCGCGCCTGGTCATAGGCGGGGTCCGGCGCGACGCCTTCGAAACCGATCGCGCCAATCGCGATGTTGTTGGTGTCATGCACGGTGTTGCCACTGATCGTCCAGTGTTCGACATTGCCGTCGAGCGAGAACGATTCGCTGCAGCCGAGCACGAGGTGATCGATTTCGTTGCCCGAGATCGTCAGCTGGTTGATCGATGCAGGCGCCGAGGTGCCGTCGACCTTGAGGCCGAATGCATTCGCCGCGCAGCCGTTGCCGGTATTGCGGATGTCATGGATGTGATTTCCGAACAGACGAATCTTCGTACCGGCGCCGGTGACATAGAGGCCGATCGGTACCTTCGCTGTCGACGCCGTCGTGTAGTTGCGCAACTCGAAGCCCTGCACGGTCACGTAACTCGCATCGACGATGCTGATCAGGCCGTTCTGGCCATTCGGAATTGCCAGACCCGTACCATCGATGATGGGACTTTCGCCTGGCGCATTGCCCAGCACGATCGGACCCACAGCTGCCGAACCGGAGTGCGTCAACGTAACCAGTTCGTTGTAGACACCGCTGCGGACGCAAACGGTCTCGCCGGCATTCACGTGGGTTGCCGCGTACTGGATCGATGCCCAGGGTGCTGCGAGACTTCCGTCGTGACCGTTGTCGCCGTTCGTCGCGACGTAGTAGGCATGCGTCGACGGTGCTTCGAAGCCCGATGCAAACAACGCATCGCCGGGACTCAGGCAATCGCTTGCGACGACCGCCCTCCCCGTCAAAAGGATCAGCAACAGAAACGTTCCGCGCATCATCGCGTGCCTCGTGGTCGATGCGACAGTATGCCGATGCGTGCATCGCGCAAGAGTGGTCGGGGTCACGACATCGCAATACGAGGTGTCAAACCCTGCGAACGGCGGTGTTGCGGACGACGACCTTGGGCGAAGTCGCATTGCGTTTCGCGAGTTCGCGCTCCCACGGCGGATTGGCGAAGTGCTCGCACAGGAAATCGATGAACACACGTACGCGCAACGGCACCAGGCGACGCTGCGGCATCACCGCGAAGATGCCACTCTCCGCAATCTTGTAAGCCGGCAGCACGGTGCGCAACCGACCATCGCGCAGGTCGTCGCACACGTGCCAGGTCGAATGCAGTGCGATGCCGAGTCCTGCAACAGCCGCATCGCGCAGGACTTCTCCGAAATTGCATTCGAAACGACCACTCACGCGCACACTCGTTTCATGGCCTTCGCGATCGCTCAGGCGCCACATATCCTGACGTCCCTGGCTGCCGCTCAGGATCAGGCATTCGTGATTGGCGAGATCGGCCGGTAACTTGGGCGTCCCGTGCCGCGCAAGATACGCAGGTGATGCGCACAGCACGCGACGGTTCGTCGCGATCTTGCGCGCAACGAGGTTCGAATCGCCGAGCGCTCCGATACGGATCGCGAGGTCGTAGCCTGAGCTGATCAGATCCCGCATGCGGTCATCCAGGTCCACGCTGATGCGGATCTTCGGATAGCGTGCGAGGAATTCCGGCAACAGCGGCGAAAGGTACTGACGACCGAACGAAGCCGACGCCGGCATGCGCAGCGTGCCGGACGCCTCAACACCAGCTTGGCTCAGGTCGGTGGTCAAGGCTTCGAGATCCTCGACCAGCGCGCGCCCCTGTTCCGCCAGGGCGGCACCCTCGGGCGTCGCATGCAGGCGACGCGTGGTCCGATGCAACAGACGCACACCGAGCCGCTTTTCGAGCCGCATCAAACGCTGACTGGCAACGGCGACGGAAATATCCAGGCTGCGCGCAGCCGCGCTGATCGAGCCGAGGTCGAGCACCTTGAGGAACAAGCCGAGATCGCCGATTCGGTCCACAATTATCAACCATTCATTGATTCTTCTTCGCCATTCTTGCCGTTTCCAATCAAGATGCAAGTCCCTAAGCTGGGCAAGCCATCAAGGGGGGGCGAACATTGGCGCTGCGCTTTCAACCCGCCGCACGCCGCTCGAGCTGTGTGCAGCGATGGCCGAATCCGTCACATCGGACACGCAGCCCATGAGGACGTCCATCGACCATCGTCTGCCGTTCGCCTGAAACAAAACCCTCTTCTTCCTGCACAGCGAGAACGTTCCATGAGCACTTCCCTCACCGGCTGGACATCGGTCGTCACCGGCTCAACCGCCGGTATCGGTTACGCAATTGCCGAAGAGCTGGCCCGCGCAGGCGCCCGTGTCGTCGTCAACGGCCGCACCCAGGCCCGCGTCGACGAAGCCCTGAGATCGTTGAAAAAATCAGTCCCGGATGCCGATCTGCACGGCGTCGCCGCGGATCTCGCGACCGCCGCAGGGGCCGCCGCTTTCATCGCGGCGGTGCCGCAGACCGACATCCTGATCAACAACCTCGGCATCTTCGTGCCGACCGACTTCGACAAGATCGACGATGAAGAATGGCAACGCCTGTGGGACGCCAACGTCATGAGTGGCGTGCGACTCTCGCGTCACTACTTCGGCGGCATGCTCGAACGCGACCGCGGCCGCGTCGTGTTCCTGTCCAGCGAATCGGGAATCCAGATCCCAGTCGAGATGATCCACTACGGCGTCACCAAGGCCGCGCAGATCGCCCTCGCGCGCGGCATGGCGCAACTCACGAGCGGCACGCAGGTGACGGTGAATTCGGTGCTCGCCGGGCCGACGCGCTCGGAAGGCGTGGGCGTGTTCGTCGGCCAGCTCGCCGCGCAGCAAGGCATCAGCGCCGCGGAGTTCGAGAAGCAGTTCTTCAAGACGGCTCGCCCGACCTCGCTGCTGCAGCGTTTCGCCGAACCAGCCGAGATTGCCCGCGTCGTCGCCTTCGTCGCCAGCCCCGCCGCTTCCGTGGTCAATGGTGCCGCGATCCGCGCAGAAGGCGGCTTGGTCCTGTCCGCGTTCTGATTGCGCGAGTCATTCCCTTTCCGCTCAATGGAGCATGCAATGAAAGCCATCGCCCTCACCCGCTATCTGCCCATCGACGATCCGCAATCGCTGGTTGACATCGAGTTGCCCACACCGCAACCGAGCGCACACGATCTGCTCGTGCGTGTCGAAGCGGTCTCCGTGAATCCGGTCGACACCAAGGTGCGCGCGCCCAAGCCGCAGGTCGAAGCACAACCAAAAGTACTTGGCTATGACGCTGCCGGCGTCGTCGAAGCCGTCGGCGACGCCGTGACCTTGTTCAGGCCCGGCGATGCCGTCTGGTACGCAGGCGACATCACGCGCAGTGGCAGCAATGCGCAATACCAGCTCGTCGACGAACGCATCGTCGGACGCAAGCCGGTCAGTTTCGATTTCGCCAACGCAGCCGCGTTGCCACTCACCGCAATCACCGTGTGGGAACTGCTGTTCCAGCGCATGCGGCTCGATGCGGATGGCGCCGATCGCGGCAAGTCATTGCTCATCGTTGGCGGCGCCGGCGGCGTGGGTTCAATCGCGATCCAGCTCGCGCGTCGTGCCGGCCTCGTCGTGATCGCCACGGCATCGCGCCCGGAAACGATCACGTGGTGCATCCAGATGGGCGCACAACACGTGATCGATCATCGCCAGCCGTTGAAGCCGCAATTGCAGGCGATCGGTTTCAGCGAAGTCGATGCCATCGCGAATTTCGCCGATGCCGCTCCCTACTGGGACGTGATGACCGACCTGATCG
>JBDSXV010000115.1:0-48144 GCA_039926025.1 Dokdonella sp.
GACTCGCCAGAAAATCATCGTATCCCCTTCCCAGGCTGTTGCGTATCAAGGCTGTCGAGGCCGCGTTGTAGAACGTCGCTGCCGTCGAAGTGTTCGCACACGACCGCAAAACACAGGCCGCATAGCACGGCTAAAATACGCGACCCCCGCCGGAGCGGCAAGCAAATCACGTCATGCAGAGAAATGGTGCCTTGCCGCACGAATTGCGGCCTCATCAAACGAGCTGGGTGGCGGCTCTGGATGCTTATGCGCGTCGTTTCGCCGATGAAGCTGCGTCGGTGGAGCTGTTTCGCTCGTTCATGGCCGATCATGCCGACGCTGCATCGCGTCAGCGACTGCACGGACACTTGACCGGTTCAGCCTGGCTGGTCAGTGTCGATGGGCAGCGCGCGCTGTTGACCCATCACCGCAAACTCGATCGCTGGCTGCAGCCGGGCGGTCATGCCGACGGCGATCCCGATCTCGCGCGGGTGGCGCTGCGCGAGGCGCAAGAAGAGTCGGGCCTTCACGATCTGGTGGTGGACTCAGCGATCTTCGACATCGATCGCCATCGCATCCCCGCACGTGGTGAAGAGCCCGAGCATTGGCACTACGATGTGCGTTACGTAGTGCGCACAACCGTGAGCGAAGTGTTTGAGGTCAGCGAAGAGTCGCATGCGCTGGCGTGGCGCGATATCGCCGAGATTGCTGCCGATGTGACGATCAACGACTCGGTCCGGCGCATGGCAAACAAGTGGCTTACGCGTGGCGGCACATGATCCACATGGACAATCCAGCTGCTGTATCAAAAACAAAACCCGCGCATGGCGGGTTTTTGTTGGTGCCGAAGGTGGGACTCGAACCCACACGCTTTTAAGGGCGGTGGATTTTGAGTCCACTGCGTCTACCAATTCCGCCACTTCGGCATTGCATTCGCGGGCTGCGTCTGGACGACGGCCGCCACGCGGGTCGCGCAGTATACGGCAATCGTGCGGAATGCTGTAAAGGCGTTCGACAGGATCTTTGTTAAAGAGGTTCTATCTTGTGGGAGCAACTGCCTGTGGGAGCGGCTTCAGCCGCGATGGTCGCATTGCGTCGAACACCATCCCCACCCAACTCCCTTGGAGGGGACGGCGCATGCTTCAGTGCGTGGTGTCCAGCGCCAGCTCGCAGGAATTGCACTCGTACCAGCCTGCTTCGGTTGGATAAAACTTCGAACAGGCGTCGAGTGGACGGCGATAGATGTGCAAGGACACCGCGTTCGCGTCTTCGCTGGGATTGAGGATCGTGTGATATTCGTGCGGCGGGATCAGGCTGCCGGCCGAACCGGCGCCCGCGTTCATCGTTCCGCGCGGCTCGAAGCGGTAGCGCCCCTCTTTCGATTCCATCAATTCATACGGCGTGATCTCGAGAAAACCCTGCCAGACGCCCTCGACGCACCAATGACCCGCATGGTCGTGGATCGGCGTGCCCTGGCGTGGTCCCCAGGTCATCGCGACGACGCTGTAGCCGTGTTTTTCGCTGCGATATAGCTCGCGCCGTGCGTAGTGGTCGTCCTCGCGCTCGAACACGCAGGCGGGCAGGCGTACCTCCGGATCGCGTATCAGCTTGCACAATGCGTTGCGCAGGGCGTCCGTTGTCTTGCCCTCGTCGGGCAGGATCACCGCCGCGTCGACTGCGTCGATGAGTTGGCGTGCACCGGGGAATTCGAGCGAAAGCATGGGGTTTCTCGATGAGACTTGCCGCGATGGCGGCGTTTTCAGAGCGCCAATTCTAGCGCGTGGCCAGAAAGCGTGCGATGGCCGCGCCAAAACGCGGGATATCGACCAGGAACGCATCGTGACCTTGCGGGCTGTCCAGGGCCACGAAATCGACATCGGCACCCGCAGCACACAGGCCTTCGGCGATCTGTTCCTGCTGTGGCAACGGGAACAGGATGTCGGTTTCCACGCCGATGACCAAAGCGCTTTCCACATCGATGCGCCGCAGCGCGGCATCGGCACTGCCGCCGCCGTGCTCGGCGAGGTCGAACCAATCGCTTGCGCGCGAGAGGTAAAGATAGCTGTTCGGGTCGAAACTGCGCACGAAACGGCGCGCGTGGCCGGCCAAGTACGACTCGACCTGAAATTCGACTGCGAAAGGTTCTTCTTCGCGCTGCTCCGAATCAAGGCGGATGCGCGCGAAGCGGCCGACCCATTCCATCGCAGAGCGATAGGTGATCACGCCAAGCTTGCGCGCGATCGACATGCCGGCTTCGGGATAGTGCTCGTCGTCGTAGTGGCCGGTTTTCCAGTTCGGATCGAGACGGATCGCTTCGCGCTGCAGCGAGCGGATCGCGATCGCGAACGGCTGCGCCTGCGCTGCCGTCGAGATGCTGATGTGGGTTCGCGCGCTGCCCGGATGCTGCACCAGATAGGCGAGGGCGGTCATGCCGCCCATCGAATTGCCGAGCACGCAGGCGAGCTTGTCGATACCGATACCGCGCACGAGTT
Organism: Dokdonella sp.; assembly: GCA_039926025.1. Classification (GTDB taxonomy): domain Bacteria; phylum Pseudomonadota; class Gammaproteobacteria; order Xanthomonadales; family Rhodanobacteraceae; genus Dokdonella_A. The sequence goes on from JBDSXV010000115.1 coordinate 2,472, forward strand.
CGTAACTGGCATTCGCGGCATCCTCGAGCGTAAGCTCGGGGAAATCGAGGCGGTAAGGTTCGCCGGTCGCCGGATTCGTGTCCACCGGGCCGGTCGAGCCCTTGCAGCTGCCGAGCGTGTTCACGCAGATAACGAACCAGCGATCGGTATCGATGTGCTTGCCCGGGCCAATCATCTCCTCCCACCAGCCTGGCGAAGGATCTTGCGCGTTCGCTGCCGCGTGCGCGCTGGGCGAAAGCCCGGTGAGAACCAGGATCGCATTGTCGCGAGCCGCGTTGAGCACGCCCCAGGTTTCGTAGGCAAGGCGTGCGCCGACGAGTTCGCTGCCGCGTTTCATGCGGAACGGAGTCGAGAGGGTGAACCAGCGGCGAGCATCGGACATGCGTGCAAGGTGTCGGGTGAAGCAGGACGCGCAATGTAGCGGGGCGCGGCCGCCGCGCCAAGTCGCCGGAGCCGCTTTTCGATCTGCTATGTTCGGACTGAAAGGAGTGGTGATTCCGATGCCGAGTATCTATCAGCTGAAACCTGCGTTTCAGCGTTTGCTGCGTCCGCTGGTCAATGCTGTTGCACGAATGGGTGTCACGGCGAACCAGGTAACGATCGCCGCCGTGGTATTGGCTGCGGCCGTGGGCATAGCGGTCGGCTGCTGCGACGACTCGCGCGTATTGCTGCTGTTGCCGCTCGCGCTGCTCCTGCGGATGGCGCTCAACGCGATCGATGGGATGCTTGCTCGCGAACACGCGCAGGCGTCGAAGCTGGGCGCGATTCTCAATGAACTCGGCGATGTGGTCGCAGACGCAGCCATGTATCTGCCGCTCGCGTTACGGCCCGGATTTCCTTCGGCAGCGATTGTGCTCTTCGTCGTGCTCGGTATCATTGTCGAGATGACCGGCGTGATCGGCGTGCAGATGGGCGCGGGCCGGCGCTACGACGGCTTCGGCAAGAGTGACCGCGCCGTGGTGATCGGTGTGGCGGGGCTGATGCTGGGACTTGGATTCGGTGCATCGCACCTCAACGGATTCGGCGTCGTGCTGTGGCTGTGCTGCATCGGGAGCGTCGTGGCGATTATCACGCGTGCGCGCCGCTCGCTCGCTGAAGTCCGCGCAAAGGAGGGCAGTGCATGAGCATGGAATCGTTGCATCTGTGGATTCCCCCCAACGTGCTCTGGGTGCTGGCGGCGATTGTCGCGCTGTTGATCTTCGCAACGCTTGTGGTCGCCATCATGCGTCGTGGCGACACGTCCGGTCGCCACGCCGAGCTTGCCGCGCGCGTGCGTTCGTGGTGGGTTCTGGTCGCGGTATTTGCAGTCGCGATCTCGTTCCGGCGCGGCATCGCGATCGTGTTCTTCGCGATTCTTTCCTTCCTCGCGCTGAAGGAATATCTGTCGCTGATTCCAACCCGTCGAACGGATCGTCGCGTCCTGTTCTGGGTCTACCTGTGCGTGCCGATCCAGTACTTCTGGATCTGGCGCGAGTGGTACACGATGTTCCTCATCTTCATTCCGGTGTGGGCGTTCCTGTTCATCGCGATGCGAATGGTGCTGCGCGGCGACACGAAGGATTTCCTGCGCGCGGCGGGCACCATCCACTGGGGCCTGATGACGATGGTGTTTGGCCTCAGCCATCTGGCCTACCTGCTCGTGTTGCCGAATGGCAAGGCGATGCCGGCGCACGGTGCTGCGTTGCTGCTGTTCGTCGTGCTGCTGACCGAGCTCAACGACGTGTTGCAATACATCTGGGGTCGCACGCTCGGCCGGCGCAAGGCGATCGAGAGCGTGAGCCCGAAGAAGACCGTCGAAGGCCTTGTCGGCGGCGCACTGACGACCACCGCCGTCGCGTTCCTGCTCGCGCCCGTGCTTACACCCCTCACGCGCATGGATTCGATCGCGGTCGGCCTCATGATCGGCTTCGGCGGTTTCCTCGGCGACGTGACAATCTCGGCAGTCAAGCGCGACATCGGCGTGAAGGATTCCGGTTCGATGATTCCCGGTCACGGCGGAATTCTCGATCGCATCGACAGCCTGTTGTTCACCGCGCCGCTGTTTTTTCACTTCATGGCGTTTTTCTATTTCTAGCCCCTTTGACGTAGTGCGGCGGACGAGAACCATAGAGGCATGGGTTACCTGCTTAGGCTGTTTTTCTACGGCGTACTCGTGCGCACCGTCGTGCTGTTCGTGCTCGGCCTCAACGTGCGCCATCGCGAACGGTTGCCGACCAGCGGGCCCGCGATCCTTGCCGCCAACCACAACAGCCATCTCGATGCGATGGCGATGATCAGCCTGCTGCCGCTGCGCCTGTTGCCGCGCGTGCGCCCGGTCGCCGCGGCCGACTATTTCCTGCGCAACAAGCTGCTCGCATGGTTTGCGTTGAACGTGGTCGGCATCGTGCCGTTGAATCGTCAGCGCCAGCACATCCACGATGATCTGCTCGCGCCGGTCGCCGCCGCGCTCGAACGCGGCGATATCCTCATCTTCTTCCCCGAAGGCTCGCGCGGCGAGCCCGAGCAACTGGCCGAATTCAAGAGCGGCCTTGCGCGTATTGCCGAACGTCGCCCCGATGTCCCTGTGATCCCGGTCTTCACGCACGGTCTGGGCAAGGCGCTGCCGAAGGGCGAGTGGATGATCGTACCGTTCTTCGTCGACATCTTCGTCGGCGAGCCGCTGGCCTTTGATGTCGACCGCGTTCGCTACATGGAGCGTTACCGGAGCGCGATGGCGGAGTTGGCACAGGAGGAAAAGCACGCCTATTGGCAGTGAGCCCGGCGCCGCTCCGCCGCCGGCTTCCAAGGTGCTGAACGCAAATGCTTGCATGAGCACACGGCGGCGGCCTGCATCGTCAGGCAATCCGATGCAGGCGACGATTGACTCCCTATTCCCGATTCGACATTCGCGCCCGGACTGCAACAATTGCGCAGCAACGAGACTATTGGTCGACGTAGTCGTAGCGAAGTCGGAACCCTGCAGCGCTCCTACGGGCCCGAACTTCCGCCCGACTTGCCCGGCATGCATGGCCCGGCCGTGGAGCCGCCCACGCAGCCGCGATTGTCCCATGCGTTCATTGTCCGGACGGATTCGCGGCGGGCTTCTTCCGATTGCCCGTAAGTGTGGCACTTGGTCTTCGGTATATGGCTGCCGATCGGCACGATGTTTTCGCAGATGACGCGGTCGCTGTCGCGCTTCGTGAGGATCGCATTGACGACTTCCTGCGCGTTGAACAGCTGAATTTTCTGGTCCTGTTTCATGCTTTCGACGGGACCGCTCTGCTTCATCAGCCCGTCCATTTCGGAGAACTTCAGGTCGATCGTCCTGCGCTCATCGGGTTTGACGAATTCGTAGCGCCCTCCAACGGCCATTTCCGCGTGCACCATTGCGACCTTCTGTTCAAACGTGTCCAGTGAATCGGCGTTGATCACCTCGTGATAGCTGCTCTTGGCCGATGCGGACAGAGTCACGATGGAAACGACCAAAGAGCACAGCAGGATTCCGGGTTTCATAGCGGCAATTCTCCATCAGTGGACGGACGTGGACGAAGCTGAACCTGGCACCCAACGAGCGTAAGCACTCGTTGAACGCTTGTCAACGTAAGGCTTCGTACACCATGGTTCGTTGTTTTGGCGTGATTCAAATGAACGCGAGGAGGACGGAGCACGCAGAGGCGAAGTTCCGCATCGGTCAGGGAGCGTGTTGCTCGTTCAGGTCGGAAAGGAGCGGGGCCCTGATGGCGGCATCACGTCGTTTGGACAACAGCACGGGCCAGCCAAAAGAACATCAGTACGAGAACGAGCACGACCGGAATTGCGAGCAGCGCGTTCTTGCGCAACGGCGTCGGGAAGAACTTCGCTTGGCCGGAGAAGAATGAAGTGGCCGCAATCCAAATGGCGGACGTCAGGCGCCACAGATGTCGGGCCAGCCGGTGTGCGCCCTGGATGGCGCGCACCCATCGCGTATGTCGAGCAGCGCGCTGAGCAGGGCCAGGGTGCTGGACCTCAGCAAGGGTTGCACCGCAAGACCGTCAACCTGGCCGCCGCCGCTTTGCAGGCCTTCGATGCCGACCTTGAAGCCGAAGGCACTGATCGTCAGCGCGACCAGCGTGAAAGCCATCAGCAAGGCACGCGTTTGCTCGACGGTGAGCCGCACCGTGAGCAGCGAGGTGCTGACCAGATAGAAGGTCAACACGCCGGCGACCACTGAGACCCTGTTCGGCTTCGGCTCGAATGCAGCCATTTCCGCGCCGAGAGCCCACGTCACCGACATGGCCGCCACGAAGACCAGGCCGCTTTTGCGATGCAGCCCTGATCATTTCGTAACGTACAGCGCAACCGCGCCCGCGGTGAGCGCGAGCAGGCCGGCAATGATGTGGATGAACTTCATGCGGGAATCCTCTTCGGTGTGCATCGCAGATCGGCGGGACAACCAGCGCGCGTCCAGTGGCGACGGCGTTGCCATGTACGCGCATGGCCTCCATTTGCAGTCGGTGCAAGGCCACGCTCGATCGGTGTGATTCGCGCCTTCGGGCCGCGCGAATCACGACCGCTCGGCAGCGCTATTTCTTGCCCGTACTCGCTGCTGCATTCTTCGCCGTTTCCGCGGCAGCCTCGGCCTTGTCGTGTTTTTCCGTGGCGGCAGCATCGGACGCTTCCATCGTCAGCTCGATCCGGATGTCGTCGCTGACCTGGGGCACGTACCGGCCGAGTCCGAAGTCCGAACGCTTGATCGTCGTGGTGGCTTCGAAACCGACCGAGGGCAAATGGTTGCGCGGATTTTCGCCGACCTTGTTGATCATCGCGTCGAGGGTGACTGCCTTCGTCACCCCGTGCAGCGCGAGGTCGCCGGTGACGGTGTAGTGGTTCGCGCCGGCGGCTTTCGCAATGCGCGTGCTGGTGAACGTGGCGCTCGGGAATTTCGCGAAATCGAAGAAATCGGTCGAGCGGAAATCGTCGTCGAGATCGGGCACGCCGGTGCTGACGCCGCTCATCGGAATCGTCGCCTTTACGCTGGACTTGGTCGGGTCGGCTGCATTCCACTCGAGCATGCCGTCGATCTGGCTGAATTTTGCGGTGGGATTGGAAAAGCCCAGATGATTCCAGCGCATCACGCCGCCCGAGTGGCGGGCTTCCAGCACATAGGGCGTCGCGTGCACGGAGGCGGTGCTGAGCAGCAGGGCGAAGGCCGCAAGGGTGTGGCGATTCATGGGTTTTGATTCCTCGGGAAGGGGTTGAGCCGACGGCACACCGATCGGGCTGATGGCGCAGGGCAGGCGCCGCTACAGTGCGGTGGGCGCGGTCCGAAGTCCTGAAGATCGCACCGAAGATTCCTGAAACCGTCTGAATCGTCAGGCAGACAGCGGCCTCATGCGACGAACACCGACCCTGACCAACGGTGGGCGAAGCCGCGTGAGCGCTACACTTGCGGCCTGCCGCCTTCGCCAACCGATATCCATGGACCAAGCCACCGCGTCGCCGTTCACCCTTGGTGACTGGTCTGTCGATCCTGTGCTCAACTCGATCGCGCGCGAGGGCGAGACGATCCGGCTCGAACCGCGCACGATGCGTCTGCTGCTCTGCCTTGCCGAGCGTGGCGGTGGCGTGGTGAGTGCGGACGACCTACTCGACTATGTCTGGCCGAACGTCATCGTGACGCCCGATTCCGTCTATCAGGCGGTCGCCGCGTTGCGCCGTTTGTTGGGCGACAACCCGAAGGATCCACGCTACATCGTCACTGTGCCGCGACAGGGGTATCGCATGGTGGCTGCGGTGAATCCGCGGACGCCGGTGCTGGCGCCGGCAGTATCGGACGCGCCTGCGGTGGCTGTGCCACCCGTTGAGTCGGCCGCTGCCGATATGCGTCGCGCGCCGTCGAGGCGTGCCTTGGCAGGCTTTGCAATCATCGCCGCGCTTGCGCTCGTCGCAGTCGTGACGATGCGTCGTTGGCCGGCTCGGGACGAGGCCGCGGCTTTGTCATCAGCTGCGGTCGCGATAGCGGATGCGAAATCCGTAGCTGTGCTGCCCTTCCTTGATCTCACCGAAGCGATGGGCGAGGAAGTGTTTGCCGACGGCATGACCGAGGAACTCATCGACAAGTTCAGCCAGATCCCCGGCCTGCACGTGCCGTCACCCACTGCGTCATTCTGGTTCAAGGACAAGCAGATGACCGTCGCGGAAATCGCGCACAAGCTCGGCGTTGCGTACCTGCTCGACGGCAGCGTGCGCAAATCGGGTGCCATGCTTCGCGTCGCTGCGCGCCTGGTTCGCGCCGACGACGGTTTTGTCGTCTGGACCGAAACGTACGACCGACCATCCGACGACAAGCTCATGATCCAGGACGACATCGCGAGCGAAGTGCAGAAAGCGATGAAGGCCGCGATCGACAAAGACTCAGGGGCGACCGCACTAGTGCACTAGCGAACTGCAGGCCACGCGTTTTCATTGCGCCCGTTTCAAACGCGTCACCGGACGACCGTTGCGGACAATCGCAGTCAGCGAAATGTACCTGACGCCATTGTTGCCCGCGCCAAGACGTCTGAATGGATCTGAACGCCAGCGGGAGGGCGCGCCGCCTGATTCATCGGGGGTTGGTGCAGAAGGGTCTACATCTCACGTGTCGATAAGCGAGCCTGCTATCGGTCGGCGTGCGCTTTCCTCAATTGCACTCCGCAATCAAGCGCAGCTGTATTCACAGGGGTGTGTCCATGAGTTTTATTGCCGTCTCGGTTCAGGTCTGTCCGGCCACGAGGTTATTGTGCTTTCTCCTGCTGGCGAGTCTTGGCAGCGCGGCGCAGGCCGCCGCGCACATGCCGACTCCACATTCGCCATCGGGAACCGTGCAACCGGACTTCACCGGCAGCACGTTGACCGTAAGCGATCTCAATGGCGGTGGCGTTCGGCCTGGCGATACGCTTGAATACCTCGTGACCGTGCGCAATGACGGCAATGACATTGCGCAGTTCACCTCGATTGATGAGACGCTCCCTGCGGGAATTACCTATGTCGCAGGTTCGATGGAGGTACTGTCAGGTGCGAATGTCGGTGCCAAGACGGACATCGTCGGCGATGACCAGGCCGAATACGACGTCGCGCAGCACAAGCTGACCGCGCGCCTTGGCACGGGGGCCGGCATTTCACAGGGTGGGCAACTGGCTGCTGGACAACAGACCGCTTTCCGGTTTCATGCGACGGTGGACGCGGCGTGCACCCTTCATTCATCCATTGCAAACCAGGCCACTATCCACGGCACCGGTGTGCAGAGTGGACTGCCCGCGGACACACTCTCCGATGGCGACCCCGGCACCAGCGGACAGCAGCCGACGATTGTCATCATCAACGTTGATTGCCTGACGGTAAATCTGCCGCCCGCGCCCGCCCACGGCAGCGTGAGCAGCGATCTCCCCGGCTTCGCGTGCAGCAGCGGGACGTGTACCACCAATGTGGCCACCGGTACGCAGGTCGCGCTGACCGCCGCGCCGGATGCCAGCTACGCATTTGCGGGCTGGAGCGACGATTGCGCCGCCGCGGGAAGCAGCCTTACCGCGACCATCACGATGGATGCGCCGAAAACCTGCTCGGCCAGCTTCTCCCTCGGTGCTGCACATAATGTCAGTATCACGGTGACCGGCCTCAGTGGCAGCGGCCTCGTAGCAGCCTTGAACGCGATCGAAGATCTGCCGCTGACCGCCAACTCGACCTTCACCTATGTTGCGCAGGTCAATGCGGGCGCGGCCTACAATGTCGCGATCACGACCCAGCCGAGCAATCCCGACCAGCTGTGCAATTTCACCGGAGCGGTTCCGCCAACGGGCACGATGCCGGCGAGCGACCTCCTGTTGCAGCTGGACTGCACATCCAACGTTTATTCGGTCGGTGGCACGGTGGCTGGGCTGTTCACGTCGGGGCTGGTGCTTCGACTCAATGGCAAAGAGGATCTTCCCGTCGCCAGCGGCAGCACGTCATTCGTCTTTGCAACCCAGCAGCTTGCCGGCGGTACATATGCCGTGACCATTTCCGCCCAGCCATCCGGCCAGACATGTTCGACCAGTAACGCCAGCGGCACCATCGGCAGTGCTGACGTTACCGACGTGGCGGTGACCTGCAGCGATCTTGTATTGACCCTCACTGATGATCGCGAATACGCGCGCTACGGCCATGTCACGGACTACGTACTCACATTGACCAACCATGGAGCCACGACCGCTTCCGCCACCGGCGTGCAGACAACGTTGTCCGCCGCATTCGATCTTGCGGCGACACATTGGCAGTGCGTGCCGGGCGCGGGTGCCGCCTGTGTTGCATCGGGCACGGGCGACATCCTCGACAGCGTGACGGTACCCGCAGGGCAGTCAGTCACCTGGATGATGCAGGCGATGGTGCTCGCCGATACCGTCGACAACACCGCGGACATATCAGCAGCCGGCGAAGGTGCTGGCGTGCTCAGTGACAGCAACACGATCGTTATCTTTCGCGACCACTTCGACGTTGTTGATGCTGACGGTACGCAGATTGCGCCTCCGGCCAGCGACGGCATCCTCTCCGGTCCGCAGACTCGTGCGTTCGTCCTGCCTGCTGCCACTGCCCGCTTGATCGATGACGTGCTCCAGCTGCGCGGTACCACTGCCGTCGCGAGCGTGCAGGTGCTGAACCTCGGTACGCAACGCTGGATACGCTTGTCGAACCAGCCTGCCGTGGGCATCGAGCAGGTCGGAGCCTGGTCGGTCGTGTCGACCGGTGCGCATCTGGCTATCGGCAGCACGACGGGAGCGGACGGGCAACGCGTGCTGCTGCTCGAAGGCGCTACCGAACCATTGATGCTCGCGACTGCGGCGCCTTCCGCGATGAAGTGACGCCTGCAGACGGAAGAAGGGGATGCGATGTCTGAAACTCTCGCGAGGTCGGGCGTCGCAGGCCCTATGGAACCTCGCGGTCGATGGTCAGCGCGAGGGGCTCAGTCCGATTCACGTCGAGCGGTGCTGACAGCGTCTGCAGGTCTCCCGATTGCGGCATCGCATTGCCCGACTTCGAAACGCGCGCACCAATCACCACTTGTGGAAACATTGACAGTTTCATTGTCGGCAGCATGCCCATGCTGTCATCGAGGGTGACGGTGAGAGGGAGTTGGCCTGCCTTTAGGCGCTGGATCGCGAGCGGCATCGGCGGACCGCTGGCCGCGCGCGCGAACACGAACAAGGTGGCGTTCGAGTCGAGCTGGTCCTTCAGCTTTGGATCGAGCGCGACGTTCACGGTCAACCTTGGCGCATTCGCCGTTGAGGCTGATTGGGCGGAGGCAGCATCGGTGGCGGCAACTTTGGCTGGAGAAACGACTGTGGGAGCGGCTTCATCCGCGATGCTCTTGCGCTGACTGTCCATCAGTGGCGGCGGTGTCTTGCCATCACGCAGCGCCTCGGCATTCGCGATCTGGTTCTTCACACTGTCGGCAACATCCGAAGTGGCATCGAGCAACGGCAGCAAAGTCTTCCAGCGCGCGATCGCGGCATCGTAGTGTTTCAACTGGAAATCGCTGATACCGAGCAGCCAAAGTGCGCGCTGGTTCTGCGCATCGGTCTTCAGCACGCCTTCAAACAGGCTGCGCGATTCGCCTTCAATGTGATGGCCGGGCGCGAGCAAGGCCAGCGCCTGCGCATACTCGACCGTGACCGCCGGGTTGTCGTTCGCCAGTTCGTGCGCATGCTTGAACGCGTCTAGGGATTCCGCGGCGCGATTGGTGGCCTGATACGCGCGACCCAGCAGACCCCAGCCTTCGGCATCGTCGGGATGTTCCTTGAGACGGTTTGCGAGCAAGGTGATCGCCTGCGCCATCTCCGGGCCGTGCCCCGCATCCGCAGCCGGCTCGCTGCGGGCGACGAGGTTGGCAGGATCGAGCGCCTGCGGCGCACCCACCAGGCGATACAGCAACGTCGCCGATGCAGGCAACAACAACGTGACCAGCAGCAAGGCAGCGAATGCACTGCGCGATGGAGTGGCCATCGCGGTTCCAGGTATCGTCGCGTCCACTGTCGCCGCAAGCGCGGAGCACTTCGCCGCATATTCGTCCGCATCGATGACGCCGGCAGCAAGCGCTTCGTCGAGTGCGCGCTGGCGCCTTGTCATGCCGTTGCCACGCACAGAGATTCGATACCTCAATAGCGGCGCAAGCACGAACGCGAGCGCGGCGGCCATCATGAGCGCCGCAATCGTAAGAAACATAGCCATTACCAGTCGTCCTCGTCGTCGCTTGTTGGGCGCACATTGGCGCTGGTATTGATGAGCGCACGTTTGCGCACGGTGAAGAAGACCACGGCACCGCCGGCGACGAGCGCAAGCAGCGGACCGAACCAGAGCAGCCAGGTGCCGCCGCGCAAGGGTGGGTCGTACAGGACGAAATCGCTGTAGCGCGCGGTGAGCCATGACTTGATCTCGTCGTCGCTCTTGCCGGCCTGCATCTGCTCGAACACGTCGCGACGAAGATCCGCGGCGAGTGGCGCGCCGGAATCGCTGAGACTTTCGTTCTGGCAGACGAGGCAGCGCAGTTGTTTCGCGAGCGCCTGGAAGCGGAGTTCCTGAGCGTGGTCCTTGAACGGCAGCGGGTCGACCGTGGCCAGAGCCGCGTGCGACAGCAGCGCGATCAGGATCGTGAGAACGATCACGCGTGTTGTTCCAAGTTGGAAATGCCCGCGTCGGAGATTGGAACTCATCATGGCGCCCCCTTCTGCATCGCGGCGATGCGCGGCAGCAGTTCGGTGGCGATGACCTGGGAGGTGATCGGACTGATGTATTTGTAGCGCACGATGCCATTCGCATCGACAAGGAAGGTCTCGGGTGCGCCGGTCACGCCGAAGTCGATCGCGATGTTGCCGGGCACGTCGGCGATGATCACGTCGTAGGGATTGCCGTACTGCGCAATCCAGCGCTGGCCATCGGCGGGCTCGTCGCGGTAGTCGAAGCCGACCAGTTTGATGCCCAGGCGTTTGCCTTCCTGCATGAGTATCGGGTGTTCGTCGCGACAGGCGAAACACCAACTCGCGAACACGTTCAGCAGATACGGCTGGCCGGCAAGTTCCTTGCTGTCGAGCCGTTTCGTCGGGTCGTTGAGCAGTGGCAGCGAAAACGCGGGCGCGGGTTTGCCGATCAAGGGCGAAGGCACCTCGCGCAGGTCGTGTGTGCCGCTCCACCAGATGCCGAAGCCGAGCAGGGCAAGCACGAGGACGAAACCCGCGAAAGGCAGCAGTCGCGCGTTCATGCTTGAAGGCCGGGATTGGGGATTCGGGATTCGGGATTCGGAAAAGCGGGCGCGCCGGGAGCATCAGGGCTTTTGCGAATCCCGAATCCCGAATCTCCAATCCCGGCTCTCAGGCGCCGATCGGCCGCCGCGATGAAACCGCCCAGCATCATGAACAGCGCTCCAAGCCAGATCCAGCGCACGAACGGTTTCACATAGACGCGCACAGCCCATGCGCCATCGTCGCCGACCGGTTCGCCCAACGCGATGTAGATGTCGCGGAACAGGCTCGGGTCGATTGCCGATTCGGTCTGCGGTTGCTGATTGCGCGCATAGATGCGTTTCTGCGGATGCAGGGTTGCGACGACCACGCTGTCCTTGAGCACGCTGAGCGTGCCTTGTTGCGCGGTGAAGTTCGGACCTTGCGCTTGCGTGACGCCGTCGAAGCGGAAGCTCAACGCGCCGATCTCGATGGTCTGGTTCGGCGCGAGTCGCACGTCTTTCTCGACACTGGTTGCTTCGACGATCAGTACCCCGGCAAGAAACACCGCAACGCCGAAGTGCGCGCAGATCATGCCGAGCATTTCCGGCGTGTAGCGCCGGCCGCGCGGAGCATTGCGCCAGCGGGAGATCGCGTACAGCACGATGCCGATGCCGACCCACAGCGATGCGCAGACACCCACCAGCCCTTTCCACGGCAAGTCGCGCGCGATGAGCCATGTCGCGGCGCCCGCGATGATGGCGACGACGAAGGCCGGTCGCAACGCTCTCGCGGCAGCGCCGAGATTGCCTGCACGCCAGCGCAGCATCGGTCCGAACGGCAACAGCAGGACGACGGGCAGCATCAGCAATACGAACATGAAACCGAAGTAGGGCGGGCCGACCGAAATGCGGCCAAGGTTGAACGCGTCGCCGAGCATCGGGTACAGCGTGCCGAGCAGGACCATCGCCGCCGCGCAGGTAAACATCAGGTTGTTGATCAGCAGCGCGGTATCACGCGATACGGCCGCAAACGGCTCGCCGCCGGAAACCTTCGGCGCGCGCACCGCGTAAAGCAGCAGCGAACCACCGATCACGATGGCGAGGAAGGTGAGGATGAACAGGCCGCGCTTGGGATCGCTCGCAAAAGAATGCACGCTCGTCAGCACGCCCGAGCGCACAAGGAAGGTGCCGAGCAGGGACAACGAAAACGCGAAGATCGCGAGCAGCAACGTCCAAGCGCGGAACGAACCGCGTTTTTCCGTGACGGCTTGCGAGTGGATGAGCGCAGTGCCAACCAGCCACGGCATGAACGACGCGTTCTCGACCGGGTCCCAGAACCACCAGCCGCCCCAGCCGAGTTCGTAGTACGCCCACCACGAACCCAGCGCGATGCCGAGCGTTAGGAAGCCCCAGGCGACATTGGTCCACGGCCGCGCCCAGCGCACCCAACGGACATCGAGCTCACCGCCGAGCAGCGCGGCGATCGCAAACGCGAACGCAACCGAGAAGCCGACGTAGCCGGTGTAGAGCATCGGCGGATGCATGATGAGACCGGGATCCTGCAACACCGGATTGAGGTCGTTGCCGTCCAGCGGCATCGGCAGTTCGCGCAGGAAGGGGTTGGAGGTCAACACCGTGAACAGCAGGAAGCCGAAGCTGATGAAGCCGAGTACGCCGAGCACGCGTGCGATGAATTCGTCCGGCAGGCGACGCGAGAATGCGGCGACAGCGACCGTCCACACGTTGAGGATCAGCACCCACAGAAGCAATGAGCCTTCGTGCGCGCCCCAGACCGCGGAGAACCGGTAATACCAGGGCAGCAGCGAGTTGGAATTCTCGGCGACGTATCGAACCGAAAAATCCTGCGTGATGAACGCGTAGGTGAGGATCGCGAACGCGAGCACGACGAACACGGCTTGTCCCGCAACAGCGGGTCGCGCAACCGCGATCAAGGCGCGGTTGCCGAGCTGTGCGCCGAGGATTGGCAGCACGCATTGTGCGAGCGACAACAACAGCGCGAGGATCAGCGCGAATTGACCAAGCTCGGGGATCACGGGCTGCCTCCAGCGGGCGTCGCGGCGTCGGCATGGTCGACGTGCGCCTGCTTCGCTTTCGCGATCGCGTCTGCGACTTCCTTCGGCATATAGGTTTCGTCGTGCTTGGCCAGCACTTCGCTGGCGATGAAATGGCCGTTCTGCAACGCGCCGCTTGCAACCACGCTCTGACCTTCACGGAAGAGATCGGGAAGGATGCCGGTGTATTCGACGGGCATTTCCTTGAAGCGATCGGTGACGACGAAGTCGACCTCGAGCGAATCATTCGCACGCTTGATGGATTTCTCCAGCACCACGCCGCCGAGTCGGAAGCGTGCCGCAACGGGCGCGCGACCGGCCTCGATTTCGCTCGGCGAAAACAGATAGGTCATGTTCTGCTGCAACGCGAGCACGGTCAGCCCGCCGGCGATCGCGACGGCGGCGAGCACTAGCGAAACCACGATCAGGCGGCGTCGGCGCGTCGGCGTCATGGCCTGGCCTCGCGTGCTTCACGGCGCTTCAGGCGTCCGCGGATATCCGCAAGCAGGCGTTTGCGCTGCGCGAGCGGCGCAAGGGCCTCGAGTGCGAGCACGATGAAGAACACCGCGTACGCGCTCCAGATGTAGGCGCCATAACCGCCCATTGCGAAAAAATCGTTCATGCGCTTGTTCCTTCCGCGAGTGCGATCGTGCGTACCCAGTCCTTGCCGCCATCGAGTTCGAGCAGGCCGACGCGCGTGCGCACGAGCAGGCTGCCGAAAAACCATAGATGTGTCGCAAGCGCCATTGTCAGCAGCGGCCACAACATGCCGGTGTCGATTTTCGATGGCCCCATCAGGCGCACGGTCTGGCCCTGGTGCAGCGTATTCCACCAGTTGACCGAGAAATGGATGATCGGCAGGTTGATCACGCCGATCAGGGCGAGGAAACCGGCCGCGCGTGCAGCCTGCCGACGATCCTCGATCGCGGCATGCAGGCCAATGACACCGAAATACAGGAACAGCAGAAACAGTTCGGAGGTCAGGCGCGCGTCCCAGGTCCACCAGGTACCCCACATCGGCTTGCCCCAGATCGACCCCGTGACCAGGGTAATGAAGGTGAACGCCGCACCGACCGGCGCACTCGCCATTGCCAGCACTTCACTCAGCTTGATGCGCCATACCAAGGCGACGAATGCGTTCGCGGCCATGAAAAGATAGGCGAACAGACCCATCCATGCGCACGGGACATGGATGAAGATGATGCGATAGGCATCGCCTTGCTGATAGTCGCGCGGTGCCAGCCCGAGGCCGCCGTACAACGCGACAATACCGAGCACGAGCGCGAGGCCGTAGCACCACGGCGCAACTTTGCCAGCGACGCGGTAGGCGGTCGGCGGCGCGCCGAATTTGTGGAACCAGAGAAGGAGTGAATTCATGTCGAGCGAAAGTTGTGAAGCGGTATCGCGCCGTTCAGCCATGGGCATTCAGCACAGGCGCAGCAGCGCAATACCGTCACCTTAATACGAACGGATAAGTCCGTGTTGGGCCCGTGCATCAAATTCCCCATCGCGAAGGGTCAGCTGAGGGAGATCCTGAGCGCTGCCGCGCAGGCCAGAGGCGCGAGTACCAGCGCGAGCACAAGCGCTGCGCCCAGCCATAACAGTGGAGCAAGAAAAGGCAGGCCTGCCTGAGCCGCATTGCAGGCGCCTGCACCAAAGATCAGCACCGGCACGTACAGAGGCAGAACCAGCAAAGCGACGAGCATGCCGGAGCGGTGCATGCCGACCGTGAGGGCGACGCACACGGCGCCCAGCAGACTCAGCAACGGCGTTGCAAGCAGGAGTGCGGCAGGCAGCACCCAGCGCACCGGCGCCGCGATATGCAGCAGTTCGCCGAGTAGCGGCGCGATCAGGATCAACGGCAATGCGGTGGTCAACCAGTGCACGGCGATCTTGCAGGCGAGCAGCAGCGATAGTGGATGAGGCGACAGCACGAGTTGCTCCAGCGAGCCGTCCTCATAGTCGCTGCGGAACAGGGTATCGAGTGCGAGCAGACCCGCCAGCAGCAACGCGACAAAGACCACGCCAGCGGCAATTCGCCGCAGGTTTTCGGGCTCGGGCCCAAGCGCGAGCGGGAACAGCGAGACGACGATCAACGCGAACAGGATCGGATTCAGCGCATCGCCGCGTCGGCGCCAGACGAGGGTCAGATCGCGGCGAGCGAGTGCAGCGCAGGCGGCGGAGGTCGAGCCCGGCTTCATGGCGCGCCCGCTCCTGTTTCTGGCGGTGACCCTGATGTGGATCCTGCTCTTGCTCCTGCGGGAGCGGCTTCAGCCGCGATGCTCTCATTTACATCGCCAACGTCCAAGGGGTCGGGGCTGAAGCCGCTCCCACGTTGCCCCGGGCGCAACGGAATCCTGCGTGGCGTGCCCGATGTGTACGCATACGCGCCATGCGAGGTAATCAACGCAGCGCCGCCACGATTCGCATGGTTTTCGAGCAGGCGATTGACCAGCTTGATGCCGTCGAGATCGAGGTTGGCGTACGGCTCATCGAGCAGCCACAAGCCAACCGGTGCGAGCAGCACGCGCGCGAGCGCGACGCGCTTCTTCTGGCCGGCGGATAGTTGCCGCGTCGGTACGTCCGCATAGCCTTCAAGACCCACGCCGGCCAGCGCAGTCGCAGGCGAAATGCCTTTGCGTACACCATGCAAGCCGGCGGCGAAGCGCAGATTTTCCAGCGCTGTCAATTCCGGCTTCAGGCCGGATTGATGGCTGAGCAAGGCCACCTGCGGTGACAGCCGCGCCAGCGTCAACGGCTCGCCGTTCAAGCGGATTTCGCCCGACGTCGGCGCGAGCAAACCCGACAGAACGCGCAACAGCGTGCTCTTGCCGGCGCCGTTGTCGCCTTCGATCAGGACGACTTCAGCCGCGTGCAGCGAAAAGTCGAGCGGCCCGAAGATCGGCTCGTCGTTGCGCGCGAACGCGAGCGCATGCGCTTCAAGCAGGGCGGGGCGGTCGTGGAGATCGGAAGAGGACATGCCGCGTGCATGCTAGCGGCATGCGCGCGGCAACACCATGCGTAGTTCGACGCGGCGCTGTTACGGTTGCGTCTCGAAGCCATTGGCGAAGATCAGATCGGACTGCAGCCGCGTGATGACGCCGTCGAAATCGGACACGCTCCCGGCGTTGTCGACCGAACTGCCGAGGATGACCGCTTGCGCGCCGTCGAAGCGCACTTTTTTGAAACCCGTGTAGAAGCTCAGGGAGGTGTCGCTTGTCGGCGCGAGGTACGGGTAGCTGCCGCCGATGCCGAATCCGCTGTCCGGGCTGCCGTCGGGGTTGAGCCGCGTCGCAAGACCGATATAGCTGAAGCTGTTGCCGTCCGGTTCGTTGGCGGAATCGAGCGGTGCACGGCTGATAGAAGCGCTGGACGTGCCGCCGACCAGCATGATGCGGCCGTCGCTTCTGACCGCCGCCGATTCACAGGATGCGTTCGACGTATTGCCGACATAGAGGTTGGGACGGCTTGGAATCCCGCTGCCGATGAAGCTTTGGTCCACTGCAAGCTCGGTGTACAGACTTCCACTTCCGGTGCCGACCTCGATGCGCGTCGCGGCAAACTTGCCGCTGGCGGATCCGACCAGCAGGATCGTGGTGGGATCGACGAGGATCGCATCGTTGACGCCGTCGTACAACGAGCCGCCAGGCCCCGGCTCGTCGATCGGAAACGTCGACGAACCGACGAAGTTCGCCCATGGACCTCCCGACGGAGTCAGGATGCGCGCAGCGAAATCGGTATCCGTGGACGAAAACACCGACGTGCCAGTGATGACGTAGTAGCCGTCGGCGATACGCAGAATGCGGTTCGCATACGCGGCCTTGGTGCTCACGAACGTCCCGTCCGTGCCGCGATGACCGCCGGCGCCGTTGCTGATATCGCCGAATGTCGAATCGATCGACCCGTCCACATTCAGACGCACGATGCCGAAGCGATGGTCCGAACCGCCGAGGTCGAGGCTGCCGGCCACGACAATGCGGCCGTCCGGATCGGACAGCACCGATGTCGGCGCGTCATCGATGTTGGACCCACCGTTTTCAAAGCCGAACGACGTGCCGCCGTCGCCGGCGAAGCTGGCGTCGTCGCTGCCGTCGGCGTTGAAGCGGACCACGCCGAAATCGTCGAGGCCACCCGGCCCGGGCGTGGCGCCGACGACGATGATGCGGCCCTGCGCGTCGATGGTCATGTCGGTGACGCTGGTCAGAAATGCATCCTTGAAGACGCGACCACTCGTGCCGAAGCCGTTCGCCACAAAGTTGCCGTTGCGATCGAGGCGGGCCAGGCCGATGCGCTTGCCGGTTCCACCATTGGCGCCGCCGCCGGGCACTTCGAGCGCAACGACATAGCCGCCGTCCGCGGTGCGCGCGAACGCGACGGCCTTTTCGTCCTGTGTCCCGCTGCTGGGTTCGTACAGGCGAGTCCATCCTGCGCTGCCGAACGTGGGGTCGACCTGGACGTCGGCGGCATTTGCGAGCGGCAGCCATGCGAAGCAGGTGAGCCATGCAGCGATGGAGCGGGACATAGTCGGGGGCTTTTGTCGGGGAAGATGGGATGGAATACGCAGCCCGGCGAGGGATCGGGACATTCTAATTCCGGCGGCAGACGTCCAATGCACCGCCGACCCCGGCGGCACTTGCCGCTGCGCTGCCGCATCACGCCCTACAGGTCTCGTGATGGACGTCCGAGCTGGCGCAGCAGATCAGGATCGGGCGTCGCCATTTTCGCAAGCAGGTCCTTTGCCGATGCGCGTTCGCGCGCCGCGTCCGCCGGTCGTTGGCGTGCGTCGGCGATGCGCGCGAGCAGCGCGTGCGTAGCGGCGAGGCCCGTGATGTCGCCGGGCATGCGTTCGCTGCGCTCGGCCATGACTTTTGCGGCGAGCTCCTGTGCTTCGTCCGTGCGGCCGAGTCGCAACAAGGCATCGGCCCGTACCGCGCGCGCGGCCGGCATGCGCGCATCGTCGCCGGCATTCATGCGTTCGAGCGCGGCGATCGCGCCGTCGACCTCGGTCAGCGCCTCGTCGGCGTGGCCGGCACGATTCAAAACGTTCGCGAACGACAGGTGCACGTAGGCGCCTTCGCGCGCGGGACTGGAGGCGGAGTCGGCGATGCGCACCGCACGCCGCGCATGTTCGATCGCGCTGTCGAAATGATCGCGGCGCATCTCCAGTTGCGCGAACGTGTTGAGGTCGCTCATCACGAACGGGTGCTGTTCGCCGACCAGTTTCAGATGCACGTCGAGCGAGTGACGTACAAGCGGCTCGGCCTCATCGTAGCGTCCGAGCTGGATCAGCACGGTCGCCTCGTTGTTGGCGGTGGCAGTGGCCGGCGCACTGTCGCTTTCGCCGCGTTCGCGGTAGATCGCGAGTGCCTCGTGGAAAAAGCGCTCGGCATCGGCGGGGCGGCGCCGCGTGAAGTCGAGCATGCCAAGCGAATTGAGCGTGTTGGCGATCAGCACGTGGTGTTCGCCAAACGCGGCACGCTGGATCTTCAAGGCTTCCTCCAGCGCAGCCTGGCAATCGTCGAGACGGCCCTGTCCGCGCAGGGCGACGCCGAGCACCTGTAGGCTTTCGGCGACCGCGGGGTGATCGTTGCCGAGCCTTTTGCGGCGGATGTCGAGTGCCTCGCGCAACGCCGCTTCGGCATCTTTTGAGCGGCCTTTTTCTGCCAGCGCGACGCCATAGTCGTTGAGCATTTGCGCAACGCGCGTGTCTTCCTTTCCGTACAAGGCGCGTGCGCCGACGATCGCCTGTTCGGACAGGTGTGCAGATTCGTCGAACTGGCCTCGTCGAGCCAGCGTCAGCGCCTCTACCTGGCGGTCGCGCGCCTGGTCACCGCGGGCGCTCTCGCCTCGACCCAGATCGATCGCGAGCGCTGCGCGCGCGTCGGCGATCGAATCGTCGAAGCGGCCCTGCTTCTCGCGCAACTGGCTGCGCTCGGAAAGCGCCTGCGATCGCAGTTTCGCGGCCGGTTCAAACGCGAGTGCTGCGTCGAGAGCATGTTCGGATTCATCGAGCTTGCCCAGTTCGCGCTCGGTCGCCGCGTATTGGATCTGCGCGAGGATGGCGCTGTCGGAGGTCGGCTCGATCTCGGCGAGCGTTGTGCGCGCGCGTTCGAGCAAACGTTCGGCCTGCGGAAACTGCCCGAGCTGCCGGTAAAGCGAACCGAGCGTCAGCTGCATCTCGCCGCGCAGGCGCGGCTGGTCGCCCAGTTCACGCTCGACGCGCTCGCTGCCGCGGTCGAGCAGTTCGCGCGCCGTCACGCGTTCGCCCGCCGCCGCGTCGGGCGCGGAAGCGTCGAACACGCTGGTCAGGAACGCCTGCGCAGAACGCGCAAGGCGCGCTTCGGTAGCCGCCCTTCGCGCCTGCCAGATCGCCAGGCCCGAACCGGCGAAGGTGGCGCATAACGCCAATACGCCGAGAGCTGTCGCCATGCGATGGCGACCGACGAAGCGGCGCAGACGATAGGCTCTGCTGTCCGCGCGTGCACTGATGGGGCGTCCGCTGCGCCACGCACGGACATCGCTGGCAAACGCTTCCACCGTCGTATAGCGTCGCAGCGGATCGGCATCGGTCGCGCGCGCGACGATGATGCCAGGATCGCCGCGCAGCTCAGATGCCGGAACGGCAAGCCGGGTCGCGGCAGCCGCGCGCGACTGCGCTCGTACGAGCCATGACGACGCGGCGCCGCTCGTTTGCATGTCGTCGAAGCGTGCGCCGGTGAGCAGCTCGAACAGCAGCACGCCAAGCTGGTAGATATCGGTGGCCGTGGTCGCGATGGCGCCGCTGATCTGCTCGGGCGCCGCATACGCGCGCGACACAAAACGTCGCTGGGTGGCGGTGCGGTCGTGGCCGCCATCGGGCTCCAGCCATTTTGCAATGCCGAAGTCGAGCAGGCGCGCATGCCCATTCACGTCGACGAGCACATTGTCGGGCTTGATGTCGCGATGCACGATCAGGTTGTGATGTGCATGGGCGACGGCCTCGCACAGCTGCAGGAAGACGACAATCCGCGCGTCGAGCTTCGCGCCCGTCTGCGCCACCCATCGTTGCAGGGTGTCGCCATCGACATACTCCATGACGAAGTACGGTCGGCCATCCTCGCTGACGCCACCATCGAGCAGGCGCGCTGTGTGCGGATGGACGAGGCTGGCGAGAATTCCGCGTTCGACACGAAAGCGCGCCAACACGTCGTCCGAATCCATGCCGCGCCTGATCAGCTTGAGTGCACCCTGCTGCACATAGCCATCGCCGCTTCGCTCTGCGAGGTACACGGTGCCCATGCCGCCGCGACCGATTTCGCGACGGATGCTCCAGCCGACGATCGACTCGCCTTCAGCCGGTTGTGGCTCGTGGCTCGCTTCGATCAGGCGACCCGCGATCTCGTTCGAGTTGCTGTCGAGCAGACCCGGCGCGCGTTCGTGCAGCAGCGCCAGCACATCGGCAGCGAGCCCCTCGTCGCCGCCGCACGCTTCCAGCAATTGCGCAGGCGAGGGCGGTGCGCTTGAGTCGAGCGCGCTGCGAAGGATTGCGAAGATCTGGCGCTGGCGTTCAATCGTCATGCAGGGGCCTGTCATTGCAAGGTCTTATGTGCATCATCTCATCGGTATATCCGGCAGACACGCGCAAACGCAGCGCACGATGCGGCGTGGCGAACCGAAAGGTTGCTGGTTACGTGCGCCTGGACTTTGTTGCATCGTTCTGTCGGAGTACGCAGGATGCGCGCAGATCGGGACATCAGCGTGTCAGTGCATGGGGGTCGATTGCTTCATCGTGGCGCGATCATGTGGTCACGTAGTCGAGGTCCGTGGGATCAACGCCCGCATCGCGCCATGCGGAGCGAAACACGCGCAGGCGCGCGAGGGCTCGCGCAGGCACGATCACCACGGCGTTCTGTTCGTACAGGCACGCGAGTGCATCGACGGCGGCCAGTGGAATCCCGCTGACCAGCAGGCTGGGTTCAAACCAGGCCTCATCCGGAACCGAAGCAATGCCTTCGAGAAACCGCGCACCTGCCGCATGCAATCGCTCGCGCAGATCGGCGAGTCGTTCGTCATTCTGGCGATCGCTGAGAGTCTGCGAACGAGGATTGCACGAGGTCATGTAGGCGGCGAATTCGTCGTTTCCGAACCAGTTCGCGATCGCACCCGGTGCGGTCGCGCCAATCTGGATGGTGGATCCGCTGTGGTCGGGCAACACAACGCAATAGTGCGTGCGTCGATACAGCGCAAGGAGTTCGCGAATCTGTACGCTCGTTTCGTCCGGCGCCTTGCTCATTCGAGGGGCGTGAGTCGTGTCTGTACGAGGGCATCCGCTTGCGCGAGATCGATCGCGTCGATGTCCTGCTTGCCGCTCGTGAGTTCGCGCAGGAGGCCGTCCTGGATCTCGCCGCGCGCGAACGCCTGTGCATACGGCATGCGCGTAAACGTCACCATCGAATATCGTGGTACGAACCGATTCGGGTGGCGTTCGGCGAGCACGCGTCCAAGTTCGCGCCGCAGCAGGAAGTCTGCATCGGCGACCGAGTCGCGCATCTCGACATAGTTCTCCAATGCCATTGCCGCGATTGCTTCAGCATTCGGGCGCCGCCGGCGTTCAAATTCGGCAAACGCCCATGCGGTGTCGTCCGCATGCGCTCCGAGCAGATCCGCAAGCTCGACCGCGTCCTCGAAACCGCAATTCATGCCCTGGCCGTGAAACGGCACGATCGCGTGTGCGGCATCGCCGACCAGAAGTGCGCGACCGTTCAGGTGCCAGCGATCGAGATAGAGCGTCGACAACACGCCGACAGGGTTCGATTCGAAATCCTGTTCGAGTTCTGGAATCAGCGGCAAGGCATCAGCGAAGTCGCGCTCGAACAAGGCGCGTGCTTCGGCGCCGGTCGACACGGTTGCAAAGCTCGGATCGCCTTGTCCGGGCATGAACAAAGTCACCGTGAAGCTGCCTTCCGCATTGGGCAACGCGATGCACATGTAGTTGCCGCGCGGCCAGATATGCAATGCATTGCGTTCGATCGCAAAGAGCGAAAAAGGATCAGGTTCATTTTCCCTGA
The DNA here is from genome assembly GCA_039926025.1 of Dokdonella sp. Taxonomy (GTDB): domain Bacteria; phylum Pseudomonadota; class Gammaproteobacteria; order Xanthomonadales; family Rhodanobacteraceae; genus Dokdonella_A. Next base: position 24,776 of record JBDSXV010000115.1, read on the forward strand.
CTTGGGCAGGCGTATCGCCGGGGTGACCGGCGAAATGGACCCGACCCCTTTTCGCGCGTGCCGGAATCTCCAGTTCCTTGTAACCGTGCCCAAGCTCCTCGATGCGCTCACCCAGAGGGGCCTGTGCATTCATGACGCCGCGCAAGGCAGAACCGGCGCCATCGGCACCGATGACGGACTCGGAAATGTGCTCGTGCGCGCTGTCGACACGGTCGTCGTGGAAGCGCAGAGAGACCTCTCGTTCGCCAAAACCCGCAGCCGTGAGGCGACGATCGAAATGCAGGCGGGCGCCTGCAGTCTGCGCTGCATTGAGTAACGCGATGTTGAGTTCACCGCGGCTGATCGACCAGATGACTTCACTGTCGTCGCGGCCATAACGCAAGAGCTCGGTATGGCCGTCGCGATGATGCACCATGCGCCCGCGCATCATTACCGCCAGGCGCATCACTTCATCCGTGAGACCGGCCACGCGCAGACCATGCAAGCCGCGTTCGGCCAGCGCGAGATTGATCGAGCGCCCGCCCGCGTAACCGGCCCTGCGCGGATCAGGGCGACGTTCGAATACGTCGACGGAAAATCCGCGCTGGGCGAGCAGGGTGGCGAGCAGCGCGCCGACCAGGCCAGCGCCGATGATCGTGATGTCTCGAAATCGTTGTTGCGTCATGTCGCCGGGATCCGATCGGGGCGTCCAACTTGCGTGATCGACGCGCATTTGGCAATCCCCGCAAGTCGGTTCCCGCCCTGCGCAATTTGCATCGGCGCGTGCTGCACTTCGGCCAACCCTGTGCTGAAGCTCCGACTTGCTGCAGCTATCCGTCAATGATCGATCGGCTACCGTCGTGGTGAAATGCGGACTTTCAGCGCATCGATAGTGCTGCGGGAATTGTCGGTTGTCCGCGCCCGGCTTCGACGCCAGCTTGCTTGCGCATGCGATCGAGGAAGCGGTCGCGGTAGCCGGCGTCATCGATTTTCTGAAGGTGCGGCGCCGCTTCCGCAACGCGGCTCATGCACAGCAGCAGCTTCGCCTGGCGAACGCTGTTGTAGATCAGATCCCGTTGCAACATCTTGCTGCCGACGGCGAGTGCGTTGCTACAGGTCTGGCGGGCAAGTTCCGATTTTTCGGCGAGCTGCATCGCGTCTGCGGCGGACAGCGCGGCTTCGACATAGTTGCTGACCGCGTCCTCGTTGCTGCTGTCTTGTGCGGCTGCCGCAGCGAGTGCTGCGAGGGCGGTCTGCACGTCATCGAGCCCGCGCTGGATCTTGCCGATTCCCACCTCGGCCAGGCCGATCATGCTGCTCATGCGAGGCACGTTTATTGCGCTGAGGCTTGGCAGCTTCTCGTACATGTTTTGCGATTCGCGCAGCAAAGGCTCGGCTTCCGCGTAGCGCCCAAGGTTGCACAGCGTGCCGCCAAGCGCTTTCAGGTTCAGCGCATACGAGGGATATGGGTTTTCGCCGAAGGCCTTGCGGTAAATCGCGAGGCTGGTCGTGAAATCGCGACGCGCGCCCTCGAATTCGCCTAGCAGCGATTGCGTATTGGCGATACTGAAGAGGTCGCTTGCATACGAGGTGTGTTCGGCAAGGCCGAGCTGCAGGTAGATGGTCTCCGCCGCACGCAGTCGGGTCAGCGCCTCGTGGAACCGCCCCTGGTTGCGCAATACGCCGGCCATGGTTTCGAGTACGGCCGCGAGCGACGTTTGATTGCCCTCGGGCCGCTTGCGCAGCATCATGAGCGATTTTTCGAGCACCTTCATCGCGTCATCTTCACGGCCGAGACGGATATAGCTCACGGCGAGTTTCCACAACGCTTCGCCATGCTCGTCGCCATCGGGCGCAATCTCGGCCAGCGTCGCGACGGCGTCCTCCAGAGTGCCGGCGCCCTTCGCGTCTTCACGGTCGCCGTTGTACGAGTTGCCCAAGGCGATACGCGCACGCGCGGCTTCGATGCTGTTGTCACCATGCAGTGCCTGCGCTTCGGCAAGCGCCTCGCGGCCCAGTTCGAGTGCGCGTGGGTAGTGACCCAGCGCATCTTCGGCATCCTGCAGGGCAAGGCGCAGTTCGGCGCGCTCGGGCGAGTCCCGTGGCATTGCCGAGACGCCTGCGCCGAGTGCCTGTTGCAGCAAGGGTTGCGCCTGATCGAACAAGCCGAGCGCGAGGTAGACCTGACCGATCGCGGACAACAGTGGAATCTGTACGTCGGGCTGATGCGCAAGCTTGGTTTGCAGTTCGGGCACGCTGTGGTCCATCGCCTCGCGCACGGTCAGGTTCTCACCGCGCGTCTGTTCCGGATCGGCACGCTTGAACACGTTGACGAGGAAGCTGGTGACCTCGCGCGCAGTCGCGGCTTCGCGATTCGCGCGTTCCGCTTCGAGGCTCACGCGATGGATACCCCAGGCCAGTCCGAGCACGAGAATCGTGAGCAGTCCGAACGCGGGAATCAACAAGCGCCTGCGTCGTCGCCGGCGCAGCTCGCGTGCCTGCCGGGCATCCGCTGTCTCGCGTTCGATGCGGCGTTGCGGCAGTGCGCGCAGTCGCGCTGCGAACAATTCGAGGCTGCCGATGCGCGCTTCAGGATCGCGTGCGATCAAGCCGCCGATGTCTTGTCGCAACAATGCATCATCGATGTCGCTTTCCCATCCTGGCGCCAGTGACTTGCTGAAATCGGCGCAGACGATCTGATACAGGAGAACGCCGACCGCATAAATGTCGGCGTAGGTGGTCGCTTCGCGCCCCTCGATCTGCTCGGGCGCCATGTACATGCGCGTACCGGTTGAGTGAGTGCCGTCGCCTGCGGCGAGCGCAGCGGTCATGCCGGTCAGCACGATGCCGCGGCCATGTCGGTAACGGCTGCTCGCGCTGACCGTTGCAATACCGAAATCCGCGAGGCGCGCGTGCGGTTGGCCAGTGGCGTCTTTGGCGATCAGCACATTGCCGGGTTTGACGTCCTTGTGCAGAACGCCGACAGCGTGCGCCGCCGCGAGTGCGTCGGCGACTTCAGCGACAAGCGACAGCCGTGTTTCGATTGCGATATGCGCGAGTCCGCCGTTTGCGGCGGCCCAGGTCGCGAGGTCGCCCGACGCGCAGTATTCCGATTCGATGTGGTACGGCGCATGGTCGAGATGCCAGTCGACGATGCGCGCGATGTCGTTGCGTTCGCCGAGCACGCCCTGCAGCAGGCGGAACAAGGTGACTTCGCGCTGCAGCGAACGCAGTCGGCCGAGCTGGAAACAGAACTTGAATACGTGTTCGGCACCGGCGCCGTCGCGCGCGAGCCAGGCGTCGCCGAAGCCGCCTTTGCCGAGCTTGCGTTGCAGGACCCAACCAGGACGGCCGGGTACGTCCTGGCCTGCGCCGGCGCGCCAGCCAGTCAGGAGGTTGTCGTCGCGCAGGTGGCGTGCCTTGTCAACATCGACAGGTGCAGTCAGCGGCGCCTCGCCGGCGCGGCCTACCTCGTGGATCAACAAGGCGTCATCGACGCCCTTCAACGTGTAGAGGCCGTGGCTGAGCCAGCGCAGGTTCGCCATGCTCGCGAACGCATCGGGCGGAGCGTATTGCGCTTCCTCGAATGCCGCGTCGGTGAGCAGGATCTGGCCTGTGCCGGCGAGCGCACACACGCGTGCACAAATAGCCTTGCCGAGGCCTTCGACTTCCAGCGGTTTGGCGCCGAGCGCGATCGCCTCGGGCGCATTGGCGCGGATGATCGCCTCGCCGCAATGGATGCCGATGCGTGCGCTGAGCCGAGTCTGATTGCCTAGCGCCAGCAGGGCGATGCGGCGCTGCAGGTCCAGTGCCATGGCGAGCGCGGGCACCGCGTTGTCGAACAGCACGAGGAAACCGTCCGTGTGATCGATTTCGCGTCCACCGTGAGCGAGGATCACCTCACGTGCGGCATCGGCAAAGCGGCCGAGAACGACGCCGGCGCGACCGTCGCCGAGGGTCTGGATCAGTGCAGTGCTGTCGACGAGATCGACGCAGAGCAGGGTCGCCTGCTCGCCTTGGGCAGGCTCGGGTCGAAGAGGAGGACGCGGCTGCGCATTCATGATCGCCCATTGAATCGCAACCTGCGGCGAATGCAAGTCTCGTCATGCCGCGATCGGTTCATTGCACCGGCTGCCTGGATCAGCCAGCAGAGACCCATTCGCGCACGGCCCGCACAAAACGCAGGCAGTCGATACGTCGGTTGTACAGCGGCGTCGGCGCGGCACGAATCACGTCGGGTTCGCGCCAGTCGACGACGATGCCGGATGCATGCAGGTGGTCATACAGCGAGCGACCCGCGTCACGCGGACCTTTCACGCGCAGTGAGAGCTGACAGCCGCGGCGTGCGGGTTCCGTCGGCGTGGCAATGTCGAGAACGTCTGCCGCGTGCTCGCGGATCAAGGCTTCGAAATACGCGGTCAGGGATTCGGACTTCGTGCGCAATGCGTCCATGCCGGCGCGACGGAAGATCGCCAGGGAAACACGTAACGGGGCGAGCGCGAGGATCGGTGGATTGCTCAGTTGCCAGCCGTCCGCGCCCGGCGTGGGCACGAATTCCGGGCCCATTCGGAAGCGCGAGGCCTGGTCGTGCCCCCACCAGCCGGCGAGCCGTGGCAGGTCGGCGCGCGCGTGGCGTTCGTGCACGAAGCAGCCGGCGACGGCGCCGGGACCCGCGTTGAGGTATTTGTAACTGCACCACACCGCGAAATCACAGCCGACAGCATGCAATTGCAGACGCAGGTTGCCGGCGGCGTGCGCGAGATCGAAACCGACTCTGCAGCCCTTCGCGTGCGCCGCGGTCGTGATGGCGGCGAGATCGAAAGCCTGACCGCTGAGGTATTGCACGCCGGGCAGCAGGACCAGGGCGATGCGCTCGCCGTGTTCGTCGATGGCGCGCAGGATCGAATCCTGTGAAATCGTTCCGTTTGCTTCATCGCTTTCGAGTTCGATCCGCGAGGTTGCCGGGTCGAACCCATGGAAACGAATCTGCGATTCGACTGCGTGATGATCGGATGGAAACGCGCTTTTCTCGAGAAGAATCGCGTTACGCTCGGCGCTCGGACGATAGAAGCTGACCATCATCAGGTGCAGGTTGACGGTCAGCGAGTTCATCGCAACGACTTCGTGCGGCAACGCGCCGACGAGCGACGCGAGATCCTCGCGCACATACTCGTGGTAAGGCATCCACGGATGCTTGCCGCGGAAATGCGCTTCGACAGCGAGGCCGTGCCAGTCGTCGAGTTCGTCGATCAATGCTGCACGTACGGCGCGCGGCTGCAGGCCAAGCGAATTGCCGCAGAAATAGATCTGCTCGGAGCCGTCTTCGTTGCGCGGGATCAGGAACTCATCGCGGAATGCAGCGAGTGGATCGCGTGCATCCAGCGACAGGGCGACCGCCTCTTCCATCGGGTTCGCGAGTGTCATGTCACGGTGAAATGGAAGCAGTGACACCTGCGCAGCTGCCGTCGAACTCGGTGATCCAGGCCGGCGGGGTCTTGTCGAGCAGCGGACGCTGGCAACGCACCGCGACCGCATAGGCACCGGATCGGTGGAAGCTGTCGCGCACGAGGTACTTGGTTTTGCCGCGCATGACGAAATACTGGTTGACCGCACCGTCCGTATTCGAAATGTCGAGTGCGTAGCCCGCTTGTTCCTTGGCGTGCAGGCGTTCTTCGAGCAGCACGCTGTCGAACTGCTCCGGAGTTTTCAGCAGGCGCGACTTCACCGTGACCGTGGCCGAATCGTCACTGCCTTGCGCGGTCGGGTCCGGCACCTGGAATGCGATCGCTTCCGGATTGCCGTCGGTCTTTTCCATGATCGCCTTCCAACTCGGCGGCACATGGAAATGCACCTTGTCGTCATTGAGCGTGTAGTCGGTTTTCTCCTGCGCGAACGCAGTCGATGCGAGTTGACCAAACAGCGCAGCGAGCAAGATCAGGGACTTGGCAGATGGCTTCACGATTCACTCCGTATCGTTTGCAAAACGGGCATAAGGCAGATTCAACCATTCCAGCGCGGTGCCGTGGAAGAGGCGGGCCTGTTGCTGGTGCGGCAGGCCGAGCGCGACGATACCGCTGCCGGGCTCCTGCTCGCCGAGAGGAAAGGGATAGTCGGTGCCGAGCATGACCGTATCGACACCGACGACATCGATCAGGTAGCGCAGGGCTGCGCTGTCGTGCACGCAGGAATCGAAGTAGATGCGGCCAAGGTATTCGCGTGGACCGCGCGCGTTGTCGGTGGCGACGAGGTCGGGGCGCATGCGGAAGCCATGCTCGATACGACCAATCGTGTACGGGAACGAGCCACCGCCGTGCGCGAAGCAGACCTTGAGTTTTGGCAGGCGCTCCAGCACCCCACCGAAGATCAGCGAACAGGCGGCGCGCGATTGCTCGGCCGGCATGCCGACCAGCCAGGGCAGCCAGTATTTGGGCATCGTCGATGCGCCCATCATGTCCCACGGGTGCACGAGGATGGCGGCACCGAGTTCCGCAGCGGCCTCGAAGAACGGGAACAGTTCCGGCGCATCGAGATTCCAGTTCTCGCAATGCGATCCGACCTGGATGCCGGAAATGCCCAACTGGTCGATGCAGCGCTCCATTTCCTGGATCGCCAGCGTCGGTGCCTGCAATGGCACGGTGCCGATACCGGCGTAGTGACGTGGATACTTGCGGCAGATTTCTGCGGTGTGGTCGTTCAGATGGCGATGCAGTTCGAGCGCCTGACTCGGTTTCGCCCAGTACGAAAACAGCACGGGTACCGTTGAGATCACCTGCGCATCCACACCGAATTTTGCGTAGTCGGCAATGCGCACTTCGGGGTCGAAGGCATTCGCCCAGACCTCGCGAAAGAACTTGCCGTCCTTGTAGATGCGGTGGCGGCCTTCGGCCTGAATCATGACCGGAAAACGGTCGTCGCCGTATTTCTCGGCGAGGTTCGGCCAGGAGGGCGGCAGAATATGTGCGTGGGTATCGATCTTGAGCATGTCGGTAGAGTTTACCTGCATGCGGGGTCCGTCGGGTTCGCGGCGTCGCTGCCGCGTCTCCGGCGGAATCCTCCTCCCCGCATTGCGCGGGGAGAAGGCGGTGACTGCATCAGCCTCCGAAGCTGTCCGCGAAGATGCGGTCGATGCAGGTGACGACGATGGCGCTCACGTTGGAGGCGGCAACCGTGCCGCTGCCGTTCGTGATCGTGCAGACCTCGGTCGGGCTCGCCGGCTGCACGCTGACGGTGACCGCATAGGCCGCACCGCTCGCGAGAGCCGTCGGGAAGGCGAACACGCCGTTCGCCGCAACCACCTGCGTCTGCGCACCGCTATTGAGCGAGAGCGTGACGCTGTTGCCGACCAGACCACTGACCGTGCCACCGACCGTGTACGTGTTGGTCGTGCAGCTCACCGTGACGTTGGTGACGTTGGCCGAAGCGATCGTGCCGCTGCCATTGGTGACGGTGCAGGTCTGCGACGGGGCGGACGGCTGCGTGCCGACCGTGACCGCGTACGACGCACCGCTGGCGAGCGCAGTCGGGAACGTGAAGGACCCGTTCGCCGAGAGCGGCAAGGTCTGTGCGCCGAGCGAGAGCGACAGGCCCGTACCCGACAGACCACTGACCGTGCCACCGACCGTGTAGGTATTGGTCGTGCAGCTCACCGCGACGTTGGTGACATTGGCCGAAGCGATCGTGCCACTGCCGTTGCTGAGCGTGCAAGTCTGCGTCGGGCTCGACGGCTGCGTGCCAATCGTTACCGCGTAGCTGGCACCGCTGGCAAGCGCGGTTGCGAACGTGAAGGACCCATTCGCAGCGACCGGCAACGTCTGCGCCCCGAGCACCAGGGTGAAGCCCGTGCCGGCAAGGCCACTGACCGTGCCGCCGACCGTGTACGTGTTGGTCGTGCAAGCCAGCGCGACATTGGTGACGTTGGCGCCCGCGATCGTGCCGCTGCCGTTGCTGACGGTGCACGTCTGCGTCGGGGCAGACGGCTGCGTGCCGACCGTGACCGCGTAGCTCGCACCGCTGGCAAGCGCAGTCGCGAACGTGAAGGACCCGTTCGCGGCGACCGGCAACGTCTGTGCGCCGAGCGAGAGCGAGAGCCCCGTACCCGACAGACCGCTGACCGTGCCGCCGACCGTGTACGTATTCGTCGTGCAGGCCACGGTGACATTGGTGACGTTGGCGCCGGCGATCGTGCCGCTGCCATTGCTGACCGTGCAGGTCTGCGTCGGGCTCGACGGCTGCGTGCCGACGGTGACCGCATACGTGGCGGCGTTGGCAAGACCGGTCGGGAACGTGAAGGTCCCGTTCGCCGCTACCGGCAAGGTCTGCGCGCCGGCATTCAACGACAACACCAGGCCGCTACCTGACAGGCCGCTGACAGTGCCGCCGACGGTGAACGTCGAGGCCGCTGCGCAGGTCACGCTGACGTTGGTGACATTGGCACCCGCGATGGTGCCGCTGCCGTTGCTGACCGAGCAGGTCTGACCCGTGGGCTGCGTGCCGACCGTCACCGCGTACGGAGCCGCATTGGCAAGACCGGTCGGGAACGTGAAGGCACCGCTCGCAGGTACGGGCAGGGTCTGTGCGCCGCTGTTGAGCGAGAGCACCAGGCCACTACCGGTCAAGCCGCTGACGTTGCCGCCAACCGTGTACGTCGTTGCTGCTGCCGTCGTCGGGACCAGGCACCACTCGTCGAGCGTGCCGGTGTCCAGTGCTGCATTGTCGACGGCCTTCAGCGTCCAGGTGCCCGCCAGCGACTGGCCGTTGAACGCAGTGCCAAGCGGCGCGTTCGGCTTCACCACACCGGAGAGTCCCGGCGGCGATGCGTTGCACTGCGACTGGACCAAAACCGCCGATGCATCGTCGAGCGTCACGTCGATGTTGTCGCCAGCGCATCCGCCGCCGCCATTGGTCGGGTGGTTGATCACGATCACGCTGCTGCCCTTGGTCAGGGTGAAGGCCAGATCACCGACATAGGTGTGGGACGCCTTGATCGACAGCTTGAGGTTCGTCAGCGTGCCGATGTCGGAAACGACGAGCGAGTCCGTCGCGCCGGTTGCGCTGTTGTCCGGGATCGCCAGGTTCGGCGTGCGGCAGATCATGTTCGCCGTGGTGAAACTGAAAACGGACGAGGTTGTGGATCCGCAGGCATTGAGCGCCTTGACGCGCCAGTAGTAGCTGGTCAACGGCAGCAGGCCGCTGACTGCGGAACTGGTCACGGTGATGTTCGGCACCGTCTGCACGATGGTGCCGAATGCGGCATCCGTCGCGATTTCGAGCGTGTACGACGCCGTGTTCGCACTCGCGGCCCAGGAGAACGTCGGCGCGGTGCTTGTACCTGTCGCGCCATTTGCAGGACCGCTGAGCACGGCCGCAGCGGGTGCTCCCGTGGTCAGCACGAGCTGGCTGGTTGCCGCGTGCCCCGGACTGGCGGCTGCGGTGCCGTTGACGGTGATCGTCGAGGTACTGGCAACGGCAGCACCCGTCGCGGTGATCGTCATGGTCGACGTGCCGCCGGGTGTTACCGGATTCGTCGAGAACGACGCGCTGACACCGGCGGGCAAGCCGCTCGCCGCGAGCGTGACCGGCGCCGAGAACGAAATCTGCGAGCCGACATTGACCGTGTAGGTTGTGGTGCCCGGCGCACAGATGCTCTGGCTCGCCTGCGTGATCGAAATCGTGAAGTCGGGTGAATCGGCGCTGCAGACCGGACGCGAACCACAGGCGATGCCGTGCGCGTTGAACGCATCCCAGATGCGGCAGGCGTTCGGCGTGCCGTTGGCAAGGTTGCCGTCGTCATCGTCAGCTGCGAGGTACACCGTGTACCAGTTGTTGGCGCCGCAACCGTCCACGACTGCCGCCGGGTTGCAGGTGCCGCCGCTGACGAGGCGATAGGCGCTCTTGCTCGGCGTCAGACTGCCATACCAGATCTTGTCCATCTCGCCCCAGCCCGTGGTGCCATGCGCGGCAACCAGAGCCTGTGACAGATCCCAGTTCGCGGAACTGGCGATCAGACTTTCGCAGTGGCCTTCATAGCCCATCGGGCCGCGGTAGGCGACGCCGGTCGGTGTCGTGTACGGGCACGATGTGCCACCCAGTCCGGCGTAGTCGGTACAGCGGATACCGCCGACGACGGCGACGTTGGACGGTTTCGCGATCGGACGCGTACCGCCAAGGCCGAAGTCATGTACGTCGCGCACGCCGGTACACGTTGTGCAGTTGTGGCAGGGCTGGCCCGGAATGAAGTTCTTGCCGATGCACGCATCCCGTGTCTCGAGAAATGCAAACGTATCGCCGACCGCTTCGCCGCTGCCCTGGTCGCTGGCTGCGCCGCCGCTGTTGGTGTCCATGCCGTGGCCCCATTCGTGCAGAAACACCGCGGCGATTTCGCCGGTGTTCGAGCAGCCGCTGCCGGACTTGAAGAAGTTCAGCTGCGAACCATCCCAGAACGCGTTGCAGACGTCGTTCTCGTTCATTTCCGCCGTCACCTTGCCTTGCAGCCAGGAGTTGCTCGGGAAGAACGTGATTGCCTTGCGATTGATGTTGGTCAAGTGATAGAAGCCGCTGCGCGACGCATGCGTGTTGCCGACGCCACCGACGCCCGGTGTCACGCAATCGGTGCCCCCGCTGGTGCCGAGGGCGAGGTTGCCATCGGTCGTGCTCGACAACGAAATTGCACCGCAGTCGTCCTTCATCATGAAGTACTTGCCGTTCAGCGCGGTCGTCGCGGTGCCACCGCTGTAGTCATAGATGCCGAGCGCGTCGGTGACCTTGGCGCCGCCATTGGTGACCGCCGCAAAAGGCATCGGCACAACGATTTCCGCATCCGTGTTGGTGGTCGGGTAGATGCCACCGCTGACGGTCGCATTGACGTATTCGTTGAGGTCCTTCACATCGATGACGCGATTGGTATGTGCGTCCTGCAGGACCTGATACGTCGTGCGGTCGTCGTTGACGCGGAACTCGAAGCGCCAGACCAGGCGATGCTCATAGCCGCTGCCGGCGACTCCACGATAATTTTCGTTCGCATCCTGACCAGCAGGTACGACGGGCACGAGCAGCAGTTCGCCCGGCTCGATCAGCTGCTGCACGCTGGTTCCCGCCGGAAACGCGAGTTCGCTCAGGGCGAGCTCGAACGCATTCGCGCGCGTGGAAACCGGCTGCACGTCGATGGCGACCGGCGCTACTTCGTTGGCGCCGAATTGAACGATATTGCCCGCTGCGATACGGAAGAACAGGTTCGCGCCTTCGACGCGTACGCCTTCCTTGTACTGGGTGAACTCGACGAACCAATGCGAGTTGTCCTTGCCATACGCGATGCTGCTGTTTGGATCGAGGCGGAACTCCAGGCCCTTGGTCTTGAGCAGGTCACTGTTCGCGTCGATGAAATCCTTGAGGCGCGTTTCGACGACGGCCATGTCGATCGTCTCGTTCGCGGCAAGACCCAGCTGCGACAGCGACAGCGAATTGCCTCGGCCCGGGATCAGCGCAACACCGCTGCCCTGGATCAGATTCGGACGGTCCGAGCGCCGATCCCAGCGCATTTCCCAATCGCCACTGTTGCGTTGCAGGAATTTCGCTACGCCCACGTGTTGCGCGTCGGCGGTTGTCAGCGTCGTGGTCTGCTCGAGTTCCGGCTGCACTTCCAGATCATCGGCAATGATCGGATGTGAAAGTTTTGAGCGCGCACCCTGCTGCTCCGGCGTCACTGGTTGAAACGCATGCGCGAACGAGGCGACGACGAGCAGGCTCAGGGCCAGCAGCAATCGACGCAAGAAGGATTCGGAACGGCGTTTCGCAACCGTGCCGCTGGATTTGCGTGTCATCAAGTTGTCTCTCCCACAATTGGATGAGTCGGGAGAAAGCGCTGCGACGTGTCCAGACGGAAATCATGCGCGCAGGCAGCGACAAGCTGCCCGTGCACGGTAACCGCGGTACATCGAAATCAGATTTCCCCAGAGGCACGCGTGGCGCGCCGGCGCGGAGGCTAGCACGACAGATGGCACGATCACCTCGGCCGCCCGCATGAAATGTGCGGTCTACAACCGCGATCGCGACTGACCTCTACGAAATCATTTCAAGGATGTAGCTTTGCATCCGCCTTGCGAATGAGATGCGCCAGCGTATCGATGCTGTCGGTCATGCGGTCGAGTGCTTCGTACACCGCGGCCGCGATGCCGAGGGTCTTGACGTCGCCGACTGCTGCGAACCGTTCTGCAAGCGCGCGCTCTTCCTCGCGCAAGTGGCTGACGTCCGGCGCCGGTATGTGTTCGCGCAGGCAGGTTGCGAGCGCGGCGAGGCTTTCATTGATACGCGCGGCGAATGCCTGCACGCGCTCACGCTCGGGCAATGCATCGGCATCGAGCAACACGGCTTCGAGCGCCATGCCGGCGCGGATGAAGCGATTTGCATTCGCGAACACGCCTTCGGCCAGAGTCGTCAGCGCACGCTCGCGTCGCGGCTCGCCGCGCAGTCGCTCCAGAGAAGCCTGCGCATTCGTTCGTGCAGCGCGCGCGACCGTGCGCGACGCGACTCGTCGGGTCTCGGGGCCGTGCAACAGCGCAATGAAATACGCGCGATACGCGTCGATCATCGCCGCCAGTGCAGGACGCACGCGCTGCCGTTCCCAGGTTGGCCAGACCAGATACGCGAGCAGGGCAAGTGCACTGCCGATCGCGGTTGCAACACCGCGAGCGGGCAGCATCTCCGCCGGAGGTACGCCTTCGAACGAGAACAGCAGCACGACCAGGCCGGTCAGCAGGGTGACGCCGATGCCGTAGTGCACCGTGGTCAACAGGCGAAACCCAAAGGCAAACAGGCCGACCAGGATGACACGCTCCCACACCCCGCCGAACGCGTAGTGGATCAGCGCGGTCGCAAAAACCAGGCCGAACATCGTTCCGATCACACGCAGCAGGCCAAAGCGAAACGTGCCGGCGAAGTCCGGCTTGAGCACGATTGCGGCGGTCATCGGTATCCAGTAGCCGTGCGCGATACCTGCGGTGCGTTCACCCACGATCGCCAGCGCCAGGCAAACGCCGCAGCGCAGGGCATGGCGGAAAGCGACGGATGTGAGACTGCAGTTCGCGCGCAGCGTCTGCAGCGCGTTGCCGGGGCGCAGCGCCGGAGGCAGGCGCTCTTCTGCCGCTTCGGCGCGTAGCTCGCCGAGGCTGCCTGCGAAGTCTGCATTGCGCGTGGCGGCACGCAACTGTCCGCCGAGGCCGTCGGCGCGCGCACGCACGATGGGAAGCAAGCGTCGCGCGGTTTCCTCATCCGGCGTCGCACGCAATGCGTCGAGCACGGCATCGAAACCTTCGATCGCGGCTGCAGCGGCCAGTGGCGTGACGCCACGCTCGAGCGCGCTGCCGATTGCGTCGAGGGCACGGGCTGTGTATTCAAACAGGCGCTTGATGCTGTGCTTGGTGTCGCCCTCTGCGAGAGCGTCTTCGAGATCGTTGAGCGAAAGCAGTTCGAGACGAATCCGTTCTACAATTTCCGCGAGTACGCGGAACGATTCCATTGCCGCGCCGCGCGCGCGATGCGCGCCGTGCAGCAGGTTCTCGACATCAACCAGGGCCTGCGTCACCGGTGGCGCGCTGTGGACCTCGGCGTGCTCGCGCGCGCTGGCCGCAAGCTGGTGGAATATTTCAGCGAGGGCATGGCGCTCCGGTCGATAGCGTTGCAACGGCCACGCCGCGATGGCGACCATCATCTGCAGCAGGCCGCCGGCCAGGAACAGCGCAGCAGGACCGAGTGCGGAAACGGCGTCGCGAGGATTCGCGCCGCAAATGACCAGCAGGATCATGCACACCAGACCGGCGCGTCCGGCATTCGGCCCGAGGGCGACGAGCAAGCCACCGCCGATGCCGACGAGCAGGGCAGCGAGCGCCAACAGCAGTGTGCTCGCCCCGAGCAGATAACCCGCATACGCTGACAATCCCGAGGCGATTGCCGCGAGCAGCATGCGTTGCATGCGCAACCGATATGGACCCGGCTGATCGATGAACATCGTGTTCAAGGCGCCGACGGCAATTCCGAGGCCGATGCCGGTATGACCGCTGGGAATCGAGACAGCGAGCGGCACGACGATCGCGAGTGTGTTGCGCAACGCGACGCGCAACGGCACGTCACGCGGTTTCAGTTCGATCAGACTGCTGAACATGCGGCTGTCGTTGGAGCAATGACCAGCGCCGGCCGAGCGTTCATCCCGCGGGTCGAACGAAGCGATCCGGCGCTGGATTCAGATGGCCGCAGGATGCGCAGGTGCGCGCCGCGAGCGAGCAGTAGAAATGCTCGAACACGCGCGGGAAATCCGTTTCGATGTCGTGCAGATGAAAAAATTCTTCGTAGAGCTTGTGGTTGCATCGTTCGCAGAACCAGAGGAGGCCGTCCTGTTCGTGTACGAGGCGGCGCCGCTCGATCACGAGGCCGACCGAATTGGGTGCGCGCTGCGGTGAATGCAAGACGCGCGGCGGCAGATAGAACACTTCGCCGGCGCGGATCGGAATGTCGCGTACGCGACCGTCCTCCTGGATCTTCAACACCATCTCGCCTTCGAGTTGATGGAAGAACTCAGCGCCTTCGTCGTGGTGGAAATCGGAGCGCGCATTGGGACCGCCAACGATCATGATGATGAAGTCGTCGGCGATGATGCATTTGTTGCCGACCGGCGGCTTCAGCAGATGGCGGTGTTCGTCGATCCAGCTGGCTAGATTGAAGGGTGCAGGCAGCATTGCGTTCGCGTCCACGTCGGCCACACGGAAGCGTGAAGTGTAGTGCGGAACGGTCGTGGGCGAGGAGTGCGTTCGCGCGGTCGCGTCACGAGCCGGTCAGGCAAACGCTGCGCAGGACCAGCAGCCTACATCGAAAGGGTGGATTCACCGATCGAGGCGATGCATTTCAGTTCAATCGCAATCGGCGTCGGCAGCGCTGTAATGCCGAGCGTGGTGCGGCAAGGCGCAGTCGCGGGATCGCGAAAATGCTCGGCGTAGATTCGGTTATAGGGCGCGAAATCGCGCGCCATGTCGGTAAGGAACACGGTCACGTCGACGAGATCTTCCCAGCGCGCGCCGCTCGCGTGCAGCACGGCGTGCACATTGGCGAACACCTGGCGGCATTGCGCCTCGATGTCGTAGGCGATCAGCTTGCCGTTCGCATCAAGGACATTGCCGGGAATCGCGTTCGAGCCCGGCTCGCGTGGGCCAACGCCTGACAGGAAAAGCAGATCGCCAACGCGGCGTGCGTGCGGATACGCCCCGACCGGGGCTGGCGCGGTGTCGGTGCGGATCGGATCGTTCATTGTCGTGCTTTCGTCGAGCTGGTCGGCCGATCGTTCGATGCGGTGACCGTGATGTCCTCACGGAACAGCACATGGCCGCCGGTGTCCTGGCCCATCATGTGATACGTGCCCGGACGCAGATAGAGCGAGCCATGCGTTTCCGCACGCCGCTGAACCAGGCGTTCCTGCAGGCGATCGGCACCGGCAATCGGGTCAAGCACGAGCCTGTCGGCCGGAATCGAGTCGTCTCCTTCCTTCGCGTAGCGTGCCTCGACGAGGCAGGGATATACGTTCTGACACGCGGCGCCGTTGATGAAGTGCGCCTCGCGCAAGCCGCCGAGGTCCAGCCATGTTGGGCGCCCATCATGTATTTCATCCGGCGGAAAGAACACGCTGACGTCGTATGCCTTCGGCTTGAGCGACCAAGGCTTGCCGTCCTTGTCCTCGAACACGATGGGCGCAGTCGGATGCAGGGAATCGACGACGGCGTGGTAGTAGGGATGATTCTCTGTGCCCGGCGGATGTTCGATCAGCATCGTCTGCTCGACCGTCAGCGGATCGATGCCGCTGAGTTTGCGGAAATGCTGGGCCATGCTCTTGCCGCCGAGATATTTTCCGTTCTCCTGGATGTGCGCGTAACCGGCGTTGACGACCAGGCGCGCGTCCGGATCCTTCTTGATGATGCGCTCGTACAGGTTCTTCGCCTGGTCGTATTCGCGCACATCGCCGTTGCCTTCCTTCTCGCTTTCGTAGGCGACGACCTTGAAACCGAGCTGCAACGCAGTACGCACCATCTCCGCAGCGATCGGCTCCATCGTGTAGAAGCCGCTCTGCGGAATCGGATAGCCGCGCTTGACGAGGTCCGTATCGGCCGAATAAAGGGTTTCCGCGGCGAAGTAGGTGTAGCCTTCGGCGCGCAGCTTCGACAGCAGTTCGACCGTCAACGTGCGCGTGAGCGGCACGTTGTGGGCTTCGTTGAAGAAGACCACCTTGCGTCCTTTGGCAAGTTCGGCAATCGCATCCAGCGCCGGTTTCGACGTGTAGCTCCCAGACAAGGGGGATGACGCGTCATCGGACGAAGGCAACTGGCGGATCGAGTACGAATCGTGGGCGCCTGCGTAGTCGCCGACGAACGTCTGGTACCAGCTCAGATATTGTCCGAACACGATGCGGAACGCGCGATTTTTTTCCCCCCGGTAGGTATCGCGCATGGCTTTGAATTGCGCGAGCAGGCCGCTGCGTTTGAGCGCGTCGGCGTAGACGCGTTCCGATTGCTCGAAGGCGGCTTTCTGTTGCTGCTGCCATTGGTACGGCGACAATTGTTCGTCCACTGCCGAGGCACACAGCGGGAGCAGGCAGAGGAGCAGGGCGAGAGATTTCATGCGCATGGCAGATTTCCGTTCAGCGTGAGCGGGGAGAAATTTCGACAGGTTGATGCCAGGCGCGATCGGGCCCGTCGATGCGATCCAGCGCGGCGGCGACTGATGAGGCAACGTGGGCCGCTTCCGACACATCCACTCCAAGGTCGCGCACGCGACCATCACGCAAGCTGTAGATCCAGCCATGCACGCTGAGCTCTTGCCCACGCTCCCAGGCGTCCTGCACGACCGTGGTCTGGCACACGTTGACGGCCTGCTCGATCACGTTGAGTTCGCATAGTCTGGCATGCCGTTCGTGCGGGTCAGCGAGCTGCTCCAACGCCCCGGCGTGCTTGTTCTTCACATCGGCGACGTGGCGCAGCCAGTTGTCGACCAGGCCGAGGCGTTTTTCCTCGAGAACCGCCTGCACGCCGCCGCAGCCGTAGTGGCCGACGACCAGGATGTGCTCGACCTTCAGCACATCGACGGCGAACTGGATCGTGCTCAACGCATTGAGGTCTGTGTGCACGACGACGTTTGCGACGTTGCGGTGGACGAACACTTCGCCGGGCGCCATGTCGATGATCTGGTTCGCTGGCACGCGCGAATCGGAGCAGCCGATCCACAGGTATTTCGGTGCCTGCTGCTCGGACAGGCGTTTGAAGAACAGCGGATCTTGCGCACTGAGCGCTTCGGACCAGGAGCGGTTTCGTTGCAGAAGGTAGTCGAGTTTGGACATCCGGGGTACTCGTTCAGCTCAATCGGATACAGACATTCTTGGGTTCGGTAAAGAAGCGCAGCGCCTCCACACCACCTTCACGGCCGACACCGGAATTCTTGACGCCGCCGAAGGGTGTACGCAGATCGCGCTGCAGCCAGCAATTGATCCACACGATGCCTGCCTCGAGTCGGGCCGCTACCCGGTGTGCGCGATCGAGGTTGGTCGTCCATAGTGACGCGGCAAGGCCGTATTCCGTCGCATTCGCGAGCGCGATCGCCTCTTCCTCGTCTTCGAACGGGATCAGGCTGACCACCGGCCCGAAGATTTCCTGCTGATTCGTCACTGCGTTGTTCGGCAGGCCTTCGATCACCGTCGGTGCAACGAACCAGCCCTCGGCACAGCGACCGCCGAGCCGGATCGATTCGCCCCCGCACAGCACGCGCCCACCTTCCGCACGTGCGCGCTCGATGCAAGCCATTACCTTGTCGTGATGCGCCTTGGAAACCAGCGCGCCCAGGTCGGTGCTGCCGATATCAGGATCGCCGACGCGCAGCGCGCGCACGCGGTCCAGATAGCATTCGCGAAAATCCTCGTAGACCGAGCGCTGCACCAGCAGACGCGAACCGCATAGACAGATCTCGCCCTGATTGGCGAAGCCCGAGCGTACGATCGTATCGAGGTTGGCGTCGCTGCAATCGAAATCGTTGAACACGATCGCCGGATTCTTCCCGCCCATTTCCAGAGAAAGCTTCTTGAACCGTGGTGCCGCTGCCGTTGCGATTGCCGCGCCTGTGGCCGTGCTGCCCGTAAAGGAAATCGCCTTGACCTGCGCGTGCTCGACCAGCGCTTGCCCGACGCGCGGACCGCTGCCGTGCACGATGTTCAACACGCCTGCAGGAAAGCCAGCCTCGATCGCGAGCTCGCCCAGCCGCGCGGCGGTGCAAGGCGTGATTTCCGACGGCTTGGCAACGACGGCGTTGCCGGCCGCCAGTGCAGGCGCGATCTTCCAGGTGAAGAGATATAGCGGGAGGTTCCACGGTGAGATGCACGCGACCACGCCGATCGGCTGGCGCAGGGTGTAGTTGAGCGTGCGTATGTCGGTCGCGTGCGATTCGCTGGCCCATTGCGTGATGGCTGCGGCAAAAAAACGCAGATTGGCGACGGCGCGCGGGATATCGAGGCTGCGCGCAAGTTTCAGCGGCTTGCCGGAATCGCGCGATTCAAGCAACGCGAGTTCGTCGAGATCGCGCTCAACAAAGTCGGCAAGTCGATTGAGCAGACGTGCGCGATCGTCGGCTGTCGTCGCTGCCCACGCCGGAAACGCACGCTGCGCGGCGGTCACGGCCATTTCGACATCGTCGGAGCCCGAGTCCGGGCAGTTTGCGAACACACTGCCGACGGCCGGCTCGAAGACGTCCAGATACTGACGGTTGAGCGGCGGCTGCAAGCGGCCGTCGACAAGATTCGCGAGCATACGAGGGTCGTTCATCGCTGCCAGCTTAGCGGCTCGGGGCTGAAAAAGGGGAGGCTGTGCGCGCGGTCCGTTCTTGATTGGCCGTATGTTGCGCTTGAGGCTCGAAGGCACGTCTTTGGTGGCTCGATAAGGCCTAGCCGCCAGGACGTGCACCGACTGCCGCGGTATCGGCATCGACCAGAGGGCGCAATGCGGCATCGAGCGCAATGCGCTCGTCGAACACAAAGCAATGGCCTTCATACGCGTAGCTGCCAACCTGCTCGAAATACCCGAGGATGCCGCCGTCCAGTTGCCAGACGTGATCGATGCCGCTCGCTTGCATCCACAAGGCTGCTTTCTCGCAGCGGATGCCGCCCGTGCAGAAGCTGACCACGGTCGCGTCCGTCAAAACGTCGGCATGCGGGGCCAGCGCTTCGGGAAGTTCGGTGAACTTGTCGATAGGCAGCGAAAGCGCGCCGACAAACGTGCCATGCTGGACTTCTTCGCGATTGCGCGTGTCGAGCAGCACCACGCGTCGACCGTGATCGTCGTGGCCTTGCCTGATCCACCGCGCAAGCGTGGTGGGCGCGACTGCCGGCGCGCGCCCTGCGAGGGGCGAGGATTCGTCCTGGCGAAAAGAAATGATCTCATCTTTGACCTTGACCTTCAGGCGCGCGAACGGCTGCATTTCACTGTGGCTCTCCTTGACCTGGATGTCGACGAAACGCAGGTCTTCGCGAAGCGCGGCGAGGAATTGGCGGATGCGCATTGGCTCGCCGGCAAGGAACAGGTTGATGCCTTCGCTTGCAATCAACACCGTGCCGAGCAGCTCTGCTCGTTCCGCCTGCTCGCGCACAAACTCCGCGAGCGCTGAAGGATCGTTGATCGAGATGAATTGATAGCCGGCGATATTGAGGATCATGCTGCGATCTCCCGAACCCCGTATTACAGCGATTGCATGCGGCCGCCGTCGACGGGTACGTTGACGCCATTGACGTAGGCGGCTGCCGGCGTCGTCAGGAACGCGATCACGGCCGCGATTTCCGCAGGCTGGGCGAATCGTCCTGCCGGCACGGTCGCCAGCATTGTTTGTTCGATGTCAGCGCTGCTCTTTCCGGTCGCCTTGGTGCGATCGGCAAGAATCTGTTCAAGGCGCTGGGTTTGCGTATAGCCGGGCAACACGTTGTTGACGGTGATGCCATGGAGTCCCAGTTCACCGGCGAGCGTTTTTGCCCAGCTCGCCACGGCGCCGCGAATCGTGTTGGACACGCCAAGGTTCTTGATGGGTTCCTTCACCGACGTTGAAATCACGTTGACGATGCGGCCGTAGCCGGATGCTTTCATGCCCGGCAGCACCGCCTGAAGCAACACGTGTGCAGCGAGCAGATGCTGGTTGAATGCCAACAGGAAATCGTCGGTGGATGCCGAATGCGCCGGGCCACCCGGAGGGCCGCCGCTGTTGTTGACCAGGATCTGGAACGGATGCGCGATTGCCTCTGCCTCGACCTTCGCGCGCAATTCCGCGTGCGCACTCATGTCGGCGGCGATCGTCGCGTGGGTCTGGGCCGCGTGTATTTTCGGCAGTGCAGCGAGCGCGGCGTCGAGCGACTCGCGCGAGCGTGCAAGCAGGGTGACATCGGCGCCGAGCAGCGCGAGTTCGATTGCGGCTGCACGACCGATGCCTTGCGATCCGCCGCAGACGAGGGCGTGTTTGCCGGTGAGGTCAAGATTCATTGGAGTGTGCTTCCAGCAGAAAGATGATCGCGTTCAACGATAAAAACGTTGCATGCACGTTGCGCAAGGTCAGTGCCGCGGCGGCAGCTTCTGCACCATCTGCGGCACCAGGTCCTCGTCGTCTCCACGCGGGGGTTCGGTTTCCTCGAGATCGAATCCGAGCATCGCGGCGTCGTCTTCGTCGAGGCCATCGAACGCGCGGAACTCGGCATCTAGCAGGGCCATGCGTCCGGTTTCCTCATCGTCGTAGCGCAGGAGCTCGCCGCTGCTGTCGAGTACTTCGGCAATGCCCGAGTCGAGGATTTCCAATCGCGCCCAGACCAGGGTGTCGCTGATCGTGGCGACCCACCACGTTCTTGTTTCGTCGCTCATGCGTTTCCTCCAAACCAGACCAGCGCTTTCGACGCAATCGCAATGACCGCACCGATCAGGATTGCCCACGCGCCGATGCTGCCCAGACGCGCGAGTGCACTGAGGTTGCGATCACGCAAAGCGCGATAGCCCCTGCGCAGATACCAGCCGAACGCGTAGGGCGCGAACAGGAACCCGCTGATGCGCTCGTATTCCTCGGCGTGGTGGTCGCGCAAGTGCACGATCACCAGCATCCACGTAATCACATAGGTTGTCAGGCCTGCGACAACAAGACCCAGGCCGCTGATGAGCAGGAATTCTCGTACGGCAATAAAAGGCACGGTCTCAGAACTCGGCCGAGCCGGGTGCGCGCGGATACGGGATCGCATCGCGGATGTTCGCGAGGCCGCAGACGTAGCAGACCAGACGTTCGAATCCGAGGCCGAAGCCCGCGTGCGGCACGCTGCCGTAGCGACGGAAGTCGCGATACCACCAGTACATGTTCGGATCGAGGCCGAACTGCGCGATGCGCCGATCCAGCACATCCAGGCGCTCCTCGCGTTGCGAGCCGCCGATGATTTCTCCGATACCCGGCGCGAGCACATCCATCGCGGCGCAGGTGCGGCCATCGTCGTTGAGACGCATGTAGAACGCCTTGATCTTCTCCGGATAGTTCATCACGATCGTCGGGCCACCGACGTGCTGCTCGGTCAGGAAGCGTTCGTGCTCGGTCTGCAGATCGGCGCCCCATTCAACGGCGTAGTCGAACTTCTTGCCGGATTTTTTCAGGATATCGACCGCTTCGGTGTAATCGATGCGCGCAAACGGCGTTGCGATGATCGATTCGAGGCGCGAGATCGCCGTCTTCTCGACACGGTCGGCGAAGAACGCCATGTCGTCCGGGCGCTCGGCCAGCACCATGCGAAAGATGAACTTGAGGAAATCCTCGGCGACCGTCGCATCGACGTCGAGATCGGCGAACGCGATCTCGGGTTCGACCATCCAGAATTCGGCGAGGTGGCGCGTCGTGTGCGAATTCTCGGCACGGAAGGTCGGGCCGAAGGTATAGACCTTGCTCAGCGCGAGGCAGTACGCCTCGACGTTGAGTTGGCCCGACACGGTCAGGAACGCTTCCTTGCCGAAGAAGTCCTTCTTGAAATCGATCGCGCCCTTGTCGGTGCGCGGCAGGTTCATCAGGTCCAGCGTCGATACGCGGAACATCTCGCCCGCGCCTTCGGTGTCGGACGTCGTGATGATCGGCGTGTTCACCCAGAAGTAGCCGTTCTCGTCGAAATAGCGGTGGATTGCATTGGCGATCGTGTGGCGCACGCGCGTGACGGCGCCGAAAAGGTTCGTGCGCGGGCGCAGGTGCGCAACTTCGCGCAGGAATTCAGGCGAATGCGGCTTTGGCTGGATCGGATACGTTTCCGGGTCTTCGACCCATCCAACCACTTCGATGCGGCTGACCTGGATCTCGAACGATTGTTCCTTGCCCTGCGAGGCAACGAGCTCGCCCTCGGCGATGAGCGCACAGCCGGCGCTCAGGCGCATGACCTCGTCCGTATAGTTGGGCAGCGTATTGGACGCGACCAACTGGATGGGGTCGAAACAGGAGCCATCACTGAGGTTGATGAAGGAGAGGCCGGCCTTGGAATCGCGGCGCGTGCGCACCCAGCCCCGCAGTTTGACCCGAGTGCCGGGCGCGATCGCGCCCGACAGGGCGTGTTTCACGTCCACAATTTGCGCGTCGACTGCGGCCTTACCGGCTACCGACATACCTTGAAACTCCTGGTTCGTGCATCCATCTCGCCGGATGGCGGCCAGACGGCGGGGGCAGCGATGATAGCGGAATCAGCTGTCGCGCCGCAGGATCGCGCTAGAATGTATCCGTTGATCGAGCGTACAGAACCCATGTCCATCCAGCTGACATCCGCCGCGCGCCAGCGCATGCAGGACTTCCTCTCCAAGGATGCAGGCGCGCTCGGCGTGCGCTTCGGCATCAAACGCACGGGCTGCTCCGGCTTCGGCTACACGGTCGATCTCGCCAGCGCGATTGCCGACAACGATCACGTCTTTGACCAGGACGGCTTGCGCCTCGTTGTCGACGCGAAGGCCTTGCCTTTTGTCGACGGTACCGAAATCGACTTCCAGCGTACCGGCCTGAATGCGACCTTCGTGTTCCGCAATCCGAATGCGACCGGCGAGTGCGGCTGCGGCGAAAGCTTCACGGTCGACGCCAACGCCTGAGCGGACAGGGCAAGCCAGGTCCGTCGCGACTGGCCCCAGTCAAGACCCGCGGCTGCGCTGGACGCAGTTGCGCCAAAGCGCTGATTCCATTAGTATCCGCGGCCCTTCGCAGGAACCCATCAGGTTTTCCTCGAAGGCCTTGCCTCACCGCGCCGCGGGAGGCTGTCGAGCGGAATCGTCCGCGTCGATACCCACAAGGAGTTTCCATGCGTCATTACGAAGTCGTGTTCCTGGTCCATCCGGACCAGAGCGAGCAGG